>JBDSRF010000103.1:0-46521 GCA_039929445.1 Arachnia sp. | reverse complement strand
GGGTCGCTGGAGGAGCAGATCGCGGCGGCGTGCCAGGGCCCGACGGCCGGGCAGGACGCGGGGGAGTTGCAGAGCCAGAGCCACCCCAACCTTGGAATGCTGCTCAGACTGCTGGGGAGTTGTGGGTGACGCGGGTGATCGGCCGGCACAACATTTGTTCAGTTCCTCGACCGGACGGACCGCTAGGGCGCCGTGTGAGCTGTCCACTGCGAGCCATCCCAGTAGCGAAGACGTTGCTCGCCGCGGGGGTCCGGGTACCAATCAGCGGGCTGTGCGGGTTCGGCAGAGGGCGGCGGTGGCGGAGGAGGAGTCATGGCAGCAGGTGCCGTGGGCTGACCGATAGGAGCGCTCGACCGCACCAACTGTCCGTTGATCCCTCGCAGAATCAAAGACTTCAACTGCTCGGCTTCCTTGCGTGAGCAGCGCATGTCAATCGAGTTGCCGGTGGTGATCACAGAGACGATGTCGTTGGTCATCGAATCCCGCTTGGTGGTCACGGAGGAAATGGAACGCATGGGAATCATCTCCGTGCCTGCGCCCTTGCGTGTGCGTAATCCGGTCACCGCCGTCGACATTCCCAAGGTCATCACAGCGGCCGTCATCTTTCCGCCGGAGATGGACTTTCCACGATCCCATTCGATCCGATCGAGATACACACGAACTTTCGCGTTCTTGCCAGCGATGTGGGAAGTGATTTCGTAAAGTGGATTGTCGGAAATGCCGTGAGCGTATCCACTGGGTAGCTGCGTCGGGCCGAAACATGGGGAGCTGGTGAGTTCCCCTTGAATGGGTTCTCTAGGCAGACGCTCGTTTGAAGGAAGGTTCCTCTTCGATGACTAGTGACGCTTTCGCACCCGGTGACAGTGATCGTCGTTCTCGATGAAGATTGGCTGGGCACACCGAGACTGAAGAGGTCGTTCCCAATGCCTGGGGAACGACCTCTTCCATAAGGAACGGGGTATCGTCCACGCATGGGTGACCGTACTGCTTTGGGAGGCGCTGTGTCAGGTGATCTCGTGGCGAGGCTTCTTCCCGTTCTCGGCAGACCGCAGGACCTGGGCTTCAACGTTTTCGACGTCATGCACCACGGCCTCCATGAGAAGCAGATATCGAACGTCTTCAGGTGGCTGCTGGATGCGAACGGGTCCCATAATCTCGGTGAGAGGTTCGCGAGGATCTTCATCGAAGAAGTCAACCGAGCCTGTCCGGCAGCCAAGCTGAGTCCCAACGATGGCTACTGGGTGCAACAGGAAGTGAACACCGCGGAGCCGGGCGTTCCGGGTGACATTGCCGACCTCGTACTGGAGAGTGTGAGTGTCGCAATCGTCGTGGAAAATTTCCACACATCCGACGGACACGGTCACAGCTATGCCGGTTACCTCGCGTATGGCAAGCGACAGCGTGATCACAGTGTTGTGGTCCTACTTTGTGAAGATGAGGAGCGCTCTCTACTCAAGAACGGTTGGGAGCGGGCCGCAGTCCTGACATACACGACCCTGCTGGCTCGACTTCATAGCGGTTTGGCAGCCGACAGAAACTATCAGCGGAAGAATCCGGAGGCGTACTCGTTCATCGCGCAGATGCACCGCAAATTCGTGGAGGGGGAGGGTCTTATGGATGATCAAGGCGTGCTTGGCTTCGTTGTCGCCATGTGTCAAATGGGAGAGGCGCACCGATACCAGTTGATGCGCCACGATGTGGCTGGGGAGCAGTTCGCCAGCGACTTGGCGGAGCAGTCCAAAGACCGTTTCGGCGACAGCCGTGAGCTGTTGCAGCGCATTAAGGCTCGCCTAAAAAACTTCAGTGATGAGACCCTGAGAGGGCAGCTCAACGGCTCACTGGGGGAGGGATTCGTCCGCGAGGTCAGCGCAAGATACTCCGGAATCTATCAGTGGACGATCAACTTTCGGATGGCCGACGAGAGCAACGAGTCCGGTGAGTCACACTTCCAACTGAAGTTTGGTCCTTCCGCCTGGCACACAATCGAACAGGATCCGGACTGGCGGCATGCGGTCGGCGCGGCTGGCTCGGACTACTCTCGACTTTTCATCACATGGGAGAATCGCGAAGTGCGGGCGTCAAGTGTCACACTCAACGAGGTGCTCGACGGTCTGCAGCCCACCGACCGAAGGCTGCATGACGAGATCCTTCATATCCGACAGGACAATCCGTTGGCTGCGACTGATACCTCAACCTGATCAAACGACGATGCACGGCCGTCACAGCCTGAGGAGTATCAATCCATGATGTACCTGAACACCGCCGTGGCTCGCGAGAGCTGAACTGGGGCGTCAGGACCTCCGTCAGGGGCGGAAGATGGCGATGTTGTTGAACACCCACGTGGTCTTGTGCCGGTACGCACCGTTCTCGTACGCGACGACCGTCGCCCAGATCTCCGACCGGCAGGCGTTGCGTCCGGTCCAGGCGTTGTCGCACTGGGTGCGCCACAGCCGCCCATTGACAATGTGTGTCCCCGGCGTCGCCAGGGGGTTGCCCTGCCAGTTGCCCCGCGGGCTCGGCTTGTAGGTGAGGTTGTTGAAGACCCAGCCGTTGGTCTGCACCCAGTTTCCCCCGGTGTCGGTGGCGGTGGTGGCCCAGATCTCGGTCCGGCACCGGTCCACCGTCGAGGAGTACAGCGAGCAGGCAGTCCGCCAGTCGCGCCCGTTGATGTGGTGGGTTCCGGGGGTGACGTAGACGTCGACCCAGTTGCCGTCGATGAGCTTGACCTCGTAGGTGTGGGCGAGTGTTTCGCCGTTCCGGATGATGTTGCCGACGGCGACGGTGTAGGTGACCACCCCGCCGCCGTTGACCACGGGAAGCTCCGGCACATTCCACACCAGCGTGTCATTGCCGTAGCCCGATTCCGTGGCCGTCGCTCTGACGGCGACAGGGCCTGCCGGGCCCGTCAGGCTGACCGTCGCCCGGGAGAAATCGGTGGACCGGTCGTCGGCGGACAGCGACCATCGGCCACTGCGGTGTGGAAGTAGTTGCTGGGGGAAGAACCCGGCCGCGGGCCACCCCACCCAGGACGGGCCAGCGGGGTTGTCCTGGTTCCCGCTGATGACCCAGAGTGCGTTGGAGATGTCGGTCGACCCGGCCCCCATCGTCTTCGTTGACGGGTGGAGGATCCACCGCCTGTGCCCGACGTTGCCGTTCTCCGGGCCGGCGTCGTCCATGTAGTTCTCGATGTGATCGCTGCCGCCCAGCGACAGGTTGGAGTTCCTCGCCGCTTCGGCCCCGGCCGGTGCATAGCAGGGCCAGTTGCTGTCGGGGTAGTGCTGGAGGTCGCGCGCGGCGCCCATCATCAGGGCCGCCTGCTGGGCCTTGGAGCTGTAGTGGGCGTCGAAGGTGACCGGTTCCAGAGCGCCCAGTCCGCGAACAATGTTGATGCGGCGGAGCATTGCGTCCTGGTAGGCCTCCTTCACGGCGCCAGCCCTGCACCCTGCCGTGGCTCCCGTCCATCCCGATGGCACCTGCTGGAGCTTTGCGAACTCGCGGTAGGCGATGCGCACCGACTCGATGGACGACGCCGTGACCGCGGGCTTGGCGGCCGCTGTGGAAGGGGCCAAGACGGTGGCCATCATGACGAACAGGATCGCTGCGACCGTGCCGATGCGGCGCCTGAGGAGGGCTGACATGTCAAGATGCTAGGACAGCAGTGACCCCGGAATGTGTGGTGGATGAAACTGTGGCATGCCCTATGCGGCCTGTCGGCGCAGTCGCATGTCGTTGTAGGCGACGAACAGGGTCACGACCACCACCACCATGATGGCGGCGAAACCGGCGATGAACGCCCAGGACCAGCCGCTGCTGGCAAGCACCCGGAACGCCAGCGCGGTGATGATCGCGATCCCCACGGACGTGCCGATCCGCTGCCCGGTCTGCATGATGCCGCCGGAGCTGCCGGCGTAGGACAGCGGCACGTCGGCGAGCGTCAGTGTCTGGTTGGGGCTGATGACCATGCCTTGTGCCACCCCGATGAAGCTGAGGCTGAGCAGTAGCCACCACTCGCTCGCCACCCCGAGGGACTGCAACCACACCACGAGGATGCTGGTGGAGAGCCCCACCAGCGCGGCGTACAACCCCCAGATCACGAGTGGTCGGCCCAGCCTGGTGACGTGGCGTCCACTCCACAGCGCGGCCAGACCGGACAGGATCGCGCTCGGGAGACCGATCAGGCCCGCGGCCAGTGCGGTGTGACCCAGACCGTCCTGCATGTAGAGCGCGATCAGCACCCACACGCTGGTGATGCCCACGAAGTACAACGACACGAGCAGCGCGCCGTTGGCGAAGCTCGCCACGCGAAAGATCTCCAGGTCCACCATGGGGCTGCGATCGTGCCGCTTCTGGCGTCGCTCCCACCACAGCCACACCGCCACGAGCGCCAGACCAATCGGCAGCGACACCCACGTCCAGGCTCCTGCCCCGGACTCGACGAACGGCAGCAGCAGCGCCAACACGGCGAGCCCGAGGAGCACGGCCCCACCGGGGTCCAGATCGCGCATCACCGACGGCGCCCGCACACCCTCGGCCGCTTGGTTGTCGAACAGTGGCTTGGGGAACCAGCGCGCCGCCAGGGCAATCGCCGCGATGCCCACGGGAAGATTCACGAAGAACACCCACCGCCAGCCGTGCTCCATCCCGAACGCCTGGATCAGCAGCCCGCCAAGCACGGGCCCGATGGCCACGGAGACCCCGACCGCCGCGCCGAAGAACCCGAAGGCACGTCCGCGTTCCTCGCCACGGAAGTGCTGCTGGATCATGCCGACGGCCTGTGGGTTCAACAACCCGGACCCGATTCCCTGAAATGCACGGGCGATGTTCAGGGTGGTGGCGTCCTGCGCCAGACCGGAGGCCATCGACGACGCGGTGAACAGCGCGACCCCAGTGATGAACAGCGCCCCGCGACCGTAGAGGTCACCTGCGCGTCCAGCTGCCACCAAACCGACCCCGAAAGCCAATGCGTAGCCGGAGAGGACCCACTGCAGCTGCGACTGACTGGCGTCGAGCCCCAGCTGGATCGAGGGAAGGGCGACGTTGACGATGCTCACATCGATCAGCGACATGAAGAGCGCCACCATCAGCACTGCGAGAATTAGCCACCGCCGTGGGTCCGGGGTGTAGGCCTCCCCGGACGGGTGGGGTGATGGCGGCATCCTCCGACTCTAGTCCTGGGGTGCGTCGGGTCGGAGGCCTGTTCGGCCCAATATGTACACGTGTTCTAAAAATGTCAGTGGTGCGCGGGACCATGGAACATGGACAAGGAACGGGCGAACCAAACACTTGAGAGGATCCTGGCAGCCACCGATGACATCCGGAGTGCCGAGATCCGTCAGGCTGTCGCGCTGGCGGACTTGGCGGAGACGTACTCGGTGGACATGGACACGCTGGTACCCGAGTTGGCTGAAAAGACCATCCATCCCGGCGGGGACGGAACGCCGGGTGTCTCCGAATTCCTGTGTCTGGAACTGGGGCCGGCTCTGGGAGTCTCCCGGAGGACGGCGTTCACCATGGTGGCGGGGGTGTTGCAACTGAAGCACCGGCACCCTCGGACGTGGGACTCGTTCCTGCGCGGACTCATCCCGCGTTGGCAGGCCGAGGCGCTCGCGGCGATGACCGGTGAGTTGGCGGCCCCCGCGGCTGCCTGGGTGGATGAGCGCGTCGCCCGGTCCGTGGGGCGGTTGTCGTTCCAGCGGTTGAAGCGCCTCACCAGGGGGTGGGTGGCACAGGCGGACCCGCAACTGGCGGCGGAGCAGGAGGCAGCGGCCCGCGAAGCCCGAGAGGTGGTGTTCGGCTCCGATCTCGGGGGCACCACGGACATGTGGGCCAGCCTCGCGTCCCGCGATGCCGCAGCCCTGCAGAGGACGCTGGGCCGACTGGCGGAGGTCATGGGGGAGTCTGGGGACGGACGAACCTGTGACCAGCGGCGAGCCGCGGCGCTGGGGATGCTGTCGGATCCCGCGACGGCATTGTCGTGGCTCACGACGGGCACAACCTCCCACCCCACGAACCCCGCCTCGCCGCGGGTGTGGAATCCCAAGGGGAGGACCGTCGTGTACGTCCACCTGGCCGAGGAAACTGTGGTGGATCCTGATTCCGGGGTGGCGCGCATCGAGGGCTTCGGTCCGCTGACAGTGGCGTCGCTGCCGGAGTTCCTGGCGGGTACGCGCGTCACCGTTCGCCCCGTCGTCGATGATTCGAACATCGCACCCGTGGACTCCTACGAGATCCCGGAGCAGGTGCGCGATGCCGTGAGGCGAGGGTCCCCGTACGAGGCGTTCCCCTTCAGTTCCAGCAGCTCCGAACACCAGGACCTGGACCACCTCGTGGCCTACCGGTTCGGTCACCTCTGGGAGTCGGGCCAGACGAGTGTCCGGGGGTTGGCTCCCTTCGTGCGGTTGGTGCACCGGGCCAAGACGTTGGGTGCCTGGAAGGTCCGACGCAGGGGGCTGGTCGAGTTGTGTTGGACCTCACCGCTGGGCAGGACCTACATCGTGGGTCCACGCGGGACCAGACCTTCTGCCACGATGGTGCGCCGGCGAGAATAGGCTGACCTGAACGAATCCACGTGGGCCCCAGAGGCCATGCAGAGGAGCGACGTCGTGAGCGAGACGAGCCCGGGGCCGAGACCCAACTTCGTGGTGATCCTCACCGACGACCAAGGCAGGTGGGCCATGCCGCACCGCATGCCGGAGTTGGTGATGCCGCACATGGAGGCGTTCCTGGAGGAGTCGCTGGAGCTGGACCAGATGTACTGCGCCTCTCCGGTCTGCTCCCCGTCGCGCGCGTCGATGATGACGGGACGGATGCCCTCAGGGCACGGAGTTCACGACTGGCTCATCGGGGGGCGCCATCCCGACGCGCACCCCGATCGGTATTTGGAAGGTCAGCCCACCACCCCGGAGGTGCTGGGCGATGCCGGTTACCAGTGCGCCATGAGCGGCAAGTGGCACGTCGGTCATTCCCAGGAGCCTGCTCCCGGTTTCGAGTTCTGGTTCGCACACCGCTACGGCGGCGGTCCTTACTACGGCGCGCCCATCTGGCGCGATGGCGAACCGGCGGAGGAGCCCAGGTACTTCACCGACGCCGTCACGGGGAGTGCACTGGACTTCCTGGCCACGCGCGACCGGGACCGACCGTTCTACCTCCAGGTGAACTTCACGGCGCCCCACGACCCGTGGATCGAGAATCATCCGCAGGAACTGGTGGACCTCTACGCCGACACCGACTTCCCGTCGGTCCCCCGCGAGAAGCCACACCCGTGGGTGGCGCCCAGGACCGACGACTTCGCTGCGGCCTTCGCCGACCCGCACCGCCATCTGGCCGGCTACTGCGCGTCCCTGACGGCGGTGGACAGTTCGCTGGGCCGGATCCGTGGCCTGCTGGCGGAGCAGGGGGTGGCCGACGACACGGTCGTGGTCTACCTCTCCGACAACGGGTTCAGCTGCGGACAGCACGGCATCTGGGGCAAGGGCAACGGCACCTACCCGCTCAACTTCTGGGACAACTCCGTGCGGGTGCCGTGTGTGGTCCACCTCCCCGGTGGCGCCACGGGTACCAGCGCCGCACTGCTGTCGAGCGTCTCGCTGCACCGCACACTCTGCGACCTGGCAGGTGTGTCCGTCCCCGAGGACAGGTGGGGGGCCGGGGCCTCGTTCGCGCATGTGCTGCGCGGCGAGGACACCGACGGTGAGGACTTCGTCGTGGTCGCCAGCGAGTACGGGGGCGCACGGATGGTCACCGACGGGCGCCACAAACTGGTTGAACGCGTCGACGGCCCCGGCGAGCTGTACGACCTGCAGCAGGACCCCGACGAGCGCGACAACCGCTTCGACGACTCGCACCTGCAGGACACGCAGCAACGGTTGTCGTCGGAGCTCCGGCGACGCTTCGAGCAGCAGACCCGTCCCGGCGTGTCCGGATGGGAGCGACCCGTCACCGGCTTCGGACAGATCCACCCCACCTCGCGCGGGTTGGAGGACGTGCATGCGTACGCCCAGACCCGTGAGGGCTCCGATGGCGTGCGGCCTCCCCGAACGTGATGTGATGGGCCAATGGTGGAACCGTCGATTCCCGGATCGCATCCCGCATCTGCGCCGACCCCGTGGCTGCCGGATGATTGGCAGCATCCGGTGCGCGTCGAGCTGACCACCGGTCACCACCTGCGACCCATCCGCGCCGCCGACACGGCACTGGACATGCCCGCCGTCATGGGCTCCCGGGAACGGCTGTGGTCCATCTACGGCCAGGCGTGGGGCTGGCCGCCGGCCACGATGACCGCCGAGCAGGACCGCGAGGATCTGCAGCACCACGCCGACGAGATCGAGGCGCACGAGTCGTTCAACTTCGCCCTGTTCGACCCGCAGGAGACCGAGCTCATCGGCTGCGTCTACATCGACCCACCCGAGAAGCCGGGCGCCGATGCGGAGATCTCCTGGTGGGTGCGCGACGAGTACGTCGGCTCACCCGTCGAGGCGGCGCTTGATGCGCTGGTGCCGGACTGGATCGCCCGTGACTGGCCGCTGACCGCCCCGCGCTACGTGGGGCGGGACCTCACGTGGCAGGAATGGATGGCGCTGACGGACCTCGACACCTGACGCGCGGGACACCCCTCCCGAACCTGTCGGAGGTCCCCGTTACCGTGGGAACCATGCGGCTCCTCCACACCTCCGACTGGCACCTGGGGCGCACCCTCCACGGGGTCGACCTCATCGAGCACCAGGCAGCGTTTCTTGCCCACCTGTTGGACGTGGTGCGCAGCGAGAGCGTCGACGCCGTACTGGTGGCCGGCGACGTCTATGACCGCGCCCTCCCGCCCGTCGCGGCCGTGGAACTGCTCAACGAGACCCTCGTGGAACTCACCGAGCACACGCGTGTGGTCATCACCCCCGGCAACCACGACTCCGCCACCCGGCTGGGGTTCGCGGCGCCCCTGTTCCGCGACCGCCTCGTGGTCCGCTCCCGCGTGGAGGACGTGGGGACGCCCATCGTCATTCCCAGCATCGACGGCGAACGCTCCGCGCTGGTGTACGCCCTGCCCTACCTGGACCCCGACATGGTCCGGCACCGCCTGGCCGGCCCCCACCTCGACGACGACGGCGCTCTCGTGGTCCCGGCCCGCTCCCACGAGGCCGTGGCCACGGCTGCCGTGCGCCGCATCCACGGCGATCTCCTCACCCGCCGCACCACGGGTCCCCGCGTGCCCGCGGTGCTCATGGCACACGCGTTCGTGGTCGGCGGCGAGGCGTCGGAGTCCGAACGCGACATCCGGGTGGGCGGTGTCGACTCCGTCCCACTGGGCGCCCTCGTAGGCCCCAGCGGCCTCGACTATTTGGCGCTCGGGCACCTGCACGGTCCCCAGCGCATCGGCCGCGCCCACGACACCCACGTCCGCGGCCCCGTGGCGCGCTACGCCGGCTCGCCGCTCGCGTTCTCCTTCTCCGAGATGCACCATGCCAAGTCCAGTGCGCTGGTGACCCTCGACGGGAACGGTGTCAGCGACGTCCAACTCGTCGGCACCCCCCGGCCCCGCCGTCTGTCGGAGGCCGTTGGCAGCCTCGAGGAACTCCTGTCGCGGGCGTTCGACGAGCAGGTGCAGGACTGGGTGCGCGTCGTCGTCACGGACACGGGCCGCCCGGCCCAGCTCCACGCCCGCATCAAGGAACGCTTCCCTCACGCCCTTGTCATCCAGCACCGCCCCGCCCAGCCGCTGGGCGACCTGCCGCTGCGCACCGTGACGAGCGCTCAGGACCCGGTGCAGGTGGGCATGGAGTTCGTCAAGGACGTCAGCGGGGCCGCCCCCTCCGACGCCGAGTCCAAGGTGCTGCGTCGCGCCTACGAGGCCGCACTGGCGGGGGACCGGAGCGCCTGATGCGGATCCACCGCCTGCGGATCGAGGCCATCGGCCCCTTCCCCGGCAGCCACGACGTCGACTTCGACCAGCTGTCCGCCGGGGGGCTGTTCCTCCTCGAGGGCCCCACCGGCGCGGGCAAGTCCACACTCATCGATGCCATCACCTACGGCCTCTACGGGACCCTCGGGAAAGCCCTGGACGCGCGCTTGCCGTCGGCGCACGCACCGCTCGCCGAGCCGGTCATCGAGGTCGTGTTCTCCACGAGTGCCGGCATCCACAAGGCCAGGCGCACACCCCCGTACGACCGCCCCAAGAAGCGCGGCGGCGGGGTCACCCCGCAGAACGCCAGCGCCCGGCTCTGGCGGCTGGCCACCGTCGACGACCCCATCGGTGAACCCCTGGCCTCCGGCGCCCAGGAGGTGGGCGCGGAGATCCAGCGGCTTCTGCACCTCAGCCGTGACCAGTTCATGCAGACGGTCGTGCTGCCGCAGGGCCGGTTCTCCACCTTTCTGCGCGCCAAGCCCGACGAGCGTGCTGAAGTGCTGCGGGACGTCTTCGGCACCGGCATCTACCAACAGGTCCAGGACCAGTTGCAGGACATGGCCCGCGTGGCGCGCCGCACGGTCACGGCCGCCCAGGGCGAGGTGGCGGCGGCGGTCAGGGCCTTCGTGGTCCTGCTGGACGACGAGGACCCCGTCGGGCCGGCGCTGGCCGAGGCGGGCGCCACCCTCGACGCGGACACACTGACAAGCCTCGCCGACAGGGCTGTGGCGGCCCGACGCGTGGAGCTTCAGGAGGCCGTCGAGGCCCTCGGGACCGCGACAACTGCAGAACACGCGGCGCGCACCCTCTTGGACTCCCAGAAGGACCTGGAACGGAACCTCGGGCGACGGGCCTCGCTTCTGGCCGAGCAGTCGGCCCTGACGGAGGTGGGCGAGGCCGTCGCGGAGGACCGGGAACGGCTGGCCCTGGCTCAGCGGGCCGCCACCGTCTCCGGATCACTGCGCGCCCACGGATCCGCCAGCGGACGCATGGACGGGGCGCGGTACGCGGTCTCCACGGCCTGCGCCGCACTGCAGGACACCCCGGACCATGACCTGGCGGACCTCGAGGACCTCTCCTCGCTCCGCGGGGTGATCGATGACGTCAGCGGCGAGCGCGGGGGACTCGCGGACCTGGCGCGGCTGGAGGCCGGTTTGGCTGGTCGGTGCCGGAGGCTCACCGACGCTGACGAGGCGCTTGCGGAGTCGCTGGCGGTACTCGAGAACCTCCGCAACCGCATGGCGGAGCGGCCAGGGCAGCGCGAGCAACTCACGATGGCACTGGATGACCTCCGCCGGTCCGCGATGCCGGTGCCCGTGGCCGAGCAGGTCATGCAGCAGCGACGAGCGGTGAGAGACGCCGCCCATCTGGCTCAGGTGTGGGCGTCGGAACTGGCGGGCGCCGAGCGAGAACTGACCGCGGCCGGGGTCAGGGCCGCGGCCGCCAGCGAGCGCGAGGGCGCCGTGCGGTTGCGGTGGATCAACAGCATGGCGGGCACGCTGGCCTCAGGTCTCGTCGCCGGTGACCCCTGCCCGGTCTGCGGCGGCACCGAGCATCCCTCGCCCGCCCCGGAACTCCCGGACCATGCGAGCCTTGAGGACGTCGACGCCGCCACGGGCGCATGCCAGGAGGCGGTCTCGGTCCTGCAGGACGCCCGTGCGGCCCACATCCGGCTGGTCGAGAAGGTCGCGGCCCAACAGGAGGCGGCCGGCCACGCCCGCCTCGTCGACGCCCGCGAGGCGCTGGCCGCGGCGGAAGTGGACGTGGCGGCCGCCCGGGACGCCGTCCGTCTCATCGAGGCGGCTGAGCGCGGAATCACCGCCTTCGACACGGCGACCGATGAGGCCCGGGTTCGGATCGGGGCTGCCGAGACCGCCGCCGCCACCACGGGAGAACGATTGCGCGGTGAACGGGACCACCTGGCGGAAGGCGAGGAGCGGTGCCGTCTCGGCGCCGGTGGCTCCGTCAGCGTCGGGGCGCGAGTCGAGAAGCTGGAAGCCCGGCTGGAACGGGCCCGCACACTTGCCGACGCCCGCCAAGAACACGGGGAGGCCGGGCTTAGGTTCACCGACGCCACGGCCACGCTGGAGGAGGCGCTCCGCGAGGCGGAGTTCGCGGACGCCGACGTGGCCCGCGCCGCCCATCTGGACCCGGCGGACTCCACCTTGCTGCAGCGGCGGGTCCAACGGCACGACACCGACCTGGCGCGTGTCGCCAGCGGGCTGGCGGAGGGCGCCGTCGCCGCGCTCACCGGCAGGGAACTCGTCGACGTGCCCAGCGCGCGGGAGGAGCACGACCGCCAGCGGGCCAGCCTGATGGAGGCCTCGGCCACCCGCGCCACAGCGGCGGGGGCCATGGACCGGTGCGAGCGCGCCCGACTCGACCTGGGACGCGTCCTCGACGAGCACCGCACACTCACCGAGGACGCCGCACCCGTGGTGAGGATGGGGGAGCTCGCCACCGCCGGTGAGGGCAACGCCAAGTCCACGACGCTGTCCACCTTCGTCCTGCTCCGCCGCTTCGAGGACGTCGTGGCCGCCGCCAATGACCGGCTCACCGTCATGTCGGAGGGCCGGTTCTCCCTGCTGCGGATCGACGAGAGGGAAGGTCGCGCCCGCAGGGCCGGGCTGGGGCTGAGCGTGCGCGACCACCACACGGAGAGCAATCGCGACCCCCACACCCTCTCGGGAGGGGAGACGTTCTACGTCTCGCTGTGTCTGGCGCTGGGCCTGGCCGACGTGGTCACCAGCGAGGCCGGCGGCATCAGCCTCGACACGCTGTTCATCGACGAGGGCTTCGGATCCCTGGACCCCGACACGCTTGACGGCGTCCTCGGGGAACTCGCCCGCCTGCAGGACGGCGGCCGCGCCGTCGGCATCGTCAGCCACGTGGCCGAACTGAAGGCACGTATCCCCGAGCGGGTGGAGATCACGCGCCTCCCCGAAGGAGGGTCGACGCTCCTCGTCCGAGCCTGAGACTGGCTCTCCCGCAAGGGCGGTCACTCATGCGAGACCTGCCTCCAATGCCACACCCACGCTCGCCGTGTCCGCGTCGATCCTCAGCGTGCGCAGCGCCAGGAGCTCCCCGATTTCCGCCTGCAGGTCGAGTGGCTTCGACAGCTCCCGGTTGATTTTGCCTCGCAGGCCCCTGAGCACCACAGCGAGTAGCAGGTTCGAGCTCGTCACGCGCGTGCCGCTGAGGCGGGCGACGAAGCGGTTGTCAATGTGGAGTTCGGTACGCGCACGACACGTGGCGCGCAGGAACTTCCAGCGCAGCCGCACGCTCAGGCGGATCCGGATGCGGCGGGGGCCCTTGCGTGTGAACGTGAGCGACTCGCGGTCCAGACGCATGCCGTTCACGTCCGTGAGTTCCCCACGTATTTCGGTCATGACGGCGGCGAGGACGTCGTCGGGGGAGAACGCGACATGGAGCCGCAGGGTCATCGCGCGGCGTTGTCCCCGCGACACGTGCTCAGGCATCCCGATGGCGAGCCCGCCGTCGTCAAGTTCCAGCCACTCGAACGGCACGTCCACCGCTTCGGCTTGCACCTCCACCGGCGTCCTGCCCGGGAAGAGCATCGGAGCTGCCGTGAACGTTGCCCGTCGCAGCAGCCCTGGTTCCCGAGCTTTCACTTGCGCCATGTCCTCCACGTCAGCGGTGACGTCCGTGCTGATGGCCTGCGCGTCCCCGTCGCCGGCGTCTGCCACCACCTCCAACCCGGTGGCATTGATGTGGAGGCCGGCGATGTCGGCTCCCTCCACCGTCACGCGGATGCCGACGCGGTCAAGTCCCCGCACGGTGGAACCGGGATCCTGTGCCATCTCCGTGGTGATCACGTGACGAAGGCGTTCCTCCATGCCCTGGGAGGTTGCGGGCCGGGGAGCATCGCCGATCCGTGCGAACTCGCTCACGCGGGGATACCGCTCGATGGCAGGGCGGGGTGGCTACTCATGGACCCCGAGGATAGTCCCGCCCCCGGCGGTGGTGCCCTCCCGGGACGCGACGGCCGGCAGGTCGACGTCGAGCGCATCGAAGGCCCCGAGGATGGGGTTGGCGAACGTGGCGGAGCCGTCGCTGGATCCGGCGAAGAGGAGGCCAACGATGCGTCGTTCGAGGTCCATGACCACCGATCCCGAGTCACCCTGGTCGGAGAACCGTGCGGACTGGGCGGTGTCGGTGTCGATCCGGACCTGGTTGCGGAGGGTGACAGGGCCGATGCCGTCGCCGTAGTCGATGCTCAGCGTCGCGTCGGTGGAGGCCACCGTCCCGAAGGTGTGGCCCGTGGTGCGGCCACGCTTCTGCACGAGCAGGCCCTCCGTGGCCTCTGCGGTGCCCGCCACCTCGCCGACTCCCTCCACCGTGGCCTCCCATTCCTGTTCGGGATGCACCGTGACAACGGCCCCGTCCGTGCCCTGTGTCAGTTGCGCACGCGTCAGGGAGCCGAACTCACCGCTGACCGGATCCCCGCCATCAGGCCGACCGGGCTGCACCATCGCGTCGCCCACCTTCCACTCGTCGTTGACGCAGGCCACGTGGAAGTTGGTCAGCGCCATGGTGTCGCCGCTGCCCCGGTCCTGCACGATCGCGCCCAGCGTCCCCACGAAGGTGTACTCGCCCGCCACGTCGACCACAGGTGGGGACAGGTACACGCTGCGGGAGGGACCCGTGCTGATGCCACCGTGCAGGAGGGGGTATGCCGCGGCGTCAATGAGGGTGTCGGCCTGCAGGAGTTGCATGGCCGGTTGCAGCTCCACGACAAGCTCCTGGACGTCGGTCTTGACCCCCTCCATCGTCGAGGGGACCAGCTCTGTGGCGGCCAGGAGTTTCTCCTGCTTCTTCTCCGTCACGTAGACGACGATGCCCAGTTCTCCGGTGGGTTCCCCGCCCGTGAACTTCTCGCCGATGTCGACGCCCACCACCCCGGGGCGGGCGAGGAGTTGATCCTCGACGGCGTCCTTCACGGGGCGGATCTCGGCTCTCCTGCGGCGGCCGTGGCCTGTGTTCATGGTGAGCTCCTGTGATGGTTGGGGGCCGACGTTGCATGGCTGTGGCGACGTCGTGCAGCCCGGAGCAGTTGCGGCCACTCCTCGGCGCCGGCGTCAGGGTGGGCGTTGGCGGCGGCAACGGTGGCTGCCAGGAGCGGGGACAGTTTCTCGGTGCCGACCACGTCGCGGGTCAGTGTCGCCCCCAGCGGGCCGGGTGCCATGCGCGCCAAGTCGGACAGGCGGACACGATCCCACGCGTCGCTGGCGGAGAGGTGCTCGGGCAGCCAGTTCCGCAGGTACTCCGGCACCGGTTTGAGTGTCCGTGACTCCCGCAGCAGGCGCCAGGCGACTGCCCGCTCCTGGGAGGTGTGGGAGGGGTCCGCCCGGAACACGTCCACCAGATGATGGTTTGCCAGCCTGTAGGCGAACTGACCGAACTCGAGGCTCACCAGAATGTGGGCCGCGGCCTGCTCCAGCGCCGTCGCGACATCGGAATCGAGGATGGGCTCCCCGAGGAGCGCCGACGCGCCCACGGCCCAGATGCCGTCGTTGCGGGGAAAGCCGCACCCGCGTGACAGTGAAAGCGCACGCAGCAGGGCGCCGGTGCGTGGGCTGTGCACCAACAGGTGGGCGAGATCCTCGACATGTGGCCGCGGGACCGCGACTGCGTCCTCAGCTGACACGACCCTCACCTCCCCCCGGGACGTAACCGCAAAAATATCCCATTCGGAGGGCGCGGGGTCGAAAAGCGTGACTTTGCCGCGACCCTCCCGGTAGTCGGGTGGCCGGCGTGGCTAGAGTTGGCCCCATGTCAGCAGAGTTGCTGGAGATCCACATCGTCGCCGACTCCACCGGGGAGTCGGCAGTCCGTATCGCCCGCGCGGCTGTCGCGCAGTTCCCCGGGCACCACTTCACCTTCGTGCGGCACCGACGGCTCAACACCGTCGAGGCCATGCTGAAGGTCATCCAGACCCTTCGGGAGCGTGCCGACAGGCCGACGGCGGTGATGTACACGCTCGTCAACAAGGAACTGGCCGACCTCATCGACAACGCCTGCAAGGAGTTGGGCGTGCCACACGCCGACCTTATGACGGGCCCCATGGTGGCGCTCGAGGAGTTGACGGGCACCCCAGCCGACATGGTCGCGATGCGGCCGGTGGGGGTGGAGGCCGACTACTTCGTGCGGATGTCGGCCATCGACTTCGCCGTCCGCAACGACGACGGCGCACTTCCGGAGGCCTTCGCCGAGTGCGACATCTGCCTGGTGGGGGCGTCGCGCTCCGGCAAGACGCCACTGTCCATCTATCTGGGTTACCTGGGCTACAAGGTGGTCAACGTGCCGTTGGTGCCGGGGATCGAGCCGCCGTCGCAGCTGTTCGAACTGGAGCGGTGGCGCATCGTCGGGCTCACGATCGATGCGGAGAGGCTGCTCATGATCCGCAGCCAGCGGGTCAAGGGGCTGGGCGGTTTCGGGAACAAGGACGGATACGCCGACCTCGCGAAGATCTACGACGAGCTCGACGAGGTGGGGCGCATCCAGCGCAAGCTCGGCTGCCCCATCCTCGACACCACCGGTGTGGCGCTGGAGGAGGCTGCGGCCCGGATCATCGACATGGTGGACACCCGCGCCAAAAAGATGGGCCAGCGGCTCCGCAAGCCCGCCGGCACCACGTCATTGAGCCCGCCGCCCGCCTGAGGCGGTGCGACGGGCCCAAAGAGGAGCACGAGCGGGTCAGCCCTTGACGGCGCCCGAGACCATGCCGGATGTCATCTTGTTCTGGACGAAGGCGAAGATGATCATGACGGGCAGGGCGATGAGGGTGGAGCCGGCCATGACACCGCCCCAGTCGGATCCGCGAAGGCCCTGCTGGAACGACTGCAGCCACAGGGGCAGAGTGACGGAGGTGTCGCGGGAGAGCATGACGAGAGCCAGCGTGTACTCGTTCCACGAGTGCAGGAAGGCGAACACGCTGGTGGACACGAGGCCCGGCGCCAGCAGCGGCAGTGTGACCTTGACGAAGGCCTGGGTGCGGGAGCAGCCGTCGACCATGGCAGCCTGTTCCAGCTCTTCCGGGATGCCGCCGACGAAGCCGCGCATCATCCACACCACGAACGGCATGACGCCGCCGATGTAGAGCAGCGACAGTCCGCCCACCGAGTTGAGGAGGCCCCAGCCGTCGAGCATCCGGTACTGCGAGATGAACAGCGCCTCGGCGGGGATCATCTGCACCACCAGGATGGCCACGATGAGGGTGCGACGACCCAGGAAGCCGAACCGGGCCAGCGCGAGCGCCGCCAGGAGTGAGCAGGCGGTGGTGACCGTGACGGTGAGGAACGCCGCCACCAGCGAGGTGCCCATCGCCGTCCAGAAGGAGGAGTCCGTCAGGACGCCCTGGAAGTTCGCGATCGTCGGGGTGTCGGGCAACAGGTGCGGCGGGTTGGACAGCAGGTTGCGCTCCGGTTGGAGCGCGGAGTTCACCATCCAGTAGACGGGGATGAGCCACAGCAGCGCGCCCACGATCAGCAGGACGTTGACCACCGGGTTGCTGGCCCCGCGTTGGCGGCGACGACGGCGGGTGGGGGCGACGGCCGATGCCGAACGAGCTGCGGCGGGGGTGAGCGACGCGGGCGCGAGGCCGTGGGTGGTTGTCACGTGATCGGTCACTGGAGTTCCCCTCGCGTGAACAGCATGTGGATGTACTTGCTTGTGATTGCCAGTGTCACGAGCAGGATGACCATGGCCAGGGCGGAGGCGACGCCGTAGTTCCCCTGGGAGATGCCCACCTGGTAGACGTAGGTGCCCAGCAGGTTGGTCTCGGTGGAGATGCCGCCGGACTGCTGCAGGACGTGGATGTGGGTGAACACCCGCAGATCCCAGATCACCTGCAGAACGCCCATCAGGGCCACCACTGGGGCGATTGTCGGGAAGATGATGTGCTGGAGGCGCTTGAGGTAGCCGGCGCCATCCAGTTCAGAGGCCTCGATCTGGGCCTCGTCGACCTGCGTGAGAGCGGCGTAGACGGAGATGGTCACCAGCGGCATCGATGCCCAGATGATGACGGCCGACGCAATGAGGTAGAAGGTCCAGAAGCTGCTGGCCAGCCAGGAGAAGCCCTGGAACTGGCTGAGGCCCAGCGTGCTGAGGAGGAAGTTCAGGAGGCCGAAGTTGGGGTCCACGAGCCACTGCCACACGGTCAGGGCCGCAATCAAAGGCATGGCCCAGACGACCACCAGCGAGATGTTCATGACGGTGCGGGCGGCCGTGGACGCATCTCTCATCATGAGGGCGAAGCCCACGCCGATCACCATGGTCAGGCCGGCGGTCCAGGCGCAGAACACGAGCGACTTGAGCAGCACCGTCCAGAAGTACGGATCCGAGACGATCGTGGCGTAGTTGTCGAGGCCCACCCACAGGGGCGCCTGGCCGAACTGCTGGGCCAGACCAAACTCCTGGAAGGACATGATGAACTGCCGGACCATCGGGTAGCCGAGCGCCACCAGCACCAGGATGACGGCCGGTGCGAGCAATGCGTACGGCGCCAGTCGGTGAGAGAGGGGGGATCGACGCAACGAGACGTCGTGAGACATGCGATGTCCTTTCGGTGAGGAGGGGCGACGCTGTTGTCGCCCCTCCGGCCACACGTGAAGCACTCAGGAGTCGAGTGCGCAGCCCTCAGGCCTTCTTGTTGAGGATGTCCTCAAGTTGGGCGCCGTAGTTGGAGGCGGACTCGTTGACGTCCTTGCCCTGGGCGATCGAGGTAAAGAAGTCGCGCAGGAGGTTGTTGCCTGCTGCCACACCCCATTGCGGCGTGTTGGGGCTGAGCTTGGAGTTCTCGACGATGGTGGCCGAGATCTTGCCGAACGGGCCCGTGATGGCGTCGCCGTACTTGGTGTTGCCGGGGACCCAGCCGTCTTCGCCCATGAGCTTCTGGAACGCTTCGCTGAAGATGACACGCAGCGCCTGCTTGGCCAGCGCCGGGTTCTTGGCGTTGGCAGCAAGGGAGATGTTGGAGCCGCCCGCGAAGGTCTGGCCCACGTCGCCCTCGTTCTTGCCGGGGATGGGCATGACGGCCACCTTGTCGGCGTCCCACATGGCCTGGTCGATCTTGGCTCCGACGTTGCCGGAGGCGACGAGCACACCCACCTTGCCCTCGTTGAAGTACTTCTCGAATGCCTTCTGCGAAGCCTGGGAGTCCAGCCCGTAGTCGGTGCCCTCATTGAAGAGGCGTTGCACGCGGTTCAGGGCATCGATCGTGGCGGGGTCCGTCAGCTTCTCGGCCCACCTGTCGCCGTCCTGGACGGCCCAGTCGCCGCCGCCGGCGAACATCAGTGATTCGACGCCGTGCTCGTCCACCGCGGCCAGGTACATGCCGGAGAAACCGGAGGTGCCCTCGGGGTTGGCCTTCCCCAGGTTGATGACGGCTTCGGTGAACTCGTCGAGCGTCTTGGGCTCGGCGATGTTGGCGGCCTCAAAGAGGTCCTTGCGGTAGAACACGCCACGCGCGCCGGCGTACAACGGCATTGCGTACATCTTGTCGTCCCAGCGGCCGGCGTCGACGAAGCTCTGGATGAGGGCGTCGCCGCCCAGGTCCTCGTAGATGTCATCGAGCGGGGCGAAGGCGCCGACGCTCGTGAAGATGGAGGACTGCGTGTTGCCGGTCTCGACGAGGTCGGGGCTCTCGGACTTCGACGCGAGGGACGTCTGCTGCTTGGAGACGATTCCGTCCCAGGGCTGGATCTCCACCTTGAGAGTGTTGCCCTCGTTCTCCTTGGCGAAGGTGGTCTCGAGGTGGGCGATGGCGGCGTCGGAGATGGAGCCCTCCATGAACCACACGCGAACGTTCTGGCCCGTGACGCCCGAGGCGTCGGCGGACGGGTCGGTGCCCTGGTCGTCGGTGCCGCAGGCTGTCAGGCCGATCGCGGCGCCGCCTGCAGCCACGGCGGACATCGAGAGCAGTCCACGTCGAGTGAGGGTGAATGACATTGAAGTCTCCTAATGGGGGATCTTGGTGCAACCTTGCACAACCGCGTCCAGTGTCGTCTCTTCCCCACCAAGTGTCAATGTTCGTGACACCAAATGTGCAGGAGTGATGCGTGGATCGATCCGCAGGTCAGTGCGGCGCGGATACGCCGCTGATGGCGCGCACCATTGCTTCGACCCGCTCGGTGTCCGAGCGAAGCGTGTGCAGCCCTGCCGCGACCACGGTGCGGTGCGGCGTGGGGTTCGCGGACGACGTGACCACCAGGCCGCGCGCGTTGAGTGGGAGGGCTCGCTGGATGAGGACCCGCCGCACGGGATCGACGAGGAGCTCCCCGGCACGGGCCAACGTGCCGCCCACGACGATCACGTCGGGATCGAGGAGGTGGCAAACCCCCACCAGGGCCCGCCCCAGCACCGTGCCGACGTCGCCGATGAGGCTGCGGCAGGCGCGGGAGCCGCTGTGCGCCTCGGCCAACAGGTCATCGAGGGTGGCGTCGGGACCCAGGATGGCCTGCGCGCGGATGAGCACCGCCTTCTCGTCCACGTACTGCATGAGGCAGCCCCGGTTGGCGCACTCGCAGGGCAGACCGTCGAGATCGATGCTCATGTGGCCGAGTTCCCCCGCACCGCCGTGGCTGCCCTGGACGATCGATCCCCGCAGAATCTGTCCCATGGCGATGCCGTGGGAGATGTGCACGTACAGCAGGTTGCGGGACGGCCCGCCAGTCTGGGCAAGGTGCTCCGTCAGGGCAAAGAGGCGGGCGGTGTTCTCCACCGCGACGGGGGCGCCCAGTGTCTCCTGGAGTGCGGTGAGGGGGTTCACGCCTGTCCACATGCGGGAGGCCTCGCCCCCGACGACCTCTCCCGTGCGCACGTCTATCTGGGTGTTGACGGCCACGTGGGCTGCCAACACCCGGGGGTGGCCTGCCGTCTCCAGAAGCTCAGCCGTGAGGCGGCGTGCGGACGCGAGCCTGCCGACCCCTCTGTCGGCGGGTTGCTGGGCGGATTCCAGCATCGTGAGCTCGCGGCCGTCCACCGACCCCACGGCCACGACCGTTCTCCGCAGGCGGAATACCACGGACACGAGGACGCCGGCAGCGGGACTCACCCAGATCTTTGCCTTCAGCGGCGTGCCGGTGTCCGAGCCGACGACGCCGTCGGACATCAGCTCCTGCGTCAGGTTCGTCACGGTGGTGCGGGAGACGCTGAGGGCACGCGCCAGGTCGGCCCTGTGCATCGGTCCCTGCGTGATGAGCGTGGCCAGGGCCCGCTCCTTGGTGGTGCTGTACACGGCTCTCCTCGTCGTCGCTCTGGCGCTTGCCCATTGTCGTTCACTGTTGCGGCCCTGCGACAGTTCGATGCTTTAGTGTAACGTTCCTTGACACTCACAGTAGAGCATCACTTTGGAGGATGGACATGTCCCACTCGACGATCCCAGACCGATCAGGGCCGAAAACCCCTGCGCACGAGTGGCGGGGCCTCATGCTCGACTCCGCGCGTACGTTCTGGAACGTCGACGAGGTCTGCGAAATCCTCGACCTGATGGCCCGGTACCGCCTCAACCGACTGCACTGGCACCTCACCGACGACGCTGGGTGGCGTTTCGCCATACCCGGCTATGACAAGGTCATCGAGGTTGGGGCACACCTGCCACGAGAGCCGTTCGTCTGGTACGACAACGTCGACGTCGCCAAGCGGGAGGAGACGCTGGCCGGGGCCCCCGACGGCTCCACCAGCGGCTGGTACACCGACGCGGACATCACTCGCGTCGTGGAGCATGCCGCCGAGCTGGACATCCAGGTCATGCCCGAGATGGACCTCCCCGGGCACATGGCGGCCGTCATCCGCGCCTACCCCCATCTCGGCGACCCGGCGCTCGCCGACGAAGCGCCCGAGGCATGGACGCACCGCAACGACCTGCTGTGGCCCAGCGACGACGCCGAGGACTTCCTGCGCGCCGCCCTCAACCGGGTGTGTGACCTCTTCCCGTTCCCTGTGGTCCACATCGGCGGCGACGAGTGCGACTACCGCGTCTGGGAGGCCGACCAGCCCATGATGCGGCGCATGTCCGCCGACGGCATCGCGGACGCCCGGGCCCTGCAGGGACGCTTCACCGACCTGGCGAGGGAGACCCTGTCGGCGCGCGGTCGCGGCCTTGCCGCCTGGGATGAGGTCACCGAGACCCCCTGCGTCGGGGATGAACTCATCTTCGGCTGGCGCGAGGAAGTGGGGGTGCCCGCGGCTCTCGGCAGCGGCAACCCCTGGATCTTCGCCGACGCTGACGTCCTGTACCTGAACCGCCTCGGCGGACCCGTGCCCACGGAACCCGCCGGCATGTACGGCACCATCAGTGTTGCCGACATCCTGGACATCCAGATCCCGGCCGGCGAGAAGGTCCGGGGTGTCCAGGCGGCGGCGTGGTGCGAGTTCATGCCCGACCGGGCGGCGCTGCACTACCACCTCTTCCCACGGCTACTGGCCGTGGCGGAACTCGCATGGTGCGGCTCGGAGCGAGCACTCGACCGGGCCGACTTCGAGGGACGACTTGCAGCCGAGATGGCGTGGCTGGCCGAGCGGAACGTGCACGGCCGCCCGGTGGACCAGCACACCTGGGAGCTGACCCCCCGGACGGCGGCCGTGTAGCAAACGGGATCAGTTTGCCGACCCAGCCACGACGGGCGAAAACTCAGGGATACGCTGGATCGACAAGGACGAGGAAGTCCTCAGGGCAGTTGAGTCGATCAAGGGAGATACGGCGAACATGAGTGAGCAGCGTTTCATCTATGACCTCTCCGAAGGCGACGCCACCATGCGCAACCTGCTGGGAGGCAAGGGCGCAGGCGTCGCGGAGATGGCCCGGGTCGGGGTACCGGTCCCTGACGCCTTCACCGTCACCACCACGGCATGCGTGGCGGCCATGGAGGACAACGGCAGGTGGCCTGAGGGCCTGAAGGAACAGATCGCCGATGGCCTCGCGAGGCTGGAGGAGCGCACGGGCAAGAGGCTGGGGGCCAGCCAGAATCCACTGCTGGTGTCGGTGCGCTCGGGGGCCGTTCACTCCATGCCCGGGATGATGGACACCATCCTCAACCTCGGCATGTCCGACGACTCCGCCAGGGCCATGGCGGAGGAGACCGGCAACGCCCGTTTCGCGTGGGACTGCTACCGCCGCTTCATCCAGATGTACGGCGAGGTGGTGGAAGGTGTGCCCGGCCACGCCTACGAGGACGCACTCCTGCAGATGAAGGCTGACCGTGGCGTCGAGCAGGACACGGACCTGGACGCCGACGACCTCAAGAAACTTGTCGCGGAGTTCAAGGAGATCTCCTCGGAGCACCTCGGCGGCGCCTGGACCGAGGACCCGCGCGAGCAACTGGACCGCGCCGTTGACGCCGTGTTCCGCTCGTGGGGCAACCCACGCGCCGAGGTCTACCGCAGGGCGCACAACATCTCCGCCAAGCTGGGCACCGCCGTCAACATCATGCAGATGGTGTTCGGCAACGGCGGCGACACCTCCGGCACGGGGGTGTGCTTCACCCGCAACCCCTCCACCGGTGAGAAGGCGCTCTACGGCGAGTTCCTCGTCAACGCCCAGGGTGAGGACGTCGTCGCGGGCATCCGGACGCCCCGCCCTCTGCAGGAGATGGAGGAAATCCTCCCCGAGGCCTACCACCAGCTCATCGACACCATGCACAAGATGGAGGACCACTACAAGGACATGCAGGACATGGAGTTCACCATCGAGAATGGCAAGCTCTTCCTGCTCCAGACCCGCAACGGCAAGCGGACCGCAGCTGCGGCGCTGAAGGTGGCCTCCGACCTCGTGGACGAGGGCGTGCTCGACAAGCACGAGGCGCTCATGCGGGTGGAGCCCTCCCAGCTCGACCAGTTGCTGCACCCCGCCATCGACCCCAAGCACGGCCGACGCCCCATCGCCAAGGGCCTGCCCGCCTCGCCGGGTGCCGCCGTCGGTGAGGTGGTCTTCGACGCCGACACCGCCGCTGAACGCGGCGGCAAGGGGGACCCCGTGGTGCTGGTGCGTTTCGAGACCACGCCCGACGACATCCACGGCATCATCGTGGCCCAGGGCATCCTCACCGCCCATGGCGGCATGACATCGCACGCCGCCGTGGTGGCCCGAGGCATGGGCAAGCCCTGCGTGGCCGGGGCCCAGGGCATCCGCATCGACGTCAGGGGCAGGACGCTGACGATCGGGGACCACGTCTTCCGCGAGGGAGACACCATCACCCTCGACGGCACCACCGGCGAGGTCTACGGTGAGGCGCTGGAGCTGGTGCCGCCGCAGATCAACGCAGACTTCAGGAAGATGGTGGCGTGGGCCGACGAGGTCCGGGCGCTGGGCGTGCGGGCCAACGCGGACAACTTCGAGGACGCCACGAAGGCGCGCGAACTGGGCGCCGAGGGCATCGGGCTGTGTCGCACGGAGCACATGTTCATGGCCGCCGACAGGCTTCCGGCAGTCCGCAAGATGATTCTGGCGGACTCCCCGGAGGAGCGTGCGGCGGCTCTCGAGGAGATCCTGCCCATGCAGCAGTCCGACTTCGAGGGCGTCTTCACCGCGATGAAGGGCCTGCCCGTCACCGTGCGTCTGCTGGACCCGCCGCTGCACGAGTTCCTGCCCGACCTGACCGAGCAGGCGCTGAAGGTGCAGAAGCTGGAATTGGTGGGTGGTGACGCCGAGGAACTGGGTGCCGCCCGTGCGACGCTCGCCCAGGTCAGGCGCCTCCATGAGCTGAACCCCATGCTCGGGACCCGCGGCTGCCGTCTGGCGATGCTCTACCCGGAGATCCCCGAGATGCAGACGCGCGCCATCGTGCGGGCCACGTTGGCAGTGCTGGAGAGGGAGGGCGAGACGGCGGAGGTGGAGATCATGATCCCGCTGGTGGCGCTCACCGAGGAGTTGAAAGTGCAGCGGGGCATCGTGGAGAGGACCATGGCCGACGAGCTGAAGACCTCCGGCAAGAAGCTGGCCATCACCATCGGCACGATGATCGAACTGCCCAGGGCCGCACTGCTGGCGGACGAGATCGCCGAGTACGCCGACTTCTTCAGCTTCGGCACCAACGACCTCACCCAGACCACCATCGGCATCTCCCGGGACGACGCGGAGAACGGGTTCCTCACCAACTACGTGGTGGACCACGTCCTGGAGCGCAACCCGTTCGAGACCATCGACGTCGAGGGCGTCGGCCAACTGGTGCGAATGGGCGTCGAGAGGGGCCGCAGCCGCAAGCCCAAGCTGAAGACGGGTGTCTGCGGCGAGCACGGGGGCGACCCGGACTCCATCGAGTTCTTCCACTCCGTGGGCCTGAACTACGTGTCCTGCTCACCGTTCCGGGTGCCGATCGCCCGGTTCGCGGCCGCCAGGGCGGTACTCAACGAGCGCAACAACTGACTCGCGGGGCAGCGGGGGACCGTGCCGTGGGGCGCGGTCCCTCAGCTGTGTGAATTCAGCGCTCGACCACCAGCTTGCCCACCATGGTGGAACCCTCCAGCTGGCGGTGGGCCTCGCGGAGTGTGTCGGCCGTCAACCCGTGGAGGGTGCGCGTGAGCGTCGTCCTGAGGGTGCCGGCGTCGAACATGCCTGCGGCCTCATCCAGCAGGTCACGCTGCGCGGTGCTGGTGGGGTCGAAGAGCGGCCGGGCGAACATCGATTCCCAGTGCCAGCTCTGCGCCTTCGCCTTCAGCGGGCCCACGTCGAACCCCTTGGGGCCGTCGATGGCCACCACCTGGCCGTGGACGGGCATGATGTCGGCGTAGGTCTGCTCGTTGCCCGCAGAGAAGGCCGAGAAGATGTGCTGGACGCCGCCGGGCGCCACTGCTAGCACCTCGTCCCGCAGGTTGTGGTGGTCCACCACATGGTGCGCCCCCATGCTCTCCACCCATTCCCGGGTCTCGGTGCGGGAGGCGGTCGCGATGACGGTCACCTGCGTGAGCTGCCGGGCCAACTGTGTGACCATCGACCCGACACCGCCGGCGCCGCCCACCACCAGCAGCATGCCGGAGCTCTCGGCGGTGAGCCGCATGCGGTCGAACAACGTTTCCCATGCCGTGATCGTGGTCAGCGGCACGGCTGCCGCCTCGGCGAAGCTGAGGGAGGCCGGCTTGTGGCCGACGATCCTGGAGTCGACGAGGTGCCGCTCGGCGTTGGTGCCGGGCCGGGCGAGGGTTCCGGCGTAGTACACCTCGTCGCCGACGGCGAACGCAGTCACCGCGGAGCCCGCCTCCAGCACCACGCCGGCCGCGTCGTAGCCGAGCACCTTCGGTGCCGTTGCGACGTCGAAGGAGACGCGCGTCTTGACGTCGATGGGGTTGACGGACACGGCTCGCACGTCAACGAGCAGGTCGTGCTCGCCGAGCTGGCCGAGCTCCACCTCCACGTCCACGAAGGACGTGGACGCGTCGACGTCCCCGGGTGAAAGGGCGGCCACCGCGGAGATCGTGCGGGACTGCGTGGAAGTGTCGGAGGTGCTCAAGAGGATCCTTTGCTGGTGGGAGTGTGGACAGGCGCGGCCTCAGGGAGAGCCATCGGTGGGTCTCCTCAAGAACTCAGGGGTTAACCTGCCACATTAGGTGAACCCCCGTTGCACGGCGATTCCACGCACGGGACAGGTCGTAGTTGTGTCCCTCGTGGGCGGTCATAGGGTGAGGCCATGGCAGACATCCGCACCGTCCTTTCCCCCCGGCTCGATCCCTTGGTTCTCGAGAATCTCTTTGACGGGGAGCCGGACCTGTTGGCGCACGGCGCCGACCTGGACGCCCTGCGGTTCGCTGGGATTCGCAGCGAGAAGGTGGACATCAAGGGCAGCACCACGATGGGGTGCGAGTTCGACGATGTGGTGGCCGATGAGTTCAACGTCGCGACGGCGCGTGTGGCCGACACACGCTTCCGGCAGTGCGGGGTGCCGTTGTTCAGGATGGCCCGATCCGTCGTGCGGGACGTGGAGTTCGACGGCAGCCGGTTGGGCGCCGTCGAGGCCTACGACGCCCAGTTCAGGTCCGTGAAGTTCACCGGCTGCCGGCTGAACTACCTGAACCTTCGGGGCTCCAAGCTCACCGACGTGGCCTTCGCCGACTGCCAGATCGACGAGCTGGACCTCGGCCAGGCCGCCGCGCAGCGCGTCTCGTTCACGGGCACCCGCATCGGGATCCTGTCGCTGCACGGGGGAACCCTCACCGACGTTGACCTGCGGGGCGCTTCTCTGGAGGTCGTCAACGGGGCCGCCTCGCTGAGGGGCGCCACGATCTCGTTGGCGCAGCTGACGGGGCTTGCGCCTCAGCTGGCCGCTGAGTTCGGGATCCTCGTCGACGCATGAAGAACGCCCATCCCGCATGGCGGGATGGGCGTCGTTCTCGTCTCAGTGTCAGATGATGTCAGCCACGGGGGCGTCTTCTCCCGCGGACTGGTCGGGACGGCGGAACAGGTTCACGGCTGCCGCCACGAGTCCACCCCACACCAGGGCGATGGCGACGATCAGCATGATGAGTGCTTCGGGATTCACTTGGTCACCCCCTCGGCGCGTGCGGCGATCTCGTGCTCGTTGTGCTCCTCGTCGAACTCCACCACGGCGTTGCGCCGCCAGGGCAGGAGCGTGATGACGATGGCAGCGACCACCAGAGCGCCAGCCATGCCCCAGCCGAAGATGCCCAGCATCGACAGCGAGTAGTCACCCCCGCCGTAGGGTTCCTTGATTTTGGAAGTGATCTCGCTGTAGAGGATGTAACCGAGGACGACGGGCACCAGGAGCCCCACCACCCACATCCAGAACTTGCCGGCGGGGAAGCTGGAGAAGCGGTCCAGGTGGCGCTGCAACTGCGGCAGCTTCCGGACGATCCACGCGATGGCAATGATCGAGGCGAAGGCGCCGGCGAGGATGCCGAACTTGTTGACGAACTCGTCGGTGATGTCGAGGAAGTAGAGCCCCGTGGTGGTGGACAGCAGCGCCAGGGAGATGACGGCCATGGGGATGCCCACGACGGCGACGGCGACGGGCTTCGGGATGCCGATCTTGTCGCGGACGCCTGCGATCACCACCTCCATGATGGACATGAGCGACGTGAGGCCCGCCACCACCAGCGACCCGAAGAACGCCACACCCATGAGCGCGCCCAGAGGTGCCTCGTTGATGATGGTGGGGAAGGCGACGAAGGCCAGACCAATCCCGGCGACTGCGACGTCGCTGACGCCCACCCCTGCTGCCTGAGCCATGAAGCCCAGGGCGGCGAAGACGCCGATGCCGGCCAGCAGTTCGAAGCTGGAGTTCGCGAATCCGACGACGAGGCCGGAACCTGTGAGGTCGGTCTTGCGCTTCAGGTAGGAGGAGTAGGTGACCATGATGCCGAAGCCGACCGACAGTGAGAAGAAGATCTGGCCGTACGCCGCCGCCCACACGCGCGGCTCACCCAGCTTGGTCCAGTCCGGGGTGAACAGGGCGTTGACGCCGTCGAGAGCCCCCGGCAGGAACAGGGACTGCCCCACGAGGATGAGGAACATGACCAGGAGAAGGGGCATGAAGATGAGGTTGGCGAAGGCGAGGCCCTTGTTGACACCAAGCGCGACGATGACGAGCGTCACCACCCACACCACGGCCATGGGCAGCAACAACGCGGGAACGAAGTCGAAACTGACGGCGGGCTTTTCAGCAAGATGGAGGAAGTCCCCGTACAGGAATGCCTGTGGGTCGTCGCCCCATGCCTTGTCAATGCTGAACCAGGTGTACATGGCCGCCCAGGCCACGATGGCTGCATAGTAGATGGCAATGACGAAGCACACCAGCACCTGCCACCAGCCGAGCACTTCGGTCCAGCCACCGAGCCGCCGCATCGCCAACGGGGCGCTGCCGCGGTAGCGGTGGCCGATGGCGTAGTCGAAGAACAGCAGCGGGATGCCGGCGCTGACGAGGGCCACCAGGTAGGGGATCATGAAGGCGCCGCCGCCCTCGCTGAAGGCGACGTAGGGGAAGCGCCAGATGTTGCCCAGCCCGACGGCGGAGCCGATGGCAGCCAGGATGAAGTAGTTGCGGGAGTTGAACATCTCCCGTTTGGGTGCCTTGGTGGCGGCCTGTGACATGGGTCCTCCGGCTGTCCTGTATGGGGCCGCGGCGACGTCGTCGGTTCCGGGGCTCCCAGCCCGCCAGGGTGCCGGGCTTGCCGAATTCAACCACAGTGGGTCCCCGCGGGTCAGCGACTCCGCCAATTTCTGGACGTGTCGTCGTGCCAGCCGCCGTCTCGGCTATCCCGGTCACTCCTCCAGCGTGGTGAGGTCCCCCTCGTCCTGGCCCAGCGCACGGGCGCGCAGCACCCGGCGCATGATCTTTCCCGAGCGCGTCTTCGGGAGCTTCTCGACGAACTCGATGCTGTCCGGTTTGGCGATGGGGCTGAGGTGCTTGGCGACGTGGTCGCGCAACTCCTGCTCCAGCGACTGGCTGGGCTCGTGGCCCATGCCGAGGACGACGTAGGCGTGGATGGCGTTGCCCTTGATGTCGTGCGGCAGCCCGATGGCGGCGGCCTCCACCACGGCGGGGTGGCTGACCAGCGCCGACTCCACCTCGGCGTTGCCGAGCCGGTGGCCCGACACCTTGATGACGTCGTCGGTGCGGCCGATGACCCAGAAGTAGCCGTCCTCGTCCCGCTTGGCCGCGTCGCCTGTGAGGTAGCGGCCGGGGAACTTCGACCAGTAGGTGTCGATGTAGCGTTGCTCGTCCTTGAAGATGGTGCGGAACATGGCGGGTGCAGGGTTCTTGAGCACCAGAAGCCCCTCCGTGCCGTCGGGGACGGGGTTGCCCTCCTCGTCCACCACCTCGGCTTCCTGCCCGAACACGGCACGCCCGGCGGCGCCGGGCTTCAGCGGCATGGACGGCACGGTGGTGATCTGGAACATGCCCGTCTCCGTCTGCCACCAGGTGTCCATGATGGGGCAGCGGCCACCGCCGATGACCGCGTGGAACCAGCGCCAGGCCTCCGGGTTGATGGGCTCACCGACGGAACCCAGCAGCCGTAGCGACGACAGGTCCCGCCGCTTGGGCCAGGCCTCACCGAAGCGCATCAGGGACCGGATGGCCGTGGGTGCCGTGTAGAAGGTGGTGATGCCGTAGTACTCGATGAGCTGCCACCAGCGGTCCGGGTGCGGGTAGGTGGGGGAACCCTCGTACATGAACACCGTCGCGCCGGCCAGCAGCGGGCCGTACACAACGTAGGAGTGGCCCGTGACCCAACCCGGGTCGGCCGTGCACCACCAGCGGTCATCCTCCCGGATGTCGAACGTCTGCTTCAGGCTGGTGTGGACTCCCGCCATGTACCCGCCGTGCGTGTGGAGGATGGCCTTGGGGCTGCCGGTGCTGCCGGACGTGTAGAGCAGGTAGAGAGGGTGCTCGGCGTCCACCTGCACCGTGGGGCAGTGGCCGCGGGCGATGGGGAGGGCGCACAGGTCGTGGTACCAGTGGTCGCGTTCGGGGTCCATGGCCACGTCCTGGCCCGTGTTGCGCACCACGATGACGTTCTCCACGGTGGCGGAGAAATGGATGCCCTCGTCGACGATGTCCTTCAGTGGGAACACGGCGCCGTTGACCCACGAGCCGTCGGCGGTGATGACGAGCTTCGACTCGGAGTCCTGGATGCGGCTGGACAGAGCATCGGCGGAGTACCCGGCGAAGATCAGCGAGTGCACCGCCCCCAGCTTGGCGCAGGCGAGCATGGCGAACACCACTTCGGGGATGCGCGGCAGGTAGATGGTGACCACGTCGCCCTCGTGCACTCCCATGGCGGTGAGCACGTTCGCGAACTGCTCCACCTCCCGGTTGAGGCTGAAGTAGGAGAAGGTGCGGACCTTGCTGGTGTCCTCACCCACCCAGATCAGCGCCAGCTTGTTCTTCCGGGGCCCCCGGAGGTGCCGGTCCACGGCGTTCGTGACGATATTGGTGCGGCCACCGACGAACCACTTGTAGAAGGGTGCAGCACTGTCGTCCAGCACGGTGTCCCACGGCTTCGACCACTCCAGTTGGGACGCCTGCTCCGCCCAGTAGGCCTGCGGATCCGCTTTGGCGCTAGCCTCCAGCGCCTGCCAGTCCCCGACAACTGCACCCTCGAGCACGCTCGGGTCGGGGTGGTAGATCAGCTTCTCGGACGTGGGCTCCTCGGACATGGCGGCCTCCTGGGTCTTCCTCGACTGGTGCCGTCCGGCGGGCCGCACCTGTGACGCTCCTTCCAGCACACTAACCCCGCGACTCCCTCAGGTCGAGGGCTGGGGCGCAACCCGTCGGTCGCGCGCAGGTCGAAGGCGTTGTGGCATGGGCGGTGGCGTTGCGCGTTTGCCGCCGACCACTTCCCCATGCGCCCGCAGCGTGCCACGCTGGCTGCTCCCCCCGCTCTCAACGTTGAGGTGTGAAACACGCATGACTGTTCTGACTTCTCGCCTGGTGACCACGACGACGGCGGTGGCCATGTTGGCCGCCATGGCCGTGTCGGTGGCGCAGGCTGATCCTGGACTTCCCACCGACGATGCCGTCGCCATCCCGGCGGCGACACCCACGGACGAACCCGGTGACCTTGCCATCGCCTACCCGGGGACCGCCCCGGGGGTGCCGACGGTGACCCTGGCCGGTGACCAGGTTCGGCTGTCGAACGCCGTTGTCAGCGTCGACATCTCCCTGGCCGGAAATGACGTCGCCATCACGAAGGCCCGCGACCTGGCGGAGGGCGTCGACGTGGGCCTCACCACCGCCACGGGACCCGTGGTGACCGTTGGGACCCAGGCCATGGCGCTGTCGGCGGGTGTCCGCACGGCACCCAGGCTCGTGGACATCGCCGCCGACCCTGGCGCCGCACGCCTGGCCGAGCGGCACGCGGGCAAGGGCGTCCAGGCGGAGTGGACGCTGACGCCCACCACCGGCGCCGCTCTGAAGGTGACGTGGCTCGCGCACCTGCGCGAGGGCTCCAACTACGTGTCCCAGACCTGGACCATCGCCCCCGCGGACACCGCTCCCGGCGCCACGGCCGCCTTCACCAACGCCGTGCTGCTCGACGCGGTCACCAGCGGTGCCGCCTATCGCGGGAAGGACGACGGGTACCCCGTCACCTTCGGCGCCGAGGGCAGCGAGACGGCCTGGGTGGGCGTCGAGAACCCCACCGTCACCACCGCGGTCAGCGACACGGCCACCAAGATCTCCATCAAGCGGGCCAAGCCCGTCACCGCGGAGTCGCCCATCTCCTACACGGCCGCCATCGGGGTCGCGCCGGCAGGGCAACTACGCCGTTCCTTCACCTACTACCTGGAGCGGGAACGCATTCGGGCACGCCGGAACTTCCTGCACTACCAGTCCTGGTACGACCTGCAGCCCAACCCTGACGGCCTCAACATCAACCCGGACAAGCTGACCAAGGCCATCGACATCTTCGGTGGGGAGATGACCAGGCGCGACGCCAAGGTGGACTCCTACTGGGTGGATGACGGCTGGGACTACCTGCGTGACCCCAAGGTGGCCGACGAGTCGAAGCTGAACGTGTGGGACTTCGACCCCACCTACTACCCCGAGGGGTTCGCCCCGCAACTCGCCAAGGCCCAGTCCTACGGCGGCTCGCTGTCCGCGTGGATGAGCCCGTTCGGCGGCTACGGCGAATCGCCCGTGCGGCGGGGGGCCCTGAACCTGTCCAAGCCTGCCGATGAGCAGTTCGAGATGTACTCCTCCAGCAGCTTCAAGCTGGCAGGGGACAAGTACTACGCCCACTTCCGGGAGCGGATGTACGACCTCATCGACAACAACGGTGTCCAAGGATTCAAGCTCGATGGCATCGGCGGAGGCCTCTACCAGACCGGCCCCAACGAGACGTACCGAGCCGACTACGAGAACCTCCTGAAGCTCTCCAAGGAGGTCCATGAGCACGCCCCCGACACATGGATCAACGCCACGGTCGGCACCTATGGGTCGCCGTACTGGATGTGGTTCGTCGACTCCATTTACCGCGACGGCAACGACGCCCGCATGACCGGGCAGGGCACCGGTCAGCAGCAGTACGTGAACTACCGCGACGGTCAGACGTTCCGCAACATTGTGAAGGAGGCGAACCTGGTCCCCATCACCACGCTCATGAACCACGGCTTCGTGTTCTCCAACACCACGTTCGGCCAGGTGGTGGACTCCAACGACCTGTCAGACCCTGACGTCCGCAAGAAGGTGGCCGACGACCTCCGCAACTACTACGCCATGGGCTTCGGCCTGCAGGAGCTCTACGTCAAGCACTCCATCGTCGACCCGGCCACGCTGGCGCCCGAGGACGCCGACTGGTTCTGGGACACCATGGCCGACAACGCCAAGTGGGCCCGCGCCAACACGGCCCTGCTGACCGATGCCCACTGGATCGGCGGGGACCCCGCCGCCAACGAGTTGTACGGCACCGCCGCCTGGAGCGCGCTGGGCGGGGCCGACGAGGCCATGCTCATGGTCCGCAACCCCTCGAAGTACCGCGTCAGCATCCCCATCGAGCTGGGACGCGACCTGGAGCTTCCTGAGGGCGCCGCCACGAAGTACCGCTTCTCGGAGCGCGACGGGCAGGTCGACGACTTCGTGGCCGAGGCCGGCACCACGCAGCATGTGGTCCTCGAACCCTTCGAGGTGCTGCTGTTCGAGGGAACGCCCAGCACCGACCCTGTGACGCCGTCGCAGCCCGTGACGGTTGACCCGTCGCTGCTGCCGCTCGTCAGCACCTGCTGGGCGGCCACCGCCGACTCCGCAGAGACCACCTCCGAGTCCGCCGGCGCCGCCAACGCGATCGACGGCGACCCCGGCACCAAGTGGCACACCGCTTACAGCACCGGAGCCGCCCCCTACCCGCACCAGTTGACGATCGACATGGGTGCCACCAACAGGGTCACCAAGGTGGGCTACCTCCGTCGACAGGACGGCGGCGACAACGGCAACATCAAGGGCTACGTCCTGCAGGTGTCCGCGGACGGCGGCACCTGGCTGGATGCCGCCGCGGGGGACTTCCCGAACAACGCGGACGAGCAGATCCTGGAGATCCCCGAGCAACTCCGCGAGGCCCGCTGGCTCCGCCTGAAGGCGACGTCGTCCCAGACCGGAGCCGCCTACGCAGCGGTCGCCGAGCTCAACGTGTACGGCACCGCCGGCGACAGCGGCCAGCTGGATCGCGCCGACTGGAAGGTCACCACCGACTCGGAGCAGGCTTCCGGGGAGAACGGTCGCGCCAGCAACGCCATCGACTGCAAGCGGTCCACGTACTGGCACACGCAGTACGACCCGTCGGATGACCCCATGCCGCACGAACTGGTGCTCGATCTCGGACACCCCGCCACCATCAGTGGTTTCGAGTGGACCGGGCGTCAGGACGCCGGCACCAATGGGCTGATCGCCGGGTACACGATCCTCGTGTCGGCCGACGGCTCCACATGGACCGAGGTCGCTGACGGCACGTTCACCGGCCGGGCCACGCAAACCGTCGAGTTCGATCCGATCCAGGCTCGTCACGTCAAACTGGTGGCGACGTCGGCGCAGAACGGTGGCAAGTATGCGGGTGCCGCCGAGGTGAACGTGGTGGGTGAGTACATCCGGCTGGCGCTACCAGAGGAACTCTTGGTGGACGACAAGCCCGGCACGGGTTCCGATTCCTACACCATCCCCGAGACGCCGCACGTGCAGTACCTCGTCAACGGCAACATCAAGGCGCCCGGGACCTATGTGGTCCCGGAGGGCACCACGCTGGTGATCGTGACTGCCTCACCGCTGGACGGCTACCTCGTGGATGAGCAGTCGCCCACAGAGTGGCGGGTGGTGTTCTCACTGGAGGGTGGCGTGGAGCCCAGCGCCTCACCGAGCCCCTCGGCCAGCCCCTCGGCTTCGCCGTCAGTGAAGCCGTCGGCCTCGCCTTCGGTGAAGCCCTCGGTCCCGCCGTCAGTGAAGCCGAGCACGAGTGGGCCTGCCAAGCCCGTGGACGTGTACACGACGCCAGGGCTGCATTTCGTCAAAGGTCGTCACTGGTCGACGACCTGCGAGAAGTACTCGCAGACGGTCCGCTGCCGGACGGACATCTGGTCCACGGCCGTGCAGGCCAGGGGCGGTGCGTTCGTGTCGGAAACAGGTTGGCACTTCAACAACCTGACCTACCTGCCGTCGGCCCGGAGCCTGTGGAAGAACAACCCGTTGGGCAACACGGGCCAGTGGAGCGACAAGGATGGCCGCAGCTGGATGACCGAGTGCGACACGCCCCGCACAGGCCGGGGCGGTTGCCGCACCTGGATCCGCACCGACGTCGTGGAATCAACGGCCAAGGCCGGTGGCGGGTACAGCTACTCGGTGGTGTCGAAGTTCGTGTTCAACAACCTGGTGCTCTTCGGCTGAGCCCAGCGCGCTGAAAAGGGGGAGTGGGGCCACGGCCCTCCTCCCCCCTTTCGTGTCCTGAGTGGCCCTCGCGACGGAGTCGGCGGGCGTATCTGAGGACGTCTGGGGCCTATTCGCCCGTCTGGCCGTCGATCGCTTCCCGGAGCAGGTCGGCGTGGCCGTTGTGGCGGGCGTACTCCTCCACCATGTGCGTCAGGATCCAGCGCAGGGACACCTGCCCATGGCCTCCCCAGGCGGAGTGGGTGGCGGCCAGTGCCGAGGCGCGGTCCTCTGCGAGAAGCCGGGTGGCCACGTCGCGGGACCGGGCAACGGACTCCTCCCACGTGGCGCGCAGATCGTCGACGGAGTCATTCAGTGCGCTGACCCAGTCCCAGTCCGGGTCGTCGTCCAGCGCGTCCCACATGGCCGGGTACGTCTCCCCGGCCGCGACTGTGGTGAACCAGTGGTCCTCCACGAAGGCGAGGTGTTTCATGATGCCGGCCAGCGTCATGGTGCTGGGGTGTTCCAGACGACGCCGGAACTGCTCGACCGTCAGGTCCCGTGTTCTCCACTGGAGAGTGGCGCGCTGGAAGTCCAGGAACCCCGCCAACGTGTCGGCCTCGTCCGCGGCCAGCGGCGGCTCCGGCCGTCCCTGGTCGTCGATGATGACCTCGGTGCGCCCGGCTTCATTGCTCATGGCCCGACCCTAGCCGGGGGACGGTTCCACGCGCGCCCCGGCGGTCAGCGCACGAAGATGGGGACGTCCCTCGTGGAACGGGCGGGATCGAGGACGTAGCCGTCGGCCTCGAACTCCGTGACCGCAGACGCGGTGCGCACACGGTTGCGCACCAGCCACGACGCCATCAGGCCGCGGGCACGTTTGGCGTGGAATGACACGATGCGGGGCCTGCCGTCGGCGTCGCGGTCCTCGAAGCGGGGACTGATGACGCGCGCGCCCAGACGATCCGTGTCGACGACACCGAAGTACTCGGTGGACGCGAGATTGATGACGACGGCGGTGCCGGGCGACTCGTCGAGGTCGGCCTTCAACTGGTCCGTGACGTGGGTGCCCCACCACTGGTAGAGGTCCTTGCCGCGCTCCGTCCGCAGCCGGATGCCCATCTCCAGGCGGTACGGCTGGATGAGGTCCAGGGGCCGGAGAACGCCGTAGAGGCCGGACAGGATCCGCAGCGTCTTCTGCGCCTCGGTGAAGTCCCTGGCGTCGAACTCCCCGGCCTGCATGCCCTGGTAGACGTCGCCGTTAAAGGCCAGGACGGCCGGGCGGGAGTTCTTCCGGGTGTGCTCGGCCACAAAGGAGGCGTACCGGGAGGCGTTCAAGGCGGACAGGTCCTCGGAAATGTCCATGAGCGCCCCGATGTCGCCCACGGACTTGTCGCGCATGACCTCGATGAGCTGCGCGGAATCCTCGACCATCCGCGGCTGGCTGTGCTTCGACGTGGGCAGCCGCGACTCGAAGTCCAACGATTTGGCGGGGGAGAGGAGGGCAAGCATGGGGCCGAGTCTAGGCGGCCCGTGGCGTGTGACCCGCCCTCCTTAAATCGGGCTGAACCGGTTGAGGTGGGAGCGGTCAGCTACCCTGCTCGCACAGGACAATCCTCGGAAGGAGAATGCCGTGGCGGTATCGCCCAGTGGTGCTCGCACAGCTTTGCGTCCGGGGGACGTGCAGATGTCGCTCGTGGACGTGTCGAAGGACTACATCAGGGCCAGGATCACGGCCGGGGAGTTCCCCCCGGGTTTCCGGCTGAAGGAGCGTGACCTCTCCGCCGAACTCGGCATCTCCCGCATCCCCATCCGCGAGGCCGTGCGCGACCTCTCCACCGAGGGATTCGTCACACTGTCACCCCGGCGGGGGGCCGTCGTGACCCGGCTGATGACCGAGGACCTCGACGACATCTTCGAGGTTCGGATGGCGCTGGAGGTCACCGAATGCGTCCTCGCTGCCAGGCGTGCCACCGACGAGGACGTCGAGCGGATGCGTGCCTGTGTCCGCGCCGCGAACTCCGCGATGCACCGCCACGACCGTGAGGCGACCGACGCCGCCAACGTTGAGTTTCACAACGTGCTCGTGGAGATGGGACACAACCCGGTGCTGGCGCAGGTTCTTGAACCGCTTCGCAACCGTCTCCACTGGCTGCTTCGACAGAACGTCGACGTGTCGGACATCTGCCGTGAGCACGAGGAGATTGCCGAGGCCATTGCCGTGCGTGACGTGGAGCGTGTCCGGGAACTGGCGAAGGTTCATGTGGAGACGTCCCGTCAGGTCGCCATGGATGTGTTGTTCGGGCAGCAGGAGCAGATCGGCTGAGGTCCGTTCCCCGGTGCGTCGGAACGCGGGTCAGCCGACGAGGACGTTGGCGAACACCTGCCAGGCCAGCAGGCTCTTGGCCACGAGGCTGAGCACGATGTAGGTTCGCTCACCAGTCAGGTAGTTCTGCCAGCGGCCGACCTGCTTGTACTGGAGCCACTGGTTGAGCGCGAAGCTGTTGAAGAACACGAACAGCGACACGATGATGCCGTAGACGAACCCGGGAGGGCCCTCCCCGCCCTTGACGCCCACGTTGACGATCAGGTAGATCGCGGCGGCCAGCCACGGGCCGATGCCGGCGATGCAGCCGAACCAGAAGGGCGTCCACCAGGCGCGCTCACCGCGGCTCGCACGCCCGTGCTGGCCGTGCATGAGGCCGTTGTTCGACATCTCCATGAGCCACCCGAACAGGATCATGGAGACGTTGGCCAGGGCCAGCCCGATGAGGGCGGCGATGTCGGAGATGCCAAGCGCCAGGCTGATGAGGATGATCATCAGGGTCGACGACAGGCTGCACTCCACCCAGCGGAACCGGTTGCGCCCCTTTGAGAGTTCTTGGATGTAGCGGGGGAAGCCCCACGACGAGGCGATCAGGAAGTGGAAGAGCGCCGATGGAGCACCCCCATCACCGCATTGAAGATCCGCAGCCGCTTCGCTGCTCGGGAGGGCACGTTGACGGAGGTGGTGTGCAGGTCCAGCGGGTATGCGCTCATGGCCAGAGTGTTTCACTCTTGGAACGATCTGGCGAGTGGTGGCACTACAGCGGCTCGCATGTGAAAGCGGGCCCACCGGCGTCCGGAAAGACGTCGATGGGCCCGCGCGGTGGCGTTTGGTGTCCGCTGGTCAGGCCTTGCTGGCGCTGAGCTGTGCGAACTCTGTCCAGATCTCGGCGCAGTCGGACCGGCCGTCGGTGACGTGCACCATGTCCAGCCAGGTGGTGTCGGAGCCGTCAAGGTATGCACGCAGGTGGTCCACGGGGAAACCGGCCTTGGTGGCGTCGTCGTCGGTGGACGCGTAGTAGCAGGTGCGGATGCCCGCCAGCATCATGGCGCCCACGCACATCGGGCACGGCTCGCACGTGGCGTACATGACGCAGTCCGACAGGTCGAGGGTGCCGAGAATCCTGCAGCCCTCGCGGACTGCCGCCACCTCCGCGTGGCCGGTGGGGTCCAAGTCCCTGACAACCGTATTGCCGACGGCGCAGACGATCTCGCCGTCACGGACGAGGGTGGCGCCGAACGGGCCACCGGTGCCCTGGCGCATGCCGTTCAGCGTGGCCTCGCAGGCAGGGGTGAAGTACTGGTCCATGCTGGTGTCTCCTTGACTGAGGTGGGTGGTGGTCATGCCGACGTGCGCTGGCGGCCGCCGATGGCCAGATAGGCGAGGAACCCGATGATGAGGCCCGAGAAGAATGCCAGGTTGTTGATGGTGACGAGGAAGGGCACCGTGGTGAAGAGCTTGCCCGACATGGTGATGAGGAAGCTACCGATCAGGATGCCGAGCGCCACCATGTTGATGCCGCGCGGGTAGCGGCCGGGATCGCCCGGTGCCACGTAAATCTCGTCCAGGTTCAGCTGGCGGCGACGTTCGAACCAATAGCTGGCGAGCATGATGCCGGCGATGGGCCCGAACATGGAGCCGATGAAGCTGTAGAAGAAGAAGAGCGCGTCGGTGTTCTCGACGAACTTCCACGGCAGGATGGCCGTGCCCACCACCGCGGCCAGCAGGCCACCGGTCTTCACGGTGAAGAGCTTGGGGAACTGCGCGGTCATTTGCAGCCCTGAGGGCAGCATGTTGCCGAACACCACAAACGCAACGGCGCCGACGTTCATGGCGAGGATCAGGAGAATAACCACCACCGGGTTGCCGATGGAGTTGATGGCGTCGACGAAGATCGTCGGGTTGTTGGGGTCCACGTCGCCGAGGGTGGCGAGGCTGGCCATGAAGGCCACGGTCACGAGCGCGAACAGCGCGTAGGAAACCAGCACACCGATGGGGAACCCGATCATGGGCGCCTTGACGGTCTTGGCATTGCGTGTGAGGTCGCCGATGTTGATGATGGGACCGGCCCAGTTCGAGACGAGCACGGACACGCAGGAGATGAACACCAGCGGTGTGACCGGGGAGTCGACGGGGTCGAACGCGAAGGTCTCGGCGAGGCCGCCGGCGTTGCTGACGGCAATCACCACGCCGATGACGATGAGGACGTACACGGCGGGCGACGCCCACTTGGAGAACTTGTCAATGAAGGTCATGCCGCCCAGGTAGAGGGCCACGGTGACGATCCACATGATCGCGTAGGAGATGGCCGTCGGTACTGCCAGACCGAGGATGCTGGCGCCGTCACCGACCTGCATGTAATTGGGGAAAATGCGGGTGAGGACCACGTCGAGGGCTTGGGCCGAGGAGATGGTGGTGACGCCGAAGAACACGAAGCCGGCGATGAGGCCGCGCAGGATCGTGGGCAGCAGTGCCCCGCGCACCCCGAAGGTGTTGCGCAGTTGCATGGCGAAGGGGATGCCGTACCTGGAGGCCGCGTGGCCGTTGAGCACATACCCGATGGACACGATGACGGCCGCCGTGAAGATGGCGGCCACCACCTGCGTGGCGCCGAGGCCCAGCGCGAAGAATCCCACCACCGTGAAGTAGGAAAGGATGTTGTGGATGGGCCCCATCCACACGCTGATGTATTCCCGGACGCCCCAGGTGCGCTCGCTCGGCGGCACGGGAAGAACCTCTGCGGAGTATCCGCGTTCGGCGTAGGTTTCGAGAGTGGACGGGGCAACGTCCACCAGTCCGGCGCTGTCGCGCCCCACGGATGTAGTCATCGTCCCTGCTCGCTGTCCGGGACGACGACGGTGCCGGCCTTGCCGTCGATCGCTTCGGTGATGCTGTCCAGGTTGGTGATGATGCCCTTACCGCCGGTGGTCTCGACGAAGCGGCAGATGGCCTCCACCTTGGGGCCCATGGATCCGGGCGGGAACTGGCCGTCGGCCAGGTGGCCGCGCATCTCCGTGACCGAGACGACGCCGAGGGCCCGCGCCTTGTCGGTGCCCCAGTCGAGCCAGGCGTTGTCGACGTTGGTGGCCAGGACGAGCACCTCTGCGTCGATCTGGTCGGCCAGCAGGACGGAGTTGAGGTCCTTGTCGATAACCGCCTCCACGCCCTTCAGTTTGTGCTCACCGGTGCGGATGACGGGGATGCCGCCACCGCCGCCGGCCACCACGAGGAAGCCCGCATCCAGGAGTGCAGCGATGGCCGGGGCCTCGGCGATCTCCAGCGGCTGCGGGCTGGCCACAACGCGGCGCCACCCCTGCTCGCCGCTGTCCACGAAGTGCTGACCGGACAGAGCCAGTCGCTGGGCGATCTCCGCGCCGACGAAACGGCCGATGGGCTTGGTGAAGTGGGAGAAGGCTGGGTCGTCGGCATCGACGACGGTGCGGGAGACCACGACGGTGGCGCGGGTGCTGACCCCCGCCTTGGAGAGAGACGCGTCGAGCGCGTTGAGCAGGATGAACCCGATGGAGCCCTGCGTGTTTGCGACGCACCAGTCGAGGGGGACCGGCGACAGGACGGGGCTGGCGATGTCGTTCTTGGACAGGATGTTGCCAACCTGGGGGCCGTTGCCGTGGGACAGCAGGACCTGGTGGCCCTCGGCGACGAGGGCGGCGATCTGGGGGGTCGCTGCTTCGACAGCAGCGATCTGATGGGCAGGCTGGACGGATTCTTTGGGCCCGGTGAGGGCGTTACCGCCAAGGGCCAACACGATTCTCATGTATGTGGTATACCATATGTCGCAGACTAACTACGGATCGTAAGAGACAAAGAGGTATCGATCATGAGGACATCCCCCCAGAGGTCCAGCGAATGGCCCACCCTGGTCGCGACGGCGCCGTTGGAGGAAATCGTTGGCGGAGTGGCCGGTCGTGATCTCGACGCCACTGACACCGTGGGCCGCACCGCCGCGCTCATCGCCGCCAAGGCTGGGCGCCGCGACGTGTTGGCAGTGCTCATCGGGGCCGGGGCAGACATCAACGCGCAGGACAACATCTGCCTGAACCCCTTCCTCTGGGGCTGCATCTCCGGCGACCTGGAAACCGTCCGCATGACCGTGGAGGCAGGCGCCGACCTCACCCTCCTGACCCGTTTCGGCGGCGCTGGCATCCACCCCCCGGCAGAGAAGGGGCACGTCGACGTGGTGCGCTACCTCGCCGAGGAGACTGACGTAAACGTCAACCTCACCAACATCTGCGGCTGGACGCCCCTCCTGGAGGCCATCATCCTTCGCGACGGCGGCCCCGTGCAGCAGGAGATCGTCAAGCTCCTCCTGGACGCCGGCGCCGACCCGGGCATGGTGGACCAGTGGGGCGTCACCCCCCTGCAGCACGCCACGGACAAGGGCTTCACCGAAATCATGGACCTCCTCACGGCAGCGCAGGTCTGACGCCGTGGGCAGCACGGTGTTGCACACGACAGCGGTTGTCGGAGACCGTGAAGTGCTCGCCAGCCTGCGCCACGGCGTGCGCGGGCGGGTTCACTCGGCCTTCCGTTCCGTCATCAACGTCTCCACCGAGCAGCCCGAACTCCTCTGCCTCACCAGCGCCTCGGTGCCGCGTGGGCCGAGGTCGATCCAGCTGGGGCTCGACAGGATGGACCACTACGGCATCGCCTCCGGCGACCAGGTGGTGGGCGACGGCCACACGCTGCGCGTGGGGGAGTCGCTGGTCATCATCCTGGCCGCCACCCCCGCCTGGGCAGATGCCCCCAAGTGCGGCCTCCCCGTCAACGAGCGTGTCGAGCAGCTCGACGCGCTGCTCGGGACCCCCGTCTCCATGCAGGGCGGAACGCCGTTCGAGACGGCTGTCGCCGAGCGCGTTCAGCAGGGCATCGCCCTCCTGCGCGACGGCGTGTGCGCCGGCGACGACGGCCTGACGCGCAAGGCCGCCTTCGCCCTCGCCGGCCTCGGTATCGGCCTGACCCCCACCGGGGACGACGTCCTCACCGGGGCGGGCTTCGTCGCCACCCGGCTGGGCGGGCGCCTCGACGTGCTCCACCGCGCCGTCGCCGACGTGGTCGCGGCCGGGCCCACCAATGATCTGTCCCTGACGGCACTGCGTTGCGCCCTGCGTGGACGTGCCGTCCAGCCCATCGAAGAGTTGTACTCCTGGCTCTGCGGAGCCTCCACCGACGACCCGGACCACCTGGTGGCCGACGTCAAAGCCATCGGTCACACGTCTGGGGCAGACCTCGCCATGGGCCTGCTCACCGCTGTCCGCCTCCACCAAGAAAGTCGGGATTGTTGATGTCCACTCGGACTCTTGTCAAGAAGAACACCTACATCGACTCCGTGTCGTTGATGTCGATCTCCACCAAGGCCAACGCCCTGGACGGTGTCACCAACGCCGTCGCAGCCATGGCGACGCCGATGAACAAGGAGATCCTCACCAACCAGGGACTCATCACTGAGGAGATCCAGGACGCCACCCCCGGCGACCTGGTCCTCATCGTCGTCACCTCCGACGAGGAGGCCGCCGACGCCGCCCTCGAGGGGCTCGTCGCCCTGCTGGACCGCAAGCCGGCCGCGGATTCCCCCGACTCGGTGACCTACCACACCGTCGCCAGCGCCGCCGAGGCCCGCACCGACGCCAACATGGCCGTCATCTCCGTGAACGGCGCCTTCGCGGCCCGCGAGGCGCACTCCGCCCTCGACAGCGGCCTCAACGTGATGCTGTTCTCCGACAACGTGTCCCTGGACGACGAGATCGCGTTGAAGAACAAGGCACACGAGAAGGGCCTGCTGATGATGGGCCCCGACTGCGGCACCGCCATCCTCAACGGCGTCTCCCTCTGCTTCGCCAACGAGGTCCGCCGCGGCCGCATCGGCATCGTCGGCGCCTCCGGCACCGGCTCGCAGGAGATGAGCGTCCGCATCCACGACTTCAAGGGCGGCATCTCGCAGCTGCTCGGCACCGGCGGTCGCGACCTCAGCAAGGAGGTGGGCGGCATCATGATGCTCGACGGCATTGCCGCACTGGACGCCGACCCCGGCACCGACGTCATCGTCGTCATCTCCAAGCCCCCGGCAGCCGAGGTGGCCGCCATCGTCCTGGACCGCCTCGCCGCATCCGACAAGCCGTCGGTGGCCTGCTTCCTGGGAGCCGGCGACGAGATCCGCGCCGCCGCCGAGCAGCGCGGGATCCCGTTCTTCGACCGCACCAAGCCCGCCGCGCTGGAGGCCGTCAAGCTGACCGGCGTCCGCGAGGAGGACCTGGACCTGCACTCCCTCAACTGGCCCCTCATCGAGGAGGTCCGCGGCAAGCTGACTCCGGAACAGAAGTACATCCGGGCCCTCTACTGCGGCGGCACCATCTGCGACGAGGCCATGTTCCTCGCCATGGAGAAGTACGACGACGTGTACTCCAACATCCGCAAGGAGGCCGAGTTCAAGCTCGGTGGGACCGACCCGTCGCGCGCCCACACCTTCCTCGACTTCGGCGAGGACGAGTTCACCAACGGCAAGCCGCACCCCATGATCGACCCCTCCAACCGCATCGCGCGGTTCATGGAGGAGGCGAAGGACCCCGAGGTCGGTGTCATCGTCCTGGACTTCGTTCTGGGTTACGGCTCCAACCCGGACCCCGTCGGTGTCATGATGCCGGCGTTCCGTGAGGCCAAGGCGCTGGCCGCGTCCGAGGGTCGCCACCTGGAGATCCTCGCCTACATCCTGGGCACCGATGCCGACTCCCAGAACATCGACGACCAGATCGCCAAGCTCGCCGAGGTCGACGTCACCTGGGCGTCCTCCTCCACCAACACGGGCCTGCTCGCCCGCGAATTCGTCTCGAAGGGAGACCGGGCATGAGCCCCATCACAGACCTGTTCACCCGCCCGCTGTCCGTCATCAACGTCGGCGCCGCCATGTTCGCCGAGGACATCGCAACCCAGGGTGCATCCGTCACCCACCTGGAGTGGAGCCCGCCCGGCGGCGGCCGCCCCGACATCGTCGCCGCCCTGACGGCGTTGTCGCAGCCGGACATCGCAGAGCGCATCGAGGCAGCGAACGCGGAGGCGCTGGAGCGCATCATCGGCTCCCAGCCCGTGCTCGTTGGTTTCGCACCCGCGCTGGAGGTGGTGCCCGGCATGACCAAGACCACCATCCTGCACGCCGGCCCGCCCATCGAGTACGACCGCATGGCCGGCGCCATGAAGGGGGCCGTCACCGGCGCCCTGGTGTTCGAGGGCCTCGCGGCTGACATCGAAGAGGCCGACGTCGTCGCGCGCTCCGGCAAGATCACGTTCTCCCCGTGCCACGAACACGACTGCGTCGGCTCGATGGCGGGCGTCACGTCGGCGTCGATGTTCATGCACATCGTGGAGAACCGGCCCTACGGCAACCGCGCTTTCACCAACCTGTCGGAGCAGCTCGCCAAGATCCTGCGGATGGGCGCCAACGACCAGAGCGTCATCGACCGCCTCATCTGGATGCGCGACGTGCTCGGCCCCATCCTGCGTGACGCCATGGAGTCCGCCAAGGAGATCGACCTGCGCATGATGCTGGCCCAGGCGCTCCACATGGGCGACGAGGCGCACAACCGCAACAACGCGGGCACCGCGCTGCTGATCCAGGCACTGACCCCCCATATCCTGAACTCCTCGTTCTCGACCAAGGACCAGCAGGATGTCTTCAACTTCGTGCTGAGCTCGGAGTACTTCTCCGGGCCCACATGGATGGCTGCATCCAAGGCCGCGCTCGACTCCGCCAAGGGCATCAAGGACTCGACGGTAGTGGTGGCCATGTGCCGCAACGGCGTCGACTTTGGCATCCGCGTCGCCGGCACCGGGGACCAGTGGTTCACCGGCCCAGCGCAGTTCGTGGAGGGGCCCCTGTTCGCGGGCTTCACCGTGGCGGACAAGGGTCTGGACATCGGCGACTCCGCCATCACCGAGACCTACGGCATCGGTGGCTTCGCCATGGCATGCGCCCCCGCCATCGTCCCGCTCGTCGGCGGCACCGTGTCGGAGGCCATCGAGTACTCCCGCTCCATGATGCAGATCACCACCGCCACCAACCCCAACCTCACCATCCCGATCCTGGGATTCCGGGGTGTGGCCACCGGCATCGACGTACGGAAGGTGGAGGAGACCGGCGTGCTGCCGGTCATCAACACCGCCATCGCACACAAGGAGGCGGGCATCGGCATGATCGGCGCTGGCCTCACCCACCCGCCGCTCGAAGCGTTCCACGAAGCCACGCTCGCGCTGGCTGCCTCCTTCTGACCGACCCAGGTGGGCGCCACGACGGCGCCCACCTCCCATCCACAAAGGGTTCCTCTCGTCATGGCCACTGCCACAACAGTCAACGCCACCACCTTCAAACCGCATTTCTGGTCAAAGGGTGACTGGGCTGCCTACTTCGGGTTGCTCGTCAACAACCTGACCAACCTGCTCACGATGATCGCCCTCCTGACGGTCGTCGTGGGACTGCCCTCTGAAATGGTGTTGGGGCGCATCGCCCCCGCCTTCGGGCTCGCCGTCTTCATCGCCAGCGCCTGGTACACGGTCCTGGCCTACCGGATGGCGAAGTCCACCGGTCGCACTGACGTCACCGTGCTGCCCTCGGGCCCGAGCGCGCCGTCGATCTTCGCCGTGACGTTCCTCGTCCTGATGCCCGTCTACCAGGCCACCCAGAACGCGGAGTTCGCCCTGGGAATCGGGCTTGTCTGGTGCGTGCTGGAGGCCTCGATCCTCATCGTCGGGTCCTTCGTCGGTGACGCACTGCGCCGCTTGATCCCGCGCACGGTCCTCCTGTCCTGCCTCGCAGGCCTGGGCCTGCTGCTGCTGGCCATGAACCCGATGTTGCAGTCGTTCTCCACCCCGGTGGTGGGGTTCATCGTCCTCACGCTCATCTTCATCAACTGGTTCGGCCGCAAGCCCCTGTTCAAGAAGATCCCCACCGGTCTGCTCCTGTTGCTCGCCGGTTCCGG
>JBDSRF010000102.1:0-3838 GCA_039929445.1 Arachnia sp. | reverse complement strand
AAGCCGCCGTCAACTCCACGCGCCAGCGGCTCCAGCACGAGATCGCTCACGAGCTCCACTGCCTCGGCGAGACCGTCCCAGCCGGGAAAGATGTCGTCCATGTGCACCACCTGCGGCCGCACCCCGGTCCGGGAGGCGAGCTCGTCGGCCAGCACGTCGGCGAACGTGGTCTTCCCCGCGCCGGATGGTCCGTCCACGGCGACGACCCGTGGCGCCCCCGCGGGCACGGGGGAGGCGAGCGCCCACGTCAGGAGGGCGCCGAGGGGATCGCTCACGAGAGGGAGAGGAAGAGCTTCTCCAGCTCCGCGGGCGTCATGTCGGCGTCGGGGTTGTCGTCGATGAGGCAGTTGCGCATGGCGGCGGAGATGATCGAGAATCCCGCCTTGTCGAGCGCCGACGACACCGCTGAGAGCTGGGTGACCACGTCGCGGCACGGTGCACCGGACTCCACCTTCTCAATGACGCCGTTCAGCTGGCCCCTGGCCCGCTTGAGTCGGTTCAGCACCTTGCGCTGCGCGTCCAACGCGGCTGCATCCATCTGTTCCATCTCGATCTCCTCCTGTACCGGCGATACCCTACCGGGTTTGCAGCATCATACCCCTAGGGGTATCGTTTGGGCCATGGCAACCATCAACGTGACATCGGACTCATTCGAGCAGACCATCTCCGAGGGGACGGTCCTCGTCGACTTCTGGGCCTCATGGTGCGGCCCGTGCCGAACCTTCGGTCCGGTGTTCGAGGCATCGTCGGAGACGCACTCCGACATCACCTTTGCGAAGGTGGACACCGAGGCCAACCAGCAGCTCTCCGGCTCGCTCGGCATCATGAGCATCCCGACGCTCATGGTCTTCCGCGACGGCATCCTGCTCTACTCGCAGCCCGGCGCCCTGCCGAAGAAGTCGCTGGAGGAGCTGATCGGCAAGATTCGTGAGGTGGACATGGACGACGTGCGTCGCCAGCTCGACGATGCCGAGAAGCAGGCGGACGCCCAGTGAGGCTCGTGGTGGTCGGCGGTGTCGCCGGCGGCATGAGCGCGGCCGCCCGGGCCCGTCGGCTCTCCGAGGCCGCCGACATCATCGTGCTGGAGCGTGGGGGAGAGGTCTCCTTCGCCAACTGCGGACTGCCCTACTTCGTGGGCGGCGAAATCCTGGACGAGGCGCAGCTCCTCGTCCAGACACCCGCCAGCCTCAGGGCCAGCCTCGGGATCGACGTCCGCGTGAACAGCGATGTCGTGGCGCTCGACCCGAGCACCAGGACGCTCACCGTCAGCGACGAGGAGGGCCTGTCCGAACTCGTGTACGACCACCTCATCCTGTCCCCGGGCGCCTCAGCCATCCGGCCACCGATTCCGGGACTGGACTCGCCGCGCGTCCACACCCTGCGGACGGTGCCGGACGCCGTCGCGCTGAAGGCGGCGACGCAGAACGCACGGACCGCCGTGGTGCTGGGTGCCGGCTTCATCGGTCTCGAGGCCGCCGAGGCGCTGGAGGCCCGCGGCATCGAGACCTCCGTGGTGGAGCTCTCCCCGCACGTTCTGCCGCCGTTGGAGACCGAGATGGCGCAGCTGGTCCGCGACGAGCTCGTCCGCCTCGGCATCCACGTGCACGACGGCGTGTCCGCCGATGCCGTCGAGCGGGGCGAGGACCATGACGTGGTCGTGCTCTCCGACGGGACCCGCATCGACGCCGACATCGTCGTCCTGTCCGTGGGGGTCCGACCCGACACCCGGGTCTGGGAGGAGGCGGGGGTCGTCTGCGACCGCGGCTCCATCCTGATCGATGAGTACGGCCGCACCTCCGCTGAGAACATCTGGGCCGTGGGCGACGCCACGGCCAGCGCCGATCTCGTCACAGGCGCACGTCGGCCCGTCGCGCTCGCAGGCCCCGCCAATCGTGCGGGCAGGCTCGTGGCCGACGCCATCATGGGTCGGCGCGGGCACACGCTGCCGGGCCTGGCCGGCACGGCCATCGTCCGGGTGGGGGAGCTGACGGCAGCGCTCACGGGGGCGAACCGTCGCGCCCTCGACGAGGCGGGTCTGGGGTACCACACGGTGCACCTGCACCCCCTCAACCATGCGGGCTACTTCCCGGGCGCCTCGCAGGTCCACCTCATGTTGCACTTCGGCACGGACGGCCGTGTGCTGGGGGCCCAAGCGGTCGGCAACGACGGGGTGGACAAGCGCATCGACGTCCTCGCCGTGGCCATCAAGGCAGGCTTCACGGTCGCGGACCTCGTCGACCTCGACCTTGCGTACTCGCCGCCGTATGGTTCCGCGAAGGATCCCGTGAACATGGCGGGCATGATGGCCTGCAACGTGCTCGACGGGACGCTGCGGCTGTGGCATGCCAGTGACGTCGACGACGTGCTGGCGAACGCGCTGGTGCTGGACGTGCGCAGCGCCGAGGAAGTGGCGCAGGGTTGCCTCCCAGGCGTCCTCAACATTCCCCACGTTGAGTTGCGCGAGCGGATGGGCGAGGTGCGGGACGCAGCGGCAGGGCGCCCGGTGCGCGTGCTGTGCGCCTCCGGTGTCCGTTCCTACCTGGCTCAGCGCCAACTCGTGCAGGCGGGGTTCGATTCCGCCAATCTTTCCGGCGGCATGTTGACGCTGCACGCAAGCCTGGGCGGCCGCGCAGAGACACTCATCGTCGCGCACTGATCAGCGAAAAGCGAAGAGTCCGGGACCGTCGTGGTCCCGGACTCCTCGCTGATGCGGGGTGTTCAGGCGGCGGGTCGACCGAGGTTGAACGAGTCATCCGGCCCGATGGACGCCATGCCGGCGGCCCACTCCGGGGCCTCCACGGGGCCGTGCAGAATGTAGGAGTCCGTCATGATGTCGAGCGTCGAGTCCTGGACGCCCTTCGGGAAGTAGGGCACAGCGATGGACAGGCTGGCGATCCCGTGGACACCCGCCCAGTACGCGAAGGCCAACGGCAGCACCGACGGGTCCGACGGGGAGACTTGGTGGATCTCCGCGAGGTCACCCAGCAGCGGCTGGAACCCGCCGCCGTGGAGTGTGGCGGCGTTGGGGTCCGCGGCCTTCCTCGGCTGGGAGAACAACACGGTGTAGGCGTCGGGGTTCGCCTGCGCCCACGCCAGGTAGGCCCTGCCGCGTTCCATCAGGCGTGCCTTGGGGTCCACGATGGGTGCGCAAACCGCCTCCACCTCTTCGGCCCAGGACGTGTATGCGCGGCGACTTGCGGCCCTCTCGAGGGAGGCCAGGTCACCGAAGTGGTGGTACAGGGTCGGGGGAGTGCACCGGGCGCGCTCACACACAGCGGCGATGGTCAGGCGCTCGCCCTGCGGCGTCTCCATGAGCAGGTGCCAACAGGCATCAAGTAAGCGCTTCTTGCCGTCAGCGCTGTCTCCCGGTGGTCTACCTGCCATGATTGCTCCGCTCGTAAATGGGGGGGTTTGACGGAAACTATAGACGGCATTCACATAATGCTTTGTACCAAAAGTGCCTGCTGAGCATGCTTTGTGATCATTGTCCTCCAAAGTCGATGAGCGACTGATTGTGAGGGATCTCTACGTTGCGAGAGCGAATCGCACGATGTCGCAAACCGTGCAGACGAACCGCCCATCGCCCTCAGAAAGCGTGGTTTCGCTTGACGCTGCTCTGGGGGTGGGGCGAGCATGTGCGGGACCTTACAACGGAGAAAGGCCTCCCCCATGCGCCTGCGCACACCATGGAAATTCCTCACAGCGAGCCTCGCCATCCCGGCCCTCGTGGCCACCTGCATCACCACGCTGCCCGCCCGGGCCGCCGACGTGGGCGACAACACGCACGGCACCACCGCTGTGGTGCCGAAGGCGGTGAACCCCGAGGTTGCCGTCGACG
>JBDSRF010000101.1:0-5998 GCA_039929445.1 Arachnia sp. | reverse complement strand
CGTCGAGGATCAAGTCCATTGAGGAGTTGCCCGTGGCGCTGGGCTTTGTCCTAGCCGCGGACGGTGACTACCGCGAGGCCGTGCTCGGCGCCATCAACTACGGCCGGGACGCAGACTCGATCGCGGTCATGGCGGGGGCCATCTGCGCGGCGCTGCAGGGTCTCGACGGCGTGCCGCAGGAATGGGTGACGGGTGTCTCCGAGGGTTCCCGCCTGGATCTGCACGCCGCCGGGATCGTCCTCGGCGAAGTGGCCGCGGAGATACTGCGGGCCGATGCAGAGCGGGCCCGCGAACGACTGGCCGGTCTGGAAAGGCTGGGGATGGCGTGACGCGGCTCACCTGGGCGCACCCGGAGGACCTGCTCCCCCATGAGTTGGTCGCCAGTGCCGCCTTCGGCAAGGACCCGGCGGCGCTGGCCGCCGTCGCGGAGCGGTGGGCGTCCGCGGGCGGGTCCCTTCACCCGGCCACCTCCGGTGCCAGCGACGAACACGCCGACCTCCGCCCCCTGGCCCGCCAGCTCCTGGACGTCCTGGACGCGATTCCCCCCAAGGAGGATGGCGCCCAGCCTGAGGGCCTCGACGAGATCCTGGCGACGGCCGGCCCCATGCCCCTTCTGGAGGGCCCCGGTGCCGACTTCGAGGATCGCGTCCGGGGGGCATGGTTGGGCCGCTCTGCCGGGTGCGTCCTCGGCAAGCCCGTGGAAAAGATCCCCCGTCCAGGCATCGAGGAGATCGCGCGAGCGACCGGGAACTGGCCCATCACGGGGTATTTCACGGCGGTGGGCCTGCCGCCCGACGTGGCTGCACGCTGGCCATGGAACCGGCGGAGCGCCCCGACGTCGCTGGTCGAGACCATCTCCGGCATCCCCGAGGACGACGACCTGAACTTCGCCCTGCTGGCCCTGGCACTGGCGGAGAAGGGCGCCTTCGACACCGACGACGTCGCCACCCTCTGGCTGGACAACCTGCCAGCGGGGCGTGTGTTCACCGCCGAGCGCGCCGCCTACCGCAACCTGCTGGATGCCCGGCCCACGGGGGAAGTGGGCGAGCATCGCAACCCCTTCCGGGAATGGATCGGTGCCCTGATCCGCGCCGACGTCTTCGGGTGGGTGAACCCCGGCCGGCCTGTTGCCGCAGCGCGCCAGGCCTGGGTGGATGCCCGGCTGACCCACCGTCGCGCCGGGGTGTACGCAGCCATGTGGTCCGCGGCGCTGTGCAGTGCGGCCGTCGTGGTCTCCGCCCACGACCCGGATCCGGTGTCGAGCGTGCTGGCCGCCGGGTTGGCGGTGGTGCCCGCAGGGTCGCGGTTCGCCGCGGAGGTTCGCTTCGGCGAGGCCGTCGCTGCCGAAGCCACGAGCCTGGAGGCGGGTCTGGATGCGCTGCACGAACGGTTCGCCGGCATGCACTGGGTGCACGCCCTGAACAACGCGGCCAGCATCGCGTTTGCGCTGCGTTGGGCCAGCCGCGGGCCGACGACGGACTACGGGGCCGGAATCGCCGCGGCCGTGGCCTGCGGGTGGGACACCGACTCCACGGGCGCCACCGTCGGGTCCGTCCTCGGCGCCGTGCTGGGCGCCTCGCGCCTGCCACACTCCTGGACCGCCCCCTTCGCGGCGGACGGCCCCCCGTCCATTGCCACCTCCATCCCGGGCCCGCCCACGCACGCCGTCGAGGACCTCACCAGGCGGACCTGCGCCGTCGCCCAGCAGCGCCTGTCCCCGAGGGCGGCGCTGTGAGCTTCAACCCGCTGGTGCCCCGGGAAATTGACCTGCCCCGGCCCTGGCTGCCGGGGGCGCCCCTGCATGACCTCGACGACGGCAAGATCCTGGCAGCCCCGTCCGACCGGGCGGAGTGGCCCGAGTTCCGGGCCCGGATCACCGCTTGGCGCTCCGACGCCAGGGAGCGGCTCGGCTACCACGGCTCCTCCTACCAGCAGCCCGAATCGGCCTGGGCTGCCACCTGCTTCACGGTGGCGCAGGTCTGGCTGTGGGACGAACTCCTGTACGACTTCGGTGCGGGGAACTTCACCCCGGAGAAGCTGGTGGCCGACTTCGAGCGCTTCGGCGGCGTCGACGCCGTGGTGCTGTGGCATGCCTACCCCGTCATCGGCATCGACGACCGCAACCAGTGGGACTGGTACCGCGACGTGCCCGGCATCGTGGCGTTGGTGGCAGACCTGCACCGGCTGGGCCTCAGGGTGTTCGTCGACTACAACCCCTGGGACACGGGCACGCGCAGGGCCGGAGCGGACCGCGACGAGCTCGCGGCCCTCGTGGCCCACCTCGACGCCGACGGCATTTTCCTCGACACGCTGCGGGAGGCCGATCCTGCACTGGTTCACGCATTGCAGCAGGCCAAACCCGGCGTCGTCCTGGAGGGCGAGTCCAAGCTCGCACTGGAGCGGATCACCGACCACCACCTCTCATGGGCCCAGTGGTTCGCCGACTCGCCGGTACCCGGGGTCCTCAAGGCCCGCTGGTTCGAGCGCCGCCACATGCAGCACCACGTGCGCCGCTGGCACCGCGACCACTCCGGCGAGCTGATCTCCGCATGGCTCAACGGAGCCGGGGTCATGGTCTGGGAGAACGTGTTCTCCGCCTGGGTGGGATGGAACCGACGCGATGCGGCGACGGTGTCGCGGATGGTGACATGTCAGCGGGCCCTGGCCGACGTCCTGGTCCGGGGTGAATGGACACCCCTCGTCGACGTAGGAGAACACCTCGTGGCTTCCGAGTTAATCGTCGAGGGCACACGCCTGCTGGTGGTCGCCAACCCGGACGACCACGACCACACATTCCCCGTGGAGGTTGCCGTCGCTGGCACCACGACGCTGGACCTGCTCACCGGACAGGTGGCCGGGGGGCAGGTGAGCGTCCCGGCCCGCTCCATTGGCGGGTGGGTGCATGTCCGGGGTGCCATTCCAGGCGGGCTCGCGGAGGCCGCCGCCCACGTGACGGCCCACCCGCACGACACGGACGCCTCCTTCCCCCACAGGGACACGGTGCGCCTCGACGCACCCGTGTCCCCCGTGGGGCCACCCGCCCCCAGGTCCGGCGTGACCGTGCCCCCGGGACGCCACCGGCTCACCGTGCGTTACCGCATGCGTGAGACGGGGATCTACGGGGACGCACCGTTCGTCGACGAGTGGAAGCCACTCCCACCCCGCCTGCATGACCTGCGCACGCTGGAGAGGGTCGCCGACCTGGCGACTCAGGTCCGGGTATCCGACGACATCACAGCCGATCAGTTCTGGGCCTTCACCCGGGAGAGCGGCTACCGGCCACGCTGCACCCAGCGCTTCGAGCCCGCACTTGGACAGGGGGCGGCGACCGGGCTGGACCTCGCCGACGCACGTGCCTACGCCGCCTGGGTGGGTGGCCGCCTCCCCACCGAGGACGAGTGGCAACTCGCCGCCGAACGCGCAGGCTGGAGCAGGACCGTGCCAGAGGTGTGGAACTGGACGGAATCCGAGCACAGCGACGGACGCTCACGATTCGTCATCCTGAAGGGCGGCAGCGCCCACCGGGCCGAGGGGTCCGACTGGTACGTCGAGCCTGGCCCGCAGCCGCCGGACTTCTCGTTCAAGTTCCTGCTCCCGGGCTTCGGCCTCGCCCGCTCCCCCCGGATCGGGTTCCGCGTGGCCTGGGACGAGGGGACCACCACATGACGGGTCAGGAGACTGCAGGTCCCCTCGCGGACCTGCGCGTGCTCGACCTCTCCACGCTCTTCGCGGGGCCCATGGCCGCCATGCACCTGGGGGACATGGGCGCCGAGGTCATCAAGGTGGAGCATCCCCGCCGACCGGACCCCTCCCGCGGGCACGGCCCGAGCAAGGACGGCGTCAACCTGTGGTGGAAGACGCTGGGACGCAACAAGCGCACCGTGACCGCCGACCTCTCGACCAGCGGTGGGCGCGAGGTACTCCTGCGCCTCGTCGAGACGGCCGACGTCCTCATCGAGAACTTCCGGCCCGACACCCTCGAGAAGTGGGATCTTGGACCTGAGGTCCTGCACGGCCGCAATCCACGGCTCGTGATGGCGCGGGTCACCGGCTTCGGACAGGTGGGCCCCTACCGCCGGCGCCCCGGTTTCGGGACGCTGGCCGAGGCCATGAGCGGGTTCGCGGCTCTCACGGGCGAACCGAACGGCCCCCCGACGCTGCCCCCCTTCGGGCTCGCCGACGGCATCGCGTCCCTCGCAGTCGCCTACGCGGTGATGACGGCACTCCATGCCCGCGAGGGCTCCGGCGTGGGGCAGGTGATCGACCTCGCCATCATCGAACCGATCCTCGCGCTGCTGGGCCCCCAGATCACCCGGTGGGCCGCGCTCGGGACCACCGCCCCACGGATGGGCAACCGGTCATCCAACAACGCACCGCGCAACACCTACCGCACGCGCGACGGCGGCTGGGTGGCGGTCTCCACGTCCGCCCAGTCCATCGCCGAGCGCGTGATGACACTCGTGGGCCGACCCGAGTTCATCGATGAGCCCTGGTTCACGAGCGGTGCGGGGCGCGCTGCACACGGCGCCGAGCTCGATGAGGCCGTGAGCACCTGGATCGGCGCCCGCGACCGCGAGGACGTGGTGACCCAGTTCGAGGCCGCACAGGCAGCCGTGGCGCCCATCTACGACGCCTCCGACATCGCCGTCGATCCGCAGTACGAGGCCCTCGGCACCATCATCACGCTCCCCGACGACGACCTCGGCGAGGTGGCCATGCAGGGCCCCCTCTTCCGGCTCTCCGGCGGGGTGCCCCCCATTCGGTTCACGGGCCGGGCGCCGGGCGCGAACACCGATGAAATACTCGCCGAGGCGGGGTTCAGCCCCGACGAGATCGCGTCGCTCCGCCTGGAAGGATCCGTATGAGAATCCCGTTGACACTGCTGTACGCGCCGGCCGACCGGCCCGAACTGGTGTCCAAGGCGTTCGCCTCCGGGGCCGACGTTGTACTGGTCGACCTGGAGGATGCGGTGTCCGCCACCGCGAAGGATGCCGCCCGGGACGCCCTGCCGGAGTTGTTGTCCACCCTGCTCCAGAGGTTCCCCCTGCGGGACGTGCAGGTGCGCGTCAACAGCATCGGCACCCCCTGGTGCGCCGGCGACCTGGAGATGGTGTCGGCCCTGGAGCCCACTGTGGCCGTCCGCCTGCCCAAAGTGGAGTCGCAGACAGACGTCGCCGCCGTGGTGAGGGCGGTGGGCGCCCGGCCCATCCATGCTCTTCTGGAGTCCGCCCTCGGCATCGAGAACGCCTTCCGCATCGCTTCGGCTGGCACCACCAGCATCGGACTCGGTGAGGCGGACCTCAAGTCGAGCCTCGGCATCGACGGCGACGCCGGGTTGCTGTGGGCACGCTCACGGCTCGTCAACGCGTCCCGAGCGGCCGGTCTGGGTGCACCGGCCATGTCCGCGTTCACGCATCTCACCGACGGGGACGCGCTGCGCGAGTCCTGCCTGGCTGGCCGCGCGCTGGGCTTCGTCGGCCGGGTCGCCATCCACCCGAAGCAGCTCGCCGTCATCGAACAGGCTTTTCTCCCGTCACAGGCCCAGTTGGAGAGGGCGCGGGATGTTCTGGCAAGCCTGGCGGGAGCCACCGCCGCGGGCCGCGGTGTGGTGGTCCTGGCTGACGGCCGGTTCCTCGACGCCGCCATGGTGCAGCGCGCCGAGGACACCGTCGCCCTCGCCGATCAGCTCACCTGAAGCGCACGATGTTGTTGAACACCCACCTCCACTCCATCGAGTAGGTGTACCCGCCAGCCGGCCGGGTCTGCGCCACCACTGTGCGGGTCCACAGCGAGCTGCGGCACCCCTTGCGCCCTGTCTGGGGCGTGTCGCACTCGGTGCGCCACTTGCGGCCGTCGGAGGAGGTCCACGCGCCGTCGAAACCCAATGGGTTGCCAGCCCACTGCTCACGCCTCATGTTGGGCAGGTACGTGAGGTTGTTGAAGTACCAGCCGTTCTCCTGGACGTAGCGACCGTTGTCGTGGCGGACCTGCGTGGCCC
>JBDSRF010000100.1:0-3618 GCA_039929445.1 Arachnia sp. | reverse complement strand
GAGGACGTCCTCGAGCCCGCTGTAGTGGTAGACGTCGCGGGCCCGCTCCGGACGACGGTTGGAGATGGCAGCCATCCGCATGCCCGGCACGCTGTTGGTGATCTGGTTGGTCAGGCCCTGCGCCATGAAGCCGGCGCCGACCATGCCGACCCGGATGGGGTTGCCGGCCAGCTCGCGCTCCCTCAAGGCGTTGTCGACGAGTATCACTGCTACTCCGTCCTTGCCATCTGCTGACGGACCGACTGCTCGACGTCAGCCAGCAGCGGCCACGCCTTGTCCTTGGCCGAGACCTCGGTGATCGGCAACGGCCAGGTCAGACCCAACCGTGGGTCGTCGTGGCGCAGGCCCCCTTCGCTCCCGGGCGTGTAGAACTCGCCGACGAGGTAACTGGTCTCGGTGTCGTCCTCCAGCGCCTGGTAGCCGTGTCCGAAGCGCTGTGGGACGTAGATGGCCCGGTAGTTGTCCGCTGTGAGCTCGACCTCGACATGCTCCAGATAGGTGGGGCTCTCAGGGCGCAGGTCCACGATGATGTCCAGCACCGCGCCTCGCGTGCATCGCACCAGCTTGGTCTCCGCGGCCGGCGGGTACTGGAAGTGCATGCCCCGGACCGTGCCCTTGGTGGCGTTGAAACCGAGGTTCGCCTGAGCGATGGTCGGGTTCAGGCCATGGTCGGCAAACTCCTTCTGGCAGAAGGCTCGAGCGAAGAACCCGCGGTTGTCTCCGATCCTCTCGATGTCGACGATGAACGCCCCAGCCAGTTTCGTCTCTTCGAACTTCATGTGTTGTCTCTCCTCGGTGGGCCATGCTCGTTGTCTGACGTCACACTGTCGGCCGGGCCTCCGACGAGATCGCCGCGTGGGTAGCCGGCTTGCCCCGACATCGGCCCTCGTCCCTCCCGGCGCCCAGATTTTCACGATACTCCCGGCGTCATGGCGCCGTGCGGTGTTCACGGCGAAAACGTGACGGTCGCGGCCGTGATGACTGAAGGGTCCGACTCCAGGGTGGCCGTGACCCGGCACCGGACCGACGAGAGGACGGTTGCGGGGGCCGTGTAGACGCCCGCCGGCGTCATCGTGCCGCAGGGATCCGGGCCGTCGGTGTCGAGCACGAGCAACCAGTCGTCGGTGCCGTCCGCCCGGGCTCCCGGGGTGGTGAACGCATGGCGGCCGTGTGGTGCCAGCGGCTTGGGGCTCGCTGCCAGGTAACCACCTGTCGTGGGATCGAACCAGCGCGCCCAGACGTCCGACGCCAGCCCGTCCAGGGTCACGCTGAAGGTCCGTTGCCCGGCTCGGGTGACGGGGACGTAGGCCAGCAGCCACCTGTGGTCGCTGGTCCGGGCGGCGGTGATGTAGTCCAGGCCACCGTAGGTTCCCGAGCCCAGCGGGATGAGGTTGGCACCCGCGAAGCCGGGGTCCGTTCCCGAGGGTTCCAGCAGCCACCACCGCATCGTCGCGAAGAAGGCGAATGCATGTTCGGAGTAGGTCGCTCCGGGAGTGGCCAACGCTCCGGGCAGGTTGCGCCACCGCCACACGTCCCGGTTGCCGAAGCCGTCTCCCGCGGTGCCCCCGGCCAGGACCGACCAGTACCGCGCCCGGCGGGTGTCCCACGGCTCCCCACTGAAGTGCCCGGAGTTGTTCTCGTACTCGTAGGTGCCCTCCTGCATCCATGCGGGTCGCGTCGGAGTGTCGCGCCAGGCCCGGTCGGCGGTCTCGTAGACCGCGCCACGGCCTCCTGGCCCATAGCCGTAGAAGCTGTTCATGTCGACCTGCGAGCCGAACTCAGGGGCCTCGCCGGGGATGCCGTCGGGCCCGGCCGGCTCAGCCACGAAGAGCTGGGTGGCGCCCGCGTCCCTGATGCCCTGGGCAACCGCGACCGCCCGCCGGGCCCCCTGGGAACCCGGCGGCGGCACGTAGTCGCCCAGACCCAGCCATATGACGTTGGCCCGGTCCTTGAACCTGCGGCCGAGCCACATGCCCCAGTCGTGCAGCGACGTGTCGTCGGGCTGTGCGGCGTTCACGGCGTACCAGCCCTGGGCGCCGCCCTGCCAGCCCAGGTAGTTGTAGGCGAGGATGACGGCCATGCCGTACTGGCCCGCCTTGACGATGATGTCGTCCACCCACGACCAGTACCTTCGGGATGCCGCGGAGCCAGCTGCACTGGAGTAGTCGTCGGGCCGGGTGAGGGGAGGGTCGCCTCGGCGGTCGTTCGGGGCGTGCTTGGCGTCCTCGTAGTCGCCAGCGTGGACCATAGCCATCAGGTAGAACGCGTTGAAGCCCTGGGCGCTCCGGGTGCGCAGGTACTGGTCGACCTCTTGGGGCGTGGCCTCGCTGGACATCAGCCACGCTGAGTCGGCTTGCAGCCGCCACGGTGCGCCATCGGCGTCGACCAGGAACCGGTGGTTCGCCGAGATGCGCACCGGGAAACGCGTCGGGCGATCGGCCTCCGCTGGCACCTCGCTCAACCCCCAGGACACTGGGTCGCCGGACGACATCGTGAAGGTGGTCGTCGAGCCCGGGGCGAGCTGGGTCACGCTCGGGAGGATGGTCAGAGAGCCTGGAGACGAGCACGCCGCAGCCAAGGCGGTCGCGACTCCCGCAGCCAGGACCGCGGCCCAGGCCGACTTCCTCCGGGTGGCCGGACGACGATTTGCCACCTGAGCAGCCCAGACCACGCACGCAGGTCGGTGCGGGTCGTGCTCGTGGCCCGCGGTGTCCGGCGACCGGGGAGTCACTGCGGCGGCGCGTCCGCGGTCGCGACGTGCGACACGCCGCGTGGCGAGGTCGACTCGGGTGACGTCGTGGGCAACGGCATCGGCATGGTCACGCTCGCGCCACGCCTCCACCGGGCCGGGAGGTGGCGAGCCATCATCGCGGGTCGCTCCACAGCGAACCAGCTGGCAGCGGCCAGTGGCATCGTCATGACCGCACTCAGGCCGATGAACGCTCCGACGCCCAGCTTGGCGACGCCCGACAGCACGAGCAGCTGCTGGACCGGGAAAGCGTAGAGATACGTGCCGTACGAGATGTCGTTCCGAGAGCCGATCCGCTTCACCGCCGCAGGTGCGGCCGCACCGGCCCACAGCACGATGTAGGCCAGCGGAAGGGGAGCCAGGGCCTCGCCCCGCTGCAGCAGCAGGCCACAACCGAGCGCGGCAGCCGCCACCAGGGCGCCGCGCCCCGTCAGTGTCAGCCGGTCGGCGAACCGGAGGATGATGACGCCGGCCAAGAAGTATGGAAGCAGCAGTGCGAGCTCGCTGACCAGCCCGTGACCCCCACCGGTCTGGTCGATCGCCAACTTGGATGCGGTGGCCAGGCCGAATGCGGCCACGATCGCCCAGGCCTGGCGCCACAACCAAGGCACGCACAGCGCCAGGCCGACCGCCAGGTAACAGCCGACTTCGTAGCGCAGGGACCAGAGCGAACCGTTCCAGGATGCCGGGAACGGGGAACTGGCAAGTGCTTGCGGCGCAAGGGGTATGGGTCCGCTCATGTCCGCGTACGACAGGACGTAGGAAGTCGCGTTGCCAAGGCTCCAACCGCCGCGCACCCGCCCGCCGACGAAAGCGGCGACGAAGGCGGTGAAGGCAAGACAGACCCAGTACCCCGGAAAGATCCGCAG
>JBDSRF010000099.1:0-7638 GCA_039929445.1 Arachnia sp. | reverse complement strand
CCTCCTTGCCGCCACGGGTGCGTACACCGCGCTCCAGGGGCTGACCTCCTGACACTCCGGCGCCCCAGAACGGAGGTAGGCCCCGACGCGTCGCGTCGGGGCCTTCGTCTGCGTGATGGGTCAGCGGGCGGCTGAGCCCTCGACATAGTCCGAGTCGGACTTGTCCACCCAGCTCATGAGCTTGCGGAGTTCGCGACCCGTGGACTCGATGGGGTGCTGCTCGCCCTTGGCGCGCAACTCGTTGAACTCGGGGGCGCCGGCGTCCTGGTCGTCGATGAAGCGCTTGGCGAAGGCACCGGTCTGGATGTCGGTGAGGACATCCTTCATGTTGGCCTTGACACGGGCGTCGATGACGCGGGGGCCGGAGACGTAGTCGCCGTACTCGGCAGTGTCGGAGATGCTCCAGCGCTGCTTGGCGATGCCGCCCTCGTACATGAGGTCGACGATGAGCTTCAGCTCGTGGAGGCACTCGAAGTAGGCAACCTCGGGCTGGTAGCCAGCTTCGATGAGGGTCTCGAACCCGGCCTGCACCAGGGCGGACGCGCCACCGCAGAGCACTGCCTGCTCACCGAACAGGTCGGTCTCGGTCTCCTCGGTGAAGGTGGTCTTGATGCCACCCGCGCGCAGGGCGCCGATCGCCTTGGCGTAGCTCAGCGCCAGCGGCCATGCGCCGCCGGTGGCGTCCACCTCGACGGCGATGATGGCGGGCACGCCGCGACCGTTGGCGTATTCGCGGCGCACGAGGTGGCCGGGGCCCTTGGGGGCCACCATGCACACGTCGACACCCTCGGGGGCCGTGATGTAGCCGAAGCGGATGTTGAAGCCGTGGGCGAAGAAGAGTGCGTCACCGGGGGCCAGGTTGGGCTCGATGTCCTCGGCATAGACCTTGCGCTGCACCTGGTCGGGGGCGAGGATCATGATGAGGTCCGCCTCCTCGACGGCCTCCGCCACGGACACGACCCGCAGGCCCTCCGCCTCGGCCTTGGCGGCCGACGGGCTGCCGGCGCGAAGTCCCACGCGGACGTCGACGCCGGAGTCGCGCAGGCTCAGCGCATGGGCGTGGCCCTGCGAGCCGTAACCGATGACGGCGACCTGGCGACCCTGGATGATCGATAGGTCGGCGTCGGTGTCGTAGAACATCTCTGCTGCCATGTTTCTTGGTTCCTTACTTATGTGTGGTCACTTGATGGGGCGGAGCCCCCGTGCGAATTTACTTGGCTTTGTGCTCGGCCAGCGTCTTGGCGCCACGGCCAAGAGCCACCTGGCCGGACTGCACCAACTCCTGGATGCCGTGCGAGGACAGCATTTCCAGCAGCGCAGCCAGCTTCTCGCTGCTGCCGGTGGCCTCGATCGTGATGGACTCGGCTGACACGTCCACGGCCTTGCCGCGGAACAGGCTCACCACGTCGATGATCTGGCTGCGGGTGTGGACGTCGGCCTTCACCTTGACGAGCACCATCTCGCGGCGCACGGTGTTGGGGCCGAGCTCCAGCACCTTGCGCACCTCGATGAGCTTGTTGAGCTGCTTGACGATCTGCTCGAGGGCGGCGCCGTCCTCGGCGTTGGCCACCACCGTCATGCGGCTGACCTCCGGCCGCTCCGTGGGGCCGACGGCCAGGGATTCAATGTTGAAGCCGCGGCGCGAGAACAGCGCGGCGATGCGTGTCAGGACGCCCGGTCGGTTGGAGACCAGGACGCTCAGCGTGTGGGTGCTCACAGGATCTCTTCTTCCCACTGGGGGGCCATGTCGCGGGCCACTTGGATCTCATCATTGCTGGTGCCTGCCGACACCATGGGCCACACCATCGCGTCCTTGTGGACGACGAACTCCACCACGACGGGGCGGTCGTTGATCTCGAGTGCCCGCTTGATGGCCACCTCCATCTCCTCCTCGTTCGTTGCCTTCAGCCCGACGCAGCCCATGGCCTCGGCGAGCATCTGGAAGTTGGGGATGGACTCGGTGTGGAGGTCGGTGTTGGAGTAACGCTCGTTGTAGAACAGGCTCTGCCACTGGCGCACCATTCCCAGGGCGTGGTTGTTGATGACCGCAATCTTGATGGGAATGTTGTTGAGCGCGCAGGTGACCAACTCCTGGTTGGTCATCTGGAAACAGCCGTCGCCGTCGATGCCCCACACCATGGTGTCCGGCGCAGCCACTTTGGCGCCCATGGCTGCAGGAACGCAGAATCCCATGGTGCCGGCGCCGCCGGAGTTGAACCATTTGTTGGGCTGCTCGTGCGGCAGGTAGTGGGCGGACCACATCTGGTGCTGTCCGACCCCCGCCACGAAGATGGTGTCCGGCGGGCTGAGTTCGCCGATCCGCTGGATGACCTCCTGCGGGGACAGGCGACCGTCCGGTGCTTCGTCCCAGGTGGGCTGGTACTTGGCCTTCATGCCCTTCAGCAGAGTGCGCCACGGGTCGATGGGGGGCGGGTCAACGCCCGTCAGCTCCTCGTTGAGCAACCGCATGGTTTCCTTGCAGTCGCCCACGATGGGGACGTCCACGGCCCTGTTCTTGCCGATCTCCGCCGGATCGATGTCGGCGTGGATGACCTTGGCATGAGGGGCGAAGCTGTCGAGCTTGCCGGTGACGCGGTCGTCGAAGCGGGTGCCGATGGCGATGAGAAGATCCGCCTTCTGCAGGGCACCGACGGCGGCGATGGTGCCGTGCATCCCCGGCATCCCCATGTTCAACTCGTGGGAGTCCGGGATCACACCGCGGGCCATCAACGTCGTCACGACGGGGATCTGGGTGCGCTCCACGAGCTCCGCGAGCTCTGCGTGGGCGCGGGCGCTGATCACGCCGCCTCCGATGTAGAGGACGGGCCGGCTGGACTCCATGATCATCTTCGCGGCCGCACGGATCTGCTTGACGTGCGGCTTCGTGGTGGGCTTGTAGCCGGGAAGGTCCAGCTCCTGGGGCCACACGAAGGGTGCCGAGTTGGACAACGCGTCCTTGGCGATGTCCACAAGCACGGGCCCGGGCCGTCCCGTGGAGGCGATGTGGAACGCCTCACGGATGGCCAGGGGGATGTCCTCGGTCCTCTTGATGAGGAAGCTGTGCTTCGTGATGGGCATCACGATGCCGCGGATGTCGGCCTCCTGGAAGGCGTCGGTGCCGATCGAGGTGGAATTGACCTGCCCCGTGATGGCCACCATCGGGGTGGAGTCCATGTAGGCGTTGCCGATGGGCGTCACCAGGTTGGTGGCGCCGGGCCCGGAGGTGGCGATGCACACGCCCACCCGACCGGTGGCCATTGCGTAGCCCTCGGCAGCATGGCCGGCGCCCTGTTCGTGGCGGACGAGGATGTGGCGGATGCTGCTGTCGTAGAGCGGGTCGTACGCTGGCAGGATGGCGCCGCCGGGGATCCCGAACATTACTTCGACCCCGACTCGCTCGAGAGACTCAACGAGCGCTTGCGCGCCTGTCAACAGCTGGTTGTCGATGTCCGACATTTGCTCTCCCTTCGGGTCATGGGTTGTGATCTCCGGCCAACAAAAAACCCTCGGCGCCGGTAGGCACGCGAGGGAGCGTTTCGCAGGTGTGGCGCGAAACGCTTCAGAAAACTACGAGGTACTGGGCTTTGATCACGCCATCACAATGGCCCAGGTACTTCCCCGGTGTCAAGGACTGAAGCCCCCGGTTCCGCATACTGAGACGGGCGGGGCGCTCGCGCGCCCCGGCCGTCCAGATGCTGCTTCGTCGATCAGACGAGGACGTCCTCGCGAACGACCTCGTCACGCAGCGTGGCGGGACGGATGCTCATGAGCGCCCAGCCGATCAGCCCGAACATGACGCCGAGGCCGATGACGAGCGCGGCGACGCCGAAGGCGAGCACGGAGGTGAACAGCGACGCCCGCAGGAACGATGCCGTCATGACGGTGCCGCGCGCCTCGGAATACTTCGTGGCCAGTTCCTCATTGCCCGCAGCCTTGGCTTCGCCGGCCAGGGTGCCGAGCTCGGCGTAGGTCTTGCCCTCGGATGCCTTCAGCGCGTGGTGGTTGATGATGTCGGCCTGCGCGTAGGCGGAGAAGGGGCCGTCCACCTTGTCCCCGGCGAGGAAGGCCGCGTCGTCGGGGACGACGATGTTCTCGGCCGCCAGCTGGCTGCTGACCGCACCGTAGGTGATCCCACCGGCGACGATCATGATGATCCCCGCGATGAGGGCGATCAGGCCGACGATCTTGACGTTCTTCATTCTGACTCCAAGGTGGTGTGAAATCGCCCGGCCGAAGTATCGATCAGGACTCGATGACACGATGGTAGACCAGACCTTTCAGACCCAATCAGCGCCCCCCACTAAGGGATTCAGGCTTTTTTCGGATCCGTCAGAATGGCGTGCACCTCGTCGAGACTGCGGTGGATGAGGCCGCGCATGTTGCTGATTCCCGGTGCGTCGGAGTGACGGGGTAGAACGTGCACGTGGGCGTGGAACACGGCCTGCCCGGAATCGGGACCCACGTTGGTCAGCACGTTGAAGCCGGTGGCACCCAGCCGCTGTCGAAGCAGTTCACTGACGGCCAGAACCGTCGGCGCCACCTCCGTGAGGACGCGGGCGTCCACGAGGGCATGGTCGACGTGCCGGCGTGGGACCACCAGCGTGTGTCCCTCCTGCCAGGGTTCAACGTCGAGGAAGGCGTAGGCCAGGTCATCGGCGTACACCTGCTTCGAGGGGATCTCCCCGGAGATGATCCTGCAGAACAGGCATTCGGGCATCGCGGTGGTTCCTCTCTGTTCAGCGGACGGTGTGTCCGGCGTTGCGCAGGGCGTCCTTGACCTCGGCGACGGTCAGGCTCTGGTAGTGGAAGACACTGGCCGCCAGCACCGCATCGGCGCCGGCATCGGCGGCCTCCACGAAGTGCTGGGCCGTGCCCGCACCCCCGGAGGCGATGAGCGGGACGTCGACGACGGCGCGTACGGCGCAGATCATCTCAAGGTCGAAGCCGGAGGTGGTGCCGTCGGCATCCATCGAGTTGAGGAGTACCTCCCCCACCCCGCGCGCCACGGCGTCCTGGACCCATTCGATGGCGTCCCGGCCGGCCGACCTGCGGCCACCGTGGGTGGTGACGCCGAAGCCGGAGGGCATGCCCTCCTCGCGGCGGGCATCAAGGGACAACACCAGCACCTGGTTGCCGAACCGGTCCGCAATCTCATTGATGACGTCGGGGCGCTCCAGCGCACCCGTGTTGATGCCGGCCTTGTCGGCGCCGCAGCGGAGCAGGGCGTCGACGTCCTCGACGCTGCGCACTCCCCCACCGACGGTCAGCGGGATGAAGACGCTCTCGGCACAGCGGGAGACCATGTCGCGGGTGGTGGCACGACCGTCGGAGGAGGCGGAGATGTCGAGGAACACCAGTTCGTCGGCGCCGGCGGCGCTGTAGGTGGCCGCCAGTTCGACGGGGTCGCCCGCATCCCGCAGGTTCTCGAAGTTCACGCCCTTGACGACGCGCCCGTCGTGGACGTCGAGACAGGGGATCACACGCAGCGAAACGGCCATGGGGGCAACCCTACTCAGTCCTCTTCCACATCGACGTCGACGACGCCACGTCGCATCCGGTCCACGATGCTGAGGCAGGTGCGGCGGAGGTCACCAGGCCCGGCGGCCTGCGCGAGCTGGCCGGCGAAGTCCACCACCTGTCGGACCCAGCGCACGAAGTCGCCCGCCGACATCTGCCCGTGCGCGAGCACCTTGGCGAGCTCCTGCCCGCTGGCCCAGCGCCAGGACACCTCCGCGAAGCCGATGTCGGGTTCCCGTCCACGGTCACGGCGGTGCTTGCGTTCCAGAAGCCCCACCTCGCGCCACACCTGGCGCAGCTCGGACTGGGCCCGTTCGCTGGCGGCGTCGGGCATCCGGGGTGCCAGGGAGTCGCGGGACGGGCGGGACTCGTACAGCATCGTCGACAGGACAGCAGCCAGTTGGGGCGCGTCGAGCCCGGCGAAGGTGTCGCGGCGGATGCACTCGGCCGCCACCAGGTCCAGCTCGTTGTAGATGCGGCGCAGCATGCGTCCGGCGTCGGTGAGTTCGTCACCGTCCAGGTAGCCGAGCTCCTCGAGCACCGCGCACACCCTGTCGAACTGGGTTGCCAGGGAGTTGGTGCGGGTGGCGATGTCGGACTCGGTGCGGACCCGTTCCCGCTCCAGGCGCAGCACCCGTGCCGCGGCCACGGCATGGGTCTCCCGGTCCTCACATGCATGGCATGGGTGGGCCTTCAACTCGCGCCGCAGGTCCGCGATTCGCTGCATCTGCGCCTCGTCGGTGGGCGGCGCCGAGTGGTCCGGCTCGTCGGGGTCGAAGCCTTCCAGCTTGTTGGACATGGCCGACAGCAGCGCACGCCGCTCGGCGCGGTCGCGGACGCTGAACCGGCGGGGCACGCGCACCCGCGCCACCGGCAGTGGCGGCCCCGTGAGGTCGTGGGGCTGCAGCCGCAGGACGGTGTGGTCCCCGGCGATGATCTGCACCCACGGCACCTCGTCCCGGTGCACCTTCTGGCCGATGCCCAGCACCACGCTCCAGCCGTGGCGCGACACGTGGATGATGTCTCCCGGCACGAGGGAGGAAACGGCGTCGGCGATGTCCCCGGCCCGCTGGGCGCGGCGCTGCTTGGCGCTGGAGGACTCCAGCACGGAGATCTCATCGCGCAGCAGCGCGTAGGACATGAAGTCGCCGAGGTGGCACTCGATGGCCTGCTGCGCATCCGCCAGGTCGTCGGTGATCTGCCGCCCCACCCGCGACGCGGTGACCACGGACTTGTCGGTCTGGAACTGCGCGAAGCTCTGGTTCAGGAGCTCGCGTGCCCGCACCCGGCCGAGCGTGGAGGTGAGGTTGACGGCCATGTTGTAGCTGGGCGCGAAGCTGGAGCGCAGCGGGTAGGTGCGGCGTGACGCCAGGCCGGCGACGGCCCGGGGATCCATCCCCGACTGCCACAGCACGACGGCGTGCCCCTCCACGTCGATGCCCCGCCGCCCGGCCCGGCCAGTCAGCTGGGTGTACTCACCCGGGGTGATGTCGACGTGTGCCTCACCGTTGTACTTGACGAGCTTCTCCAGCACCACCGTGCGGGCCGGCATGTTGATGCCGAGCGCGAGGGTCTCGGTGGCGAACACCAACTTGAGCGCGCCGGTGCCGAAGCCCTCCTCAACGATGGCCTTGAACGCCGGCAGTTGCCCTGCGTGGTGCGCGGCCATCCCGAGGGACAGCGCGTGGCGGAAGTCCTCGTAGCCCAGGGCATCGAGGTCGGGCAGGGACAGGCTCGCGGTGTGACGGTCAGCGATCGCCTGCAGTGCGCGGGCCTCCTCCCTGTTGGTGAGCTGCACGCCGGAGTGGAGGAGTTGCTGGACGGCCGCGTCGCAGCCGACGCGGGAGAAGATGAAGCAGATGGCGGGCAGCAGGTCCGCCTGGGACAGCACACGCGCCATGTCGTCGCGGCGCGTCGGCTTGGTGGCGAAGCGGGGATGTGTGGCACCCCCGTACTGACCAGAGCCACGGCCGCCCCCTCCTGGTTTGCCCCGCCCGGAGCGGCCGCGGGGATTGCGGGAGTCGTCGCGCACCTGGGAGGATTCGCCCTTGCTGACGCGCAGCAGTTCCTTGTTGACCCTTGAGGCGCGTGTGCTGGGCAGCTCCTGCGCCGTCGGGGCCA
>JBDSRF010000098.1:0-15748 GCA_039929445.1 Arachnia sp. | reverse complement strand
CGACTATTTCGTCTAGAAGCTGGCGCTTTTGTCCTCTCTTCTGCGAGATCATTCGTGAGTGCGCGCCGGATGAAGGTTGTGTGACTTTGTTCTCTTCTGTCGGTGCTGAAGCGCCCCAGTTTTGATGCCGCTCCTGTTTGAGCCAAGGAGAATGAGCACCATGCCCAAGATCATCGATCCAGAGTTGAAAGCACGAGCTGTGCGGCTGGTCACTGAACACCAGAGCGAGTACCCATCATTGACCGCCGCGGCAGCGGCGGTTGCCAAGCAACTCGGCTTCGGGAAGGAAACCGTGCGTCGCTGGGTGATCCAGGCCCAGGTCGATGCCGGGACCCGAGACGGTGTCACCACCCAGGAGAGCGATGAGATCAATCGGTTGAAGACTGAGAACCGACGGCTCCGGGAAGACGTGGCCATCCTGAAGGCCGCAACGTCTTTCTTCGTGGGGGAACTCGACCCCCGCAACCGCTGATGATGGGATTCATCGACGCCATGAAGGCTGAGGGCCACGCCGCCCTCGTCGATCTGCCGGGTCCTGCGTGAGCAGGGCTGCCAGATCGCCGCGAGGACCTATCGCTCCTGGAGAAACCGGCACCAGCCGGTCGCGGCCCGCACCATCACTGATGCTCACGTCATCAACAAGGTCCGTGATCTGGTCTGGACCACAGACCACCACGGCCGCCGCAAGCTGACCCCCGAGGGGCTCTACGGACGCAGGAAGATGGTCGCCCTGATCCGCCGTCAGCACGGCTTCGCTGACGCCTCCTTCGGGAGCGTCGACCGTGCCATGACCGGCTTGGGACTCTCCGGGGTGCGCCGCGACAAGGGTATTCGCACCACCATCCCAGCCAAAGACGGCATCCGGGCCGGCGACCTCCTCAACCGGGTCTTCACCGCCCCGGCACCCAACAACGTGTGGGTCACCGACTTCACGTATGTGAAAACGTGGTCCGGGTTCGTCTACGTCGCCTTCGTCGTCGACGTGTTCGCGCAGAAGGTCGTGGCGTGGCATGCCTCGACGTCGATGGTCACCGACCTGGTCATGACGCCGCTGCGGATGGCGCTGTGGCAGCGGGGTTGGGAAGGGCATCCGGCGCGGCCCGGTGAGCTGATCCACCACAACGACGCCGGCTCCCAATACACCAGCATCCGCTACACAGAGCACCTCGCGCTGGAGCAGATCAGGCCCTCCATCGGCACCGTCGGCGACGCCTACGACAACGCCTTGATGGAGAGCATCAATGGCCTCTACAAGTCCGAATGCATCCGCACCACCGTCTTCCACGACGGCCCCTACAAGTCCCTGCCCGATGTCGAGTTCGCCACCGCCGGCTGGGTCGATTGGTACAACAACCGACGCCTCCACTCCAGCCTTGGGACGATGGCCCCGGTGGAGTACGAGCAAGCCCACTACGCGACCCTCAACCCGCATGAGAGCGGCAGAAAACCTAGGGCGCTTCAACGCCGCGCGGTGGCCAGGATTGGCCCGGTCGCCTGTACGCCAACCCTCTCTGGTGTCATAGTGAAGAGTCATCAACGCTCACCGCACAGGGGAACGACATGCCGGCGACGTACACCTTCGACGTCTTTTCCACTCTCGACGGCTACGGCTCCTACGCTCTTGGTGGCGACTGGGGCGGCTACTGGGGTAAAGATGGCCCGGAGCTGCGCAACCACCGTCTCTCCGTCTACCGCGTCAATCATCGAATGGTCCTTGGCGCCAACACGTTCAGGGATTTCGAACGGTATCTCGGCACCGGGAAGAATCCCTCCGGCTCGGATGACTGGAGCGCGCTCATGAAGGAGATGCCGACAACGGTGGTATCGAGCTCCCTCAAGGGACCGCTGGACTGGCCGGACGTCACTGTCATCAGCGGCGACGCCATCGACATCGTCTCCCGGCTCAAGGAGGAGTCCGAAATGCCGTTGCGTTCTCACGGGAGCCTGTCACTGAACCGTTCACTCATGGCTGCAGGCCTCGTCGATCGAGTGCAGGTGACGATCTTCCCGGTGATCAGCGGCAAAACCGGGACGGAAAGGATATTCCAGGGAGCGGCCGACTTCGACCTCGAGTTGCTCGAGAGCCGCACCTTCGACGGTCGCAGCCTGGAACTCACCTATCGACCCACCCTGCACTGACTGACCGTCAGCCATGCAGGGTGAGGATGCCGAACGCTGGTTATGGGCGTGCCACGCCTACTCAGGATCTACCGGCGCCGTGATCGGAGGTGAGGCCAGTCCATGCTCGAGGGCGTAGAGGCTGGCCCCGACGCGGTTGGAGGCCCCGATCTTCGTATAGGTCCGCTCCACGTGGTTGCGGACGGTCTTCTCGCTCAGGACCAACCGCTCTGCGATCTGCCGGTTGGAGAGTCCTCGAGCGACCAGGCATAAGATTTCACGCTCTCGCGGTGTGAGGAGATCATCGCGCCGATGGCGCAGTCTCCGATGTCCGCCGGCGCCAAGCACTGCTTCCACGCAATCAGGGTCCAGTGCCCCTGAAGCGCTTCTGCTTCGCAGCCGCACCATGGCTTGCTGGGGATCCAGTTCCGCCCGGTAGGGCCGTGGTTCCAGTGCTGACTGATAGGCGACCGCCGCGGCGAGAATGCGTTCGCTTTGTCCGAGCATTGATCCGCTGAGGCCGAGTGGGTAGCCGGTGCCGTCGAGGTGCTCGTGGTGTGCCCTGGCCACGGCGCACACAGCCCCCAGGCCGGGGATACGGTCCAGGACGCGCTCGGTCAGGTAGGGATGCATTCGCACGCGCTCCCATTCTGATGAGTTCAGGCCTGCCGGGTTGGACCACACCTGATTTGAAATTCCGAGACGGCCGAGGTCGTGCAGGTGCCCGGCTCGACGCAGTGTGCGGACGTCCCCGGCGGCCACGCCCAGGGACTCGCCAGCCGATGACGCCAGTGCTGCCACCGCGCGCGAGTGACCGAGCGTGAACGGGCACTTGAGGTCAACGAAGTCGCCGATGGCGCAGACCAGTTCGTCGACGCTCTCGTCGGTGAGTCGGACGTGGTGGTCGGGCGCATTCTCGAGCGCTTCCCTCCAGGCATCCCCGTCGGGTGCGGGGGCGAAGATTTCCTCGGAAGATGCCAGCGCCGCGTCGACCACCATTGGGTCGAACTGGCCTCCGCGCCTACTTCTGATCATCGACCTTGCCGCGTCAAGCCCGAACATTCTGTGGTGCACTTCCGCAACGTCCGCGAGCTGCCCCACCCGCATCTCGATGGGGATACTGTCCCCGGATACACCAACGGGTAGGCCCTGGCCGTCGTAGCGTTCGAAGGTGAACGCCAACCTGTTCGCCACCTCCGACGGCAGCCCGACGTGGCGCGCGAGCGCCGCCGCTGACGCGCAGTGTGAATGGATCATGTGGCCGAGCTGGCCGCGGGCGTCCCTGAAGAGTGTGGCCATTACCTTGACGCGCTGTGGCAGCGGTTCGCCCTTGGCGACGTGACCCAGCAGGAACCGCATGTAGGGGACCCCGCTCCAGTCCACGAGGAAGGCCTCGCGCCGGACCGCGATGTCGTCACCGAACCAGCGGGCATACTCCTGGGAGTCTGCGTGGCAGCCGATCCACATCACCAGGGTGGCGTAGTAGATGGTGCCGCGCTGCTCGGCGTCCAGACCCATCCTGTCGGCCAACCTGCAGGCGATCGTGGCTGAGCGGAGCATGTGCTCCGCCGGTTGACCCAGTCCCAGGTCAATCGCGACCGACAACCCGGCCAACACCTCAGCGCGGCGGGGAAGGACGTCGCCGGCCGGTCTGCCCACACCTGTCATGCACTGATTCTGCGCTCCCCAGCCACGGTTGTCACGGGATTGTGGACACCTCGTCGCACTCACGCCGGTCGGGGGTCATTCCCGCCTCTCCTCAGCAAGGCGCGGCGCCACACTGACCTGTTCCGTCCCACTGAAGCGGGCCTGACCGACGAAGAAGAGACCGCGCTGGGGGAGCCAGAAATCGGCCAGACGTGCCTGGGTCGCCAACGAGCCCATCGGGCCGCAGCCAATACCGTCCACACGGGCTTCGCCACTGACGACCTGCCACACCTGGAGGGGAGCGGCCTTGAAAGCCTGTCCGTTTGGGGTTCGTCCGTGCAGGCGTATCCTCCCGGACTGCAGAACAGTGCTTGCCATCGGCCCCATGGCAGCCAGCAAAGCGTTGCTGCTCCAGGCCCACGCCGGCATGGCACCGCCCATCGAGGTCATCGCCCGCGTGGCTGATGTCGCCTCGAGCACCATCCGCCACGAGAGACGGGCACCCATGGACACGTCGAGGCTCCAGTCGTCGCGCCAAGTCACGTCGATCGCGGGGACCTGCTCGACTGCGGTTGCTGAGCCGAAGTAGCGGGGGCAGCTGACGTCAGGGTCTGCCGTGGTGAAGATCGTCCAGGAGCCCGTGGGGTCACGATGCCAAATTGCCCTGTAGGCGGGACCAACAGAGCTCGCGAGCATGTCGCGCAGGGCAAGGTAGTGGCCCCGCGAGTACGGCACGCCCATGGCGCCGTAGCCAGTGAAGCGCTCGTCAGTGCCTAGGGGAAGGCTGAGCGCCCCTTGCATGGTGATCACTGCTTGTCGTGGAGTCGTAGTCATGACCCAAGTTTGAATCGAGCCGCCCCCCGGAGCATGGGGCAATCGCCTCAACTCTGAAAGGGCCACCCACCGGTCGATCCCGGCTCGACAAGGCCCTGTCGGTGCCGAACTTGGGGCGGATGCCCCATGACCCGAGGCCCGACAGCGCAGCACGATGGTGATGAGCCAAAGGAGCCCGCCATGAATACCAAAACTGTCATCAGCCTCAGCACCGGCCTGGAGGACTTGGAAAAGGTCACGGTGGCCTTCCTCGTCGCCGTCGGGTCCGCCGAGACCGGGCGCCCCACCCTGATGTTCCTCACCAAGGAAGCGGTCCGTCTGGTCGTTGGCGACGTCGCCACGGGAACCGCGTGCCAAGGATGCCCTCCGCTGGAGGATCTGACACGCAGATACGCGGAAGCCGGGGGCCGCTACATGGTGTGCCCGATCTGCTTCGACGCCAAACACCTCGACAAGGGAGACCTCCTTGCCAATGCCGAACTCGGTGGCACAGTCCCGATGTGGGGGTGGATCGGTGACGAGCCCGCAAACACGTTCAGCTACTGACCACACACTCGGAGCCCGGCTGGCACATCCAATCGCAGAGAAGGACGGTGCCACGATCCGGGGGCTGTTCTCCACCCCTGTGGCCTTCCGGGCCATCACTCCACGTCGATCCTGGGAAGCCGAGGATCCTGGCGGGGTGTGCGACATCATCCTGGGGACCTGGTTCGGACCCGACAAAATGGTGACGGGCATCGTCTCGATTGATTCCGACTGCGTTGGCGATGTGGCAAAGGTCAGCTACCGCATGGCAGTCGAACTGGGGGAGGGTCCTTCAGTGGTCGAGCAGGTGGCCTACTACAGCGATCAGGACGGCCGCATCACGAAGATGCGACTTGTGTGCAGTGGATTTCGTCCCCTGCGGGGTTGACAGAACCGTTGATCAGGTGCGCCCATCTGGTCGGATCGGCGACGAGTCGGCCAACGCCATCAGCTTCTGGCCGCCGGCTGGGCCACACCTCCGGTCAGCCACCCAAGGCCAAGGCCAGCAGTTGGCGGCGACTCGACGTCGAGGTCTTCGCGAATATGGATTTCAGGTGGTCCTGCACCGTGAGTTCGGTGATCGCCATGGCTTTGGCCACAATCCGGGTGTCAGCACCGTCGGCCAAGTGGCACAAAACTTCTGACTCGCGGCTCGTCAGGCCATGCGAACGGGAGAAGATGTCGCGGCGTTCCGTGGGGGAGCTGGTTTCCATGGTGACGGCAATGTCCTGGTGTTCGGCAGGTGCGGGACCTAGGAGCCGAGCCGCCCGGAGGGTCAGCCACGTTCCTCCTCCCAGGTGGACTCTTGCTTGCGCAGGATGTGCATCGATGCCGGCTTCGGCCGCGAGGAGTTGAGCCGCGACGTTGTAGGCACTTGCTGGTACTGAACTTCGTCCTGCTTCGGGCGGGAGAAGTGCGGTGAGCCAGTCCTCGGTCTGCGCAGTCCTGGAACGAATCGCCAGATCGGGGGACAAGATGATCGCACCGGGACCCCGGAGACCAGGGTGAACTCCGCCCGCCCGGAATCCAGCGGCCTGAACGCGGCGCAGCCGAGAGGTGATCACGGGGAGCACTGCGGCCAGGGCGATCATCTCGTCGTCAGTGAAGAGGGTCCCTCGGCGCCACATGTCCAGGAAACCCCACCAGCCGAAGCGGTCGGTGCAAGCGACCGAAGCCACGTCAGTGATCCCGAAGCCCGAGAGGTACTCCCGCCACAGCAGGCTACGTTCGGGGCGCCCGCCCGTGACGTTCCACAGGGTCGCACATCCGCCGGCCGGCAACTCGGTCCACCGATTCTGTGATGTGAGGTACTTGAGGCGGATGAGGGTTGGGAGGGTGGTGATGTCGGGAACCGCTGCGACGGGTGAGCAGCCGACACTCGTCATGGGGTCGGTGAGCAGGAAGGCGTGGGCGTCGAAAGGGATGGATTCTTGGATGGCGGCAAGGACGCGGGAGCGCAGGTCGCGATCGTCTGCGCCGACGGCGATCCGCTCCACGGCATCCGTCAGACGTGCAGCCGACACGCGACCCATCACGCGCGAAGCATAACGCGGTATCCCCCCAGAAATCCGGGATGGCGGCCGTCCGTGCTCCCGCCTATCTTCAGAAACACCACACACTTCCCGGAGGAATCATGTCCATACTGCGCATCGAGCATTCCATCAACGATTTCGAGGTCTGGAGGGCGGCGTTCGACCGCTTCGCAGCGCGCCGCACTGAAGGCGGCGTGCTCCACGAGCGGATCACGCAACCTGTCGACGACCCCAACTATGTGTTCATCGATCTTGAGTTCGCCACCGTCGATTCCGCGCGACGATTCCAGACGTACCTCGAGACCCAGGTGTGGTCGAATCCCCTCAACTCGCCTGCACTCGAGGGCAGCCCACGATCACGCATCGTGGAAATGGTGGCCGGTGGGCTTGGGTGACAAACAAGTCATCGGGGCGTAGTGCTGGCTCCGGACCCCACCGTAGGAGATGGCAGATGACGGCCCGGTAATACTCGTGCTCTCGGCGACAAGCCACTTTCTTGGTCCAAAGATCCGCGGATCTGCTTTTGTGGTGCGGGAACGCGGGAGGGACGCCATCGTGGTTCGTGCGGCAGCCGGATCGGACGGACGTCGAGGTGGACGCACGGTTCCCCGGACGTGCGGTACGCAAGGGTCCGCTCCGACTCGTTGATGTCAATCCCGGCCTGCCAAACCGATCTGGACCACTTGGGGTGATCACAGGTCCGTCTCCACGGTGTGGCGGCAGCGGCATCCAGTCGGAGGACCTCCTGGCAACCCATGAGTTCGGAGCGGGCCAGTGGGGCCCTGAACACGATGCAGATAGGCCAACGCTGAGATAATGCTTTCCAGCGCGCCACCTGCTAAGCCCTTTCGCACTGGCGGCAGAAGGAGGGCCATGTCGAGCCCCGCAGCGTCTCGCTCACTCGGGTTGTGCTTCGCCCATCCCGATGACGAGAGCTATTCGACGTACGGAACGGTTGCGCTGCATGCGCGGGACGAGAGATTCCGGCTCAGCGTGGTGCACGCGACGGACGGGGGCGCGGGTGGCATCGCTGCTGGTGCAATGGTGGACCCGTCACACCTCGGTCGACATCGGCGTGGTGAGGCGGAGGCTGCGTGGCGTGCGGTTGGTCGGATTCCGGATCGGGACGTCTGGCTCGGCCACGACGACGGAGTGGTGGCATCCGTTGGGCATGAAAGGCTCGTCGAAGAGGTGTCCGCCTTCTTGGACGAGGAGCGTCCAGACGTCGTCATCACGTTCGGGCCTGACGGCATCAGCGGTCACCCCGACCACATCGCCATCGGTAGGGCGACCGATGATGCCTTCGACCGGGTCCGACAAGAGGGTGGGCCGGGGCTGCTGCGACTTCTGCACACGGCGATCGCCGCCACGCCGTTCCAAAAGCATCAGGACATCTTGTTGGCGCGTGGCCTGCCCCTTTGGGACCCTGGAACGACCTACCACCTGCGTCCTGTTCCAGACGAAGACATCGGGGTTTTCGTCGACACTCGGCCAGTCGCCGATGCCGTCGTCGCCGGGCTCAAGGCACACGCCACGCAACGACAAGCCTTGTTCGACCCTGAAGCCGATGATCGGGAGTGGCGCCGCTACGCCAAACGTGAATTTCACGTTGTGGTGTGGCCCAGCCGGGTGCCGGGAAGCCCCGTCTGGTCCGACGTCTTCCAGGGGCTCAGCCAGTGACGGGGACATGCGATCCCACGTCGGAGCACGGCACACTGGATGGCTGAGCCGTCCGTCGAGGAGAATCACTGCATGCCCCCCACGCGCCACCGCACCACGCCCCAGTTCCCCCTTCCACGCCCGTTGCGACTGGTGGGCGCCGCGGCGCTCCTGATCGTCCTGGTCTACGCCGCCGGATGGGTGCTGAGCCAGGTGGGATCCATGGTCTCCCAGGTGCTCATCCCCATCGTGGTGGGCGTGCTGCTGGCGGCCCTCCTGATGCCGGGCCAACTGCTGTTGAACCACCGGCTTCGGCTGCCCCGCCACGCCGCGGCGGCCGTCACCGTCGTAGGGCTCGTTGCACTCATCGGCGGCACCGTGTACTTCGCAGGCCGATCCATCGGCCAGGGCGTCGAGGACGTGCGGCAAAGCCTGCAGGAGGTACTCGACAAGGCGGAGGAGTGGTTGGCGAGCGGACCGCTCGGCATCGACCACGCGCAACTGCAGGACCTGTTCACGCAGGGACGGGAATGGCTGACGGCCAACACCTCATCCCTGTCGTCGGGGGCGCTCAATGCCACCAGTAGTGCCGGCACGGTCCTGGTGGGGGCGTTCCTGGCCCTGATTGTGGCGTTCTTCCTCCTGGCTGAGGGGGACCGGATCTCGTCGTTCCTCCTCATGGTCCTGCACGAGCCCACGAGGAACCGGGCGCGCGAGACCATTCGGCGCTCGTGGGTGACGCTGGGCAGTTGGGCCCGGACGCAGGTGGTGGTCTCGGCCGTCGACGCCATCGGGATCGGCATCGGTGCCGCGTTCCTGGGGTTGCCCTTCGTGGTGCCCATGATCGTGATGACGTTCCTGCTGTGCTTCATCCCTCTGTTCGGGGCGTTCCTCTCGGGCGCCATGTTCACCCTTGTGGCGCTGCTTTTCCAGGGACCGGTGGCCGCCCTCATCATGATTGCCGTGGTCATCGCGGTCCAACAGTTGGAGAGCAACGCCCTGCAGCCGCTCCTCATGGGCAAGGCCGTCAACCTGCACCCCCTGGTGGTCCTGCTGGGCGTCACCACGGGTACATACCTGCTGGGGCTCACCGGCGCGCTCCTGACCGTCCCGATCCTGGCGGCCGTGAACGCGGGCTACAAGTACTGGGTGGGTCGTGACCCGTTCCCGGGCCTGGCCGCTGGCGGGTCGGCGCTTGCCGGGTCCCCGCGCCAGCTGGCGCCGCAGCGGAAGTCGGCCAAGCTCCCGAGGCCCGTCGGATCCGTCACGCCCGACTGGATCGAGCGTGAGAGGCGCGCCGAGGCGGCTGCGCCCAGCGGGGCCCAGGCGGATGAGGCACCCGAGGACCATTGATGGTTCAGAGGTGTTGGCCGTCAGCCTCTGATGTCGCCCCAGCGCTCGCCAATGGGGACGGCCTCGACGGTCCCACCTGAAAGGGCGGCGATCGCCGCGGTGAAATCTGGCTCCGAACCGACCGGTACGGACAGGGTGATGCGCGCGCACTGCGCCCACTGCACGCCGTCGATGCTGACCGGGACGCCTCCCGGCAGGAGCAGGCCACGCAACTGGGCCTCGATGGCCCCGGCATCGGACATCGGTACGTCGACCCTCAGCACCCGCGACATTGTCACGTCCCGACTTCCCACAGCGTCAATGGCCTGGGTGACAGCAGCGGAGTAGGCGCGCGCCAAGCCACCAGCCCCCAGCTTGATGCCGCCGAAGTAGCGGGTGACGACGGCCACGACGTCGCTGAGGCTGTGTCGCTGGAGCACCGTCAGCATGGGGGTGCCAGCAGTTCCGGCGGGTTCCCCGTCGTCGGACGAGCGGGCAGAGTGGCTGTCCGCCCCGAGGATGAAGGCGCTGCAGTGGTGGCGCGCGTCGAAGTGGGCGCGTCGGCGCTCGTCAATCATCGACCGGGCGTCGTCTTCGTTCGTGACGCGCCTCAGCCTTGTGAGAAACCGGGAACGCCTGATCTCGAGCTCGACGTCGACCCCAGCGCCCACCGGGGCGTCAATGGTGGTGTAGCGGAGCCTCCCCGTGGGCGTCGGGTCAGACTCCCAGCTCACGGCGGAGCTTGGCCACGTGCCCGGTTGCCTTGACGTTGTACTGCGCGACCCGCACCGTGCCAACACCCACGTCGTCCACGTCGATGACGAAGGTGGAGCGGAGAACGCCCTCGATCTCCTTGCCGTACAGCTTCTTCATGCCGTAGGCGCCGTAGGCGTTCATGACCTCCCTGTCCTCGTCGGAGAGGAGCGGCACGCTCAGGTCCGACTTCTCCTTGAAGCGGGCCAGCCGATCGACGGAGTCAGGTGAGGCGCCGAGCACGTTGTAGCCGGCCTCAGAGAAATGGTCGTTCGCAGCCGTGAAGTCCACCGCCTGGGTGGTGCAGCCCGGCGTCATGGCCGCCGGGTAGAAGTAGAGGATGACCGAGGAGCCGGCGAAATCCTTCAGTGAGACATCCTCACCGTCCGAATCGGGGAGGGTGAAGTCCGGTGCGGTGGATCCTTGGGTCAAGCGCGCTGTCATGTGGCCATCCTACGGCTAGGGTTGACAGGGTTCAGACTGAAGGAGTTTCGATGGCCAAGGACAAGGCACGCAGCATTACCGAAATCCGCGCGGACCTTGCACGCAATCGCGTGCACTTCGCGGGTTCGGTGGGTGACTTCGTCGACGAGGTGAATCCGAAGAACGTCGCCAAGCGGGGCGTGGAGAACGCCAAGAGTTTCGCCACGTCGGAATTCGACGCCGTCAAGGCGGAGTTCAAGGATGAGGGCGGTTGGCGCACAGACCGCCTCGTCGCCATCGGTGGTGCCGTCCTCGGCATCGTGGTGTTTGCCATCACGTTGAAGGCGATCGGCAACGCAAGGAACAAGAGCCTCGGTGACAAGGCGCGCGCCGCCATCATGTCCATCGGCGAATAGTAGGCCTCACTTTCATCGACCTCCACGACCCCTGCCCGGATGATTCACGGGCTGGGGCTGGACGACGCGTCAGGGCCGGAAGACACCGCCTTCGGCGGGTTCTTCCGCCTCTGCCAGCAGATGTTCCGACTCCGGCCATGGCGGCACGGGCGCAAGGCCGCCCGCGATGTCGGAGGCCACCTCCGTCAACTGCCGGCGCGAGGACCTGGCGGCCTCCCGCAGGAGTGAGAAGGCGCTCGCCATCGACACCTGCCGCCTCTCGGCAATGACGCCCTTGGCCTGCTCGATGATGACGCGGCTCGTCAGGGCGCGCTGCAGCTGCTCGGCCAGCAGTTCCTGCTCGTGTACGGCCCGGTGGTTGAGAATGCCGATGGTCGCCATGTCGGTGAGGACGCGCGCAACCTGCCTCTCCCGCTGCGAGAGCTCGTCGTGTGATGAGGAGAACAGGCTGAGGGCGCCGATGACCTGATCGCGCAACCGCATGGGAAAGGAGTGGGCCGCAACGATGCCCTGCGCGTTGGCCCGTGTGACGAACTCGCCCCACTCCGGCCGTTCGTCGGCGAGATCCAGAACCATCACCTCCCGGCCGGTGGCGAACGACTCGAGGCATGGTCCCTGTTCGTTGAGAAGTTCCAATAACTCCAGGGTCCGGGCCTCCTCACTGGAGGCGGCGATGACCCTCAGCGAGTCCCGCTGGTCGTCAAGGAGGATGCCCGCAGAGTGGACGTCGAGGAGTTCCAGGCAGCTGTGCACCAAGCGATCACTGAGGTCGATCACGTCGAAGCCAGTCACCAGGGTGTCGGTCAAAAACACCAGACTTTCGAAGAGAAGTTCGTCCCTGTCCACCTCTCGCACATCCCTTCAATGTTTCGTCCACCGCGAGTTTACGACGCCGGACGCTCCGACGCAGCTGGGGAACGTGAACGTTGGTGTCCCACTTTCCGCGGTCTTTCGGAACGGGAGAATTCGGGTCCCCGAATGACTGTTCACGGGCAACGGCGCGCATGGTCACTTCCCGTACTGATTGACCGGAACTGAAGGCGCCAGCGTGGATCGTCGCCGGAGCGTCCTCCAAAGGCCCTCGAACCTGGACCACCACAATGCCGGCCGCCTGGTCGTGACGATGTGTCCCGCGCTCAGCAGGACGTCTCCCCAGCGGGAGAGGTCGCCATCCGCCTTCCTCGGTGACAGAAGTGCGATGCGCAGGACGTCCGCCCGCGTCAGGACTCTGCGCGTCAGCCCGGCGTCGGCTCTGATGCTCGATGTGCTGTGCAGCGTCAACCGGCCCATGCCGACGGCTCCGATCTGGAGTGGCACGGCGTGCACCGAGTGGACGCCCAGGCGCTCAGCCTCGGCGCTGAAGGGCGTCCAGGAATCCAGTGGCTCGGCTCTCAGGGCCGAGATCAGTACCGGGCCGTGGCTGCGCAGGGCGATGCCTCCTGGGCGGACGTGCTCTTGGCGACGAGGGGGGTGCCTCGCTGTGCGAAAACCCACACTCCTGTACCCAGCTGTGGTGGCGCGGTGAACGCTGTGATCTCACCATGTGGCGAACTGTGTGCCCTGGGGCGTCTCGGGGCGCAGCGAGGTGAAGCGGTGGCCGTCCAAAACGGCCCAACTGCTTGCCGGAAGCGTCGCGGAGTACTAATATCGAAATCAGTGAATCGCAGGTTTCACGCAATGGGCACCCCGGACCCCGGTGTCACGCAGCTGCGGCGGAAAGCCGGGGAGACCGTCAAGGTTTCCCCAATGAGAGGACGTGTGGTGGCCCATCCGGTAGGGGCAGGCGTGCGCATCTGCCGCGCCAATGCTCCTTTCCCTGACTTCTTCGTTCAAGAGGTGGCCGCGGGCTCCGCTGCGTGACCTTGGGGGAGGCCGCGCAGCGGGACAAGCGAACACTGAGCGGAACGCTCACGAAGGAGAGCTGGCCCTTACCCCAATGGGGTGAGGGCCAGCTGTTTGATACCGGTAGGGTCCGTGCTCCTTTGCGCGGGCGCAGAGGACCGCGTGGAGCGTATGGCACGGGCGGGAAAACGTTCTGGCCCCTGTCCCCGAAGGGACAAGGGCCAGACACTTACTGCTTGTACACCGCGAGGGACTCGAACCCTCAACCCGCTGATTAAGAGTCAGCTGCTCTGCCAGTTGAGCTAGCGGTGCGCGCCCATCAACTGTACTGGGAGTAACCCCAGATGTTCAAACGGCGATGGTGTGGGGTGAGTAACGGGGCTCGAACCCGCGACATCCTGGACCACAACCAGGTGCTCTACCAGCTGAGCTATACCCACCATGTCACCACTGCATCGACGCTGATCGGGATCAGCGCGTGCACAACAGTAGCGCATGCCTGACGGTTCGTCGAAATCGGGAAGGCGGCGACGCAAGGAGACTGATGGAGTCATGAAACGGGCCTCCGTGGGGCAGTGAGGGCCAGATCGCGACGGCACTCGTCGACGATCCAAGTGCGGAATTCCGAGCGCTCCCCGGCTCGTAGACGCTCGACCTGGAGGTTCGACGAGCACCCCACGACGTGCACACCCTCGTACGTTCCATGGAAGAAGCCGCGGACGGGTCCACGGTCCTTGAAGCGGGCGGTCCTGGCCGACAGCGGTACAAAGGTGCCCACTGCCTCGCACACCGTCCTGCCGTTGAGGTACGCGCACTGCAGGGCATCGCCGGAGAACTGCTCTCGGAGGAGGGCCAGTCCGCTCGTGGTGAGTTCCGTCCGGGTGGTGGAAGCCAGTTGCCCCCACAGCGGCTGCGTCGGCCACTGGACGATGTCCAGGTGACACGCCGAGCCGTCGTCGTAGCTCGCTCCGAAGAGGTCATCCACCAGCGGTTCCAGGGGATCGAACCAGGACCTGTACGGATTGGCCATGAAGTAGGTGAGGCACCGTTGGACCACCCGCTCCACCGTTTCATCCGACGCACCCGTCATCGAGCCGATCCCGAGCGACGACAGGGTCTCAAAGCGTCTCTGTGTGCCCGCCCATTCGGCCCCGCTGCGCGTCAGGATCTCGCGGACGCTCGGATTGATGCCCACCGTTGCCACCTGAGCTCCGGGCTGATTGCCCCGGAAGGGCACCGGTGTGGAGCCCGGCAGGATGCTCAGGTGGCGTGGGGGAGACTGCCGGACACGCTCAGCGACGAGCGGCGTGATCACGTGTGGTCGGCGAGACCCGTCAGCGTGCCCCGGTGCTTGGCCGCCACCGCGCGGGCCTCAGCCGACGTCGGTCCGGGCTGCGGGACGAACAGCGTCTCGCGGTAGTAGCGCATCTCCTCGATGGACTCCTGGATGTCGGCCAGAGCGCGGTGGTTTCCGCCCTTGGCCGGAGCCTGGTACAGCACCTTGGGGTACCAGCGGCGAGCCAGTTCCTTGATGGAGGAGACATCGAGGTTGCGGTAGTGCACCCACGATTCGAGCTCAGCCATGTCGCGGGCGAGGAAGGCGCGGTCCGTGCCGATGGTGTTGCCGGCCAGAGGGGCCTTGCGTTCCACGGGGACGAACTCCTTGACGTGCGCGAGGATCCTCTCGGTGGCCTCCTCCATGGTGACACCGTCGGCCAGATGGTCCAGCAGGCCGGACTTGATGTGCATGTCCCGGACGAAGTCGCCCATGCCCTCCAGTTGCTCGTCGGTGGGCTTGATGATGACGTCGACGCCCTCACCCAGGACGTTCAGTTCACCGTCGGTGACGAGCACGGCCACTTCGATCAGTGCGTCCTTCTGCAGGTCGAGGCCGGTCATCTCGCAGTCAATCCACACCAATTTGTCGTTCACCCGCACCACCATACGACCTCCCCCCGACGAGGCGGTGTGACCCCGCGCGCTGATGTTCACTAGAATCATGTCCAGAGCCCCAGTAGCTCAGCGGATAGAGCAACAGCCTTCTAATCTGTCGCGCGCAGGTTCGAGTCCTGCCTGGGGCGCCACGGGGGGTCGGGCGATGGACTGCCCGGCCTCTTGATCGTGGTGGGCCGCCGGATTTATCCTGTGCTCACAACCGACGGTTCAGTCGGGGACTCTGCAAGGGGACGCGCATGACGGATCCGATTTCCTCCAACCCGCAGTTCTACACCGTCCTCTTCGAGAACGAACGCGTGCGCGTGCTCGAGTACCTGGACGAGCCCGGCGACGCGACGGTGCCCCACAACCATCCGGACAGCGTCATGATCACCCTCAGCGCTTTCACGCGTCGACTCCGGGGAGGCGGGCAGGAAATGGACGTCAGGATGCCCGCCTTCCAGGCACGCTGGCTCGACGAGCAGGAGCACTCCGGTGAGAACACAGGCACCAACCCCACCCACGCCATCTTCGTGGAGTTGAAGGAGCAGCGGACTGCCGGGGCCGTGCAACCGGGACGGCTCGGTCCCAGCACGTCCTGAGTCTGGGGGGCGTCAGCGGGTGACGGGTGCGAGGTCCCAGTTGGCCAGCGACGTGAAGTCGAACGTGCCGCGCTCCGGTCGGACCGTCACGGAGACCAGGTGGAGCGCACCGACGCGCATCACCCCCATC
>JBDSRF010000097.1:0-6950 GCA_039929445.1 Arachnia sp. | reverse complement strand
ACGAACGCGAGCCAATCGGCGGGGAGGGTATCGGTCAAGCGCGTCATCTCCGCAACCTCGGCCAGCGTCCCGGGATGTACATCGGTTCCACCGATTCCCGTGGGCTCATGCACTGCTTGTGGGAGATCATCGACAACGCCGTCGACGAGGCGTTGGCCGGCTACGGCGAAGCCATCGAGATCACACTCGGGGCCGACGGGTCGGTGCTCGTGATCGACCACGCCCGTGGCATTCCCGTGGACAAGGAACCCCGCACCGGCCTGAGCGGCGTCGAGGTGGTCTACACCAAACTGCACGCCGGAGGAAAGTTCGGCAACTCCTCCTACAACGCCACGGGCGGCCTCCACGGGGTGGGCGCCTCCGTCGTCAACGCCCTCAGCGCCAGGCTGGACGTGGAGGTGGACCGCAACGGCGCCACGTGGGCCATGAGCTTCCGCCGCGGCGTCCCCGGGGTCTTCGACGGCGACGGCCCCGACGCCCCGTTCACACCCCACTCGGGCCTCCGCAAGGGCAAGCGTGTGGCCAAGGCCACCACGGGCACCCGCGTGCAGTACTGGACCGACAAGCAGATCTTCCTGGCCGACGCCGAACTCTCGATCTCCCACCTGCAGGACCGCGCCCGCCAGACGTCCTTCCTGGTGCCGGGCCTCCGCATCGACGTCACCGACTCGCGGCAGGGCGCGACCGCCGTCGAGACCTTCCAGCATGAGGGGGGCATCACCGAGTTCGCGGACTTCCTGGCCCGCGACGCCCCACTGACCGAGGTGCTGCGCCTGCAGGGCCAGGACACGTTCACCGAAACCGTCCCCATGCTCGACTCCACCGGTGCCATGACCGCCACCGACGTGGACCGGGTACTCGACGTCGACATCGCCGTGCGGTGGGGAACCGGCTACGAGACGGCATTCAAGTCGTTCGTGAACATCATCGCCACACCCAAGGGCGGCACGCATGTCCAGGGCTTCGAGCGTGGTCTGACGAGGGCTTTCGTGAAGTCCCTGGAGGGGACGCGACTCCTGAAGAGCGGCGAGGAGGTCATCAAGGACGACTGCCTCGAGGGGTTGACGGCGGTCGTGACCGTGCGCCTCGCCGAGCCGCAGTTCGAGGGCCAGACCAAGGAGGTGCTGGGCACCCCGCCGGTGCAGCGCCTCGTGGCCCGCATCGTCGAGGCGGAGATGACGGACTTCCTGACCAACAGCAAGAACTCGGTGAAGGTGGTGGCCCGCACCCTCATGGAGAAGGTGGTGGGTGCCTCCCGCACGCGCGTCCAGGCGCGGGCGCACCGGGAGAACCAGCGCCGCAAGACCGCGCTGGAATCCTCCACGCTGCCCCCGAAGCTGAAGGACTGCCGCACCGCCGACGGCGAGCGCAGCGAACTGTTCATCGTGGAGGGTGACTCCGCTCTGGGCACGGCCAACGTGGCGCGCAACTCCGAGTTCCAGGCGCTCCTGCCCATCCGCGGCAAGATACTGAACGTACAGAAGGCCTCCGTCGGCGACATGTTGAAGAACGCCGAGTGCGCCTCCATCATCCAAGTGATCGGGGCCGGCTCCGGACGCACCTTCGACCTGGACGCGGCCCGCTACGGCAAGGTCATCTTCATGGCCGACGCCGACTCCGACGGAGCGCATATCCGGTGCCTGCTGGCCACCCTGTTCTTCCGCTACATGCGCCCGCTGGTCGAGGCCGGCAGGGTGTACTCGGCGGTCCCGCCGCTGCACAGGTTCGAGCTCATCAAGCCCAAGCGCGGCTACGACAAGTACGTGTACACGTACACGGACGCCGAGTACCAGCGCAAGGTCGCGGAGTTCGCCAAGAAGGGTCAGTCGTTCAAGGAGCCGCAGCGCTACAAGGGTCTGGGGGAGATGGACGCCCACCAGTTGGCGGACACCACCATGAGCCCGCGCCACCGCACGCTCCGCCGGCTGACGGTCGACGACGGCGTTGAGGCGGACCGCGTGTTCGAGATGCTGATGGGCAATGACGTCGCACCCCGCAAGCAGTTCATCGTTCAGGGTGCCTACTCCTTGGAGTCGGACCGGATCGACGCATGAGGGAGCCCCCCGGGCTCCTGCGGGCGGGCATCGCGACGTTCGTGGTCGGGTTGGTGTGGGGCATCATCGTGCCGTTCGCCCAGTTCGGCGGACAGTTCCCGGCGCCCTGGGTGGTGGGCGTCGTTGTCCTCCCCGCACTGTGGGGCGGGCTGTGGGCCTACCTGGCACGGCCGGGGAAGTGGCCGCTCTGGCTGGCCGCGCAGTGGTTGACCCTGGCTGTGGGCTGCTGGCTGTTCCTTGGTCCCCCCACCGGGTGGGCACCGCAGGCTGCGCTGGGGGGTGCGGTCTTCGGAGCGCTCCTGCTGTTCATGTGGATGGCCCCCGTGGGGATCATCGTCGCCCTCACCAAGAAGTACTGACGGAGCCGTGCCGGGAGCTCTCCGTAGCCCCCACCGAGACATCAGAAGCGGCGGGGAAACCCCAGCGCCCTGGAGAGGCCCCTGGCCATGCGCTCCCACTCCGAGCCCAGGGCGTTGTCCGTGACCGTGTACGCCCACGTGGCGCTGGGACGCCGCAATCCTGCACCTTGCAGGTCCAGGTGACCATCGATGACCGGCGCCGTGTCGATGATGCGGAGCGCGTCGTCGATGGCTTCCCGAACGACGGACGGCCACGCCTTGGCGAGGATGCGGTTGAACTCGTCGAGAGGGTCCTCCTTGACCAGGACCCGGAGATGGATGCCCTCCCGCACCGACGTCGCGTAGGCCAGATGCTCGCTCCACGCGCAATCGACGCTGCTGAGCAGTGCTGTCCGGGTGGCGCAGACGGCCTCCTCCGGCGTGACGGCGTCCAGTAGTCGCGTCTGCAGCGCCGCGTCCCCGGCCAGGATGGTCATGACGGCGGCGTCGCTGGTGAGCCACTCCTCGCGTGATCGGAGCAGGTGGCGGCGTTGGAGCCCGAGCAACCGTCCGTAGCGTCGGGTGAGTCCGCGCAGGCTCTCATGCGCACCGTCGCTGACCTGTTGGGCGTGGGCCGGTAATTCGCGAAGACGTTGGTCCAGCACCTCCCCGCCGAGCGTGACCCTGCTGGGGGTGGTGTGCCCCGGAGCGGCCTGCTCGATGAGTTCGTCGTCCAGCGCGCACAGGAAGGCGGTGCGTCCCGGGTCACCCTGACGTCCGGAGCGCCCGCGAATCTGGTCCTCGAGCCTCCTGCTCGGGAAGATGCCGATCCCGATGATGAGCAGCCCCCCGGCGGCCCGCGACTCCTCCGACGGTCGGATGTCGGTTCCCCGACCCGCCATCTGGGTGGACACGGTGATGCGGCCCGGCTCACCGGCGAGGCCGATGATGCCCGCCTCCCGTTCGTCGTTGCGGGCGTTCAGGACCTCGGCCGTGAGGCCGGCGTCCGCGACCCGGGCGGCGAACGCCTCGGACATGGCCACCGACTGGGTCGCCACGAGTACCGGCTGTCCCGTCGCGTGGGCGTCCAGGAGCAGTTCCAGGGCCGCGGCATCGCGCTCAGCAGCCGTGGCGAACAGCCGCCCTTCCTCGTCGTCGCGTATGCACGGTGCATTGGGTGGTAGGCGTCCCACCCGGAACCCGTGTGATGTCTGCAGTTCCTGGGAGGCGGTCATGAGCGTCGCACTCATGCCCACGACGCTGCCGTATTCCTCGACGAGGTCGGCCATGGTGAGCTGGTCCAGCACGTCCAGCCCGGGACTGGGGGAGAGCCCCTCCTTGGCCTCGATGGCCGCCTGGAGCCCCTCGGGCCAGCGCTGGAGTTGTTCGATGCGTCCACGGGCGGCGCTGACCAGCCAGGCCCTACCGTCGCGTATGACGTAGTCGACGTCCCGCACCAGCAACACCTCGGCATGCAGGGCAACGTGGACCTCGGCCAGCACATCGTGGTCCTCGCCGAACAGGTCAACGCCCGGAAACCACCGCTCCACGGCCAGGAAGCCCTCGTCCGTGAGGTGGAGGGACCTGCGATCAGCGTCGACCTCGTAGTGCCTGCCCGACTCCATGGTGGACACCATGCGGTTCATGGAGGTGGTGGGGCCATCGGGGGCCGTGTCTGATTCGCCCGCCAGCACCAGGGGGGTCCGGCCCTCGTCCAACAGGACGGCATCGGCCTCGTCGATGATCGCCACCCGGGCTGCTGAGCGCACGCGTTCCGCCACGGTGTGGACGAGCCGATCCCGCAGGATGTCGAATCCGGCCTCGCTGACCGGAACGTACGTGATGTCGGCCCCGTAGGACCGGCGCCGTGCGCCGGGTGTGGTGTCCGCCGTGACCACACCGACTCCGAGGCCCAGCGAGGTGAAGAATGGCGCCATCCACGCGGCGTCGCGACGGGCCAGGTACTCGTTGGCGCTCAGAACGTGGACGGTGCTGCCCGACAGCGCGTGGCCGGCGGCGACGATCGCTCCCACCAGCGTCTTCCCCTCACCTGTGTCCATCTCCACCGACATCCCGCCCAGCATCGCGGCGGCTGCCTGCACCTGCACGGGGAACGGCCGGAGTCCGATGCTGCGTGCCGCCAACTCGCCTGCGATGGCCAGGTATCCGGCCAGCCCCACGCGCGTCTCCAGGTCAAGCTTCCTCGCGGCTGCGGCAAGTTCCTCTCCGCCCCAGTCCGCGAAATCGCCGGACTCCGATGCGCGCACGACCGCTGCCAGGCGGGACACCTCCACGGCGGCCGGTCGTTGGTGGAACCAGTCACGGACGGGTTCGAGCCAGTCCCTCATGAGGCACACCGTCGTCCCGAGCGATCAGGCCGGGGCGGCGTTGTCGACGGCGTCGCGGGCCTGGGATCGACGGTCATGGCCCAAGTATGACCGTGACCCCAACCGAAACCCCGGCGGCGGGGGGTCGTTGACGGAACCCGGGGTGCGGCATACGGTCGATCGATGATCTCAAGTGCCACGGTGGTGGGCGGCGGCGTCGCTGGACTGGCGATGGCCAGGGGACTCCAGCGCCTGGGCTGCGCCGTGACTGTGGTGGAGCGAGCGGTGGCGCCCCGTCGGGACGGGGCCGGCCTGACATTGTGGCCGAACGGGCTGCGGGCCCTGGACACCCTGGACCTGGGAGACGCCGTCCGCGCCATCGGGGAGCCCGTGCGCCGGGCAGTGGTGCTGCGCAGCGACGGTCGCGAACTCACGGAGCTGCCCATCCGTGCCCTGACGGATCGCCACGGCCCCCTGTTCGCCGTCGTCCGGCATCAGTTGATGCTCACACTGGCCGACGGTCTGCTCAACCCTGTCCGCTACGGCGTGGAGGTCACGGCCTCCGATGGGGAACTGTTGGTGGACGGCGACCGGCCGGCCACGGAGTTGGTCATCGGTGCCGACGGCATCGACTCGACCGTGAGGACTGCCTTCCTGGGGGAAGTGCGTCCCCGCTCCAGCGGTCAGTTCGCGGCGCGTGGTGTGGCACGGACGGGGGAGTCGACACCGCTGATGATCAGCGAGTCCTGGGGCAGGGGCCTGCGCTTCGGAATGGTGGGGTTGCAGCACGGACTCACCTACTGGTTCGCGGCGACGACGACCATGGCTGCAGCGGAGAACCTGCGCGACACCTTTGCCGGGTGGCATGCACCCATCGACGACGTGCTGGCCGCGCCGCAACTGGGCGTCGTGCCTGTCCTCCCGCTCCTCGACCTCCCGAGGCTGCGCGCCTGGCACGACGGGCGCTCGGTCGTCCTCGTCGGCGACGCGGCCCATGCCATGACCCCGAACCTGGGGCAGGGGGCGGCGCAGGCACTGGAGGATGTGGCGGCCCTGCTCGCGGAACTCCAACGACTCCCTGTTCCGGAGGCGCTCATCGCATACGAGCGGCGCCGCAAGCGCCCCGCCGAACGCATGGTGACGCGGTCCCGGTGGGTGGGAACGCTCGCCCAGGGATCGCACCCGGCACTGGCGATGTTGCGGGACGGCCTCGCGCCGTTGGCGCCGCAGCCGCTGATGGCCCAGCAACTCTCGGCCATGCTTCGCGGCTGAACCACGTGCGATCTTTCACGAAGAACCCCCGCGTTGGAATGCGGCATTCCAGCGGCTGACGCCGGACGTCGACGTTCAATCCGTCACACGCTCAGGGCAACTGGCGAGGGCGGCCTCAAGCGTGGCGAGGTCACGCACTGCGTAACGGTGATGTTCCGCCTCCTCCTTCAGTATCACCGTGAGGCAGCGGCGCACGACGTACTCACGGTCGGGATGGGCGCCGGCCGGCTTGCGAGGGCACACCCGATCCAACTCTGCCTCAGTGAGCCCGAGGACGACTCCCCGCATGGTGGCCGCGCGGGTGCGCCGTGCCGTCATCACTTCCTCGAGCGTGGGAGTGAGATCCAGTGTGAGCCCGAGTTCCGCGGCCACCTGAGGCGGCGTGCCACCGGCGGGCAATCCCAGTGGGTGGTATGGCGCTGCCTCCTCCAGAACGGAATTGCCGAGCCAGGCGTCGCTGGCGAACAGCAGGTGCCGCTGGGTCTCGACCATGGACCACTCACCGTTGACCTGCTCGTGCAGCCTGGACTCGGGCAACAGTCTGGCGCGGTCCAGTGTCGTCTCCCACAGAGTCTCGATGGCAGCCCAGGCAGCCCGGTAGTCGTCGGGGGACGTGGAGCTGCGCGCCAGCACGCGAGCAGGATGCTGCCGGTCAAGCTCGGCCTCCACGTAGGCGGTCACGTCGATGTCGTTGACAACCACACGCGCGAAGTCGCCACCCAGGTGGACGTCGCTTCCATAGCAGTCGACGATCTTCAGGCCGCTCACCTCGCAATCGCGGATCTCCAGGCCACCGAGGTCGCACAGGTGGATGCGGGAACCCCTGAACTCGTCACTCTGGACGTACGCAGCGTTCATCGAGCCAGTCTTGCGCACCCGAGCCCGCAGCGGACGTCACACGTGTCCAACGGGTCGGGAAAGTCAGGTGGTGGGGGTTGTGGCGGGCGGGCGGGGAGCGA
>JBDSRF010000096.1:0-44653 GCA_039929445.1 Arachnia sp. | reverse complement strand
GCGACTCCGGATCCATTTCGGGTGGATGGTGTCTCACGGTGACCACGCAGACTCTGACGACAACCGTGGTCGCCGCGGCCCCGAACCCATCGACCTACGGTGCCTCGGTCACGCTGAGCGCGGCCGTGGCCAGCGGCGGTTCGCCTGTGACCAGCGGCACGGTGCAGTTCAGTGACGGGGCCACGCCCTTGGGCGCCCCGGTGGCTGTCAGTGGTGCCGGTGCGGCGACGTTGACAACGTCAGCCCTGGCGGTGGGGACGCATGTGATCACTGCCACGTTCTCGGGGACGACCATCCTGGGTGGGAGCGTCGGGACGGTGTCGCAGGTCGTCGCCAAGGCGGGGACCACGGCGACTCTCACCTCGTCGGGGAACCCCTCGGTTCCCCGCCAACCAGTGATCTTCACCGCGGCCGTGGCCGCGGGTGCCATTCCCGTCAGTGAGGGATCGGTCTCCTTCAGCCTCGACGGTGCCGTGGTGGACGCGGCCGTCAGTCTCGTCGCCGGTCAGGCCACCTGGACCACATCCACGCTCACGTCCGGCACCCACACCGTCGTGGCCACCTACAGCGGAACCGCCTCGTACCTTTCCAGCAGCGACGACCTTGACCAGAGCGTGAACCCCGCGGCTGACGCCGGCGGTCCCTACACCGTGGCCGAGGGCGCCGAGGTGACGCTGGACGGCTCAGGGTCCTCTCCCGGCATGACCTACACATGGGACGTGAACGGGGATGGCGTCTTCGGGGACGCATCGGGTAGCTCACCAACGCTGACGTGGGCGGAACTTGAGGCACTGGGCATCAACGACGGACCCATGGTCCGCGCCGTGAAGGTCAGGGTTGCCCAGGGGGGTCTCACCACCGATTCGGCAGCCACCACGCTCACCGTCGCCAACGCCGCGCCGACCGTGGCCATCACCGGTTCCCTGGCCGCCACCGTCGGCCTGCCGCTCACGCTGGTGCTCGGCGCCGCGGATCCTTCATCGGTGGACATGGCAGCCCCGTTCACCTTCACGATCGACTGGGGTGACGGCTCGCCCACTGAGACGGTCGGGGGCCCGGCCGGCCAGTCCGTGACGCACACCTACATGGCCGCCGGCCCCCACACCGTCTCCGTCACCGCGACCGACAAGGACGGCGGGAAGGGTTCCCCGGCATCGGCTGAGGTGACCGTCGCGACCGCACCGACCCCGTCCCCGTCCCCGACGCCCTCGCCGTCCCCGACGCCCTCGCCGTCCCCGTCCCCGACGCCCTCGCCTTCGCCGTCCGCGTCTCCGTCGCCGACAGTCACGCCGACATCGGGCCAGACCGACCTGTACTCGACGCCGGGGTACCACGACGTGAACGGCCGCAAGTGGTTCACCACCTGCGAGCCGTACTCGCAGACCGTGCGATGCCGGACGTCGATCTGGGCCACCCAGGTCACGTACTTCAACGGGGCCTTCCGCTCGAGCACGGGCTGGTACTTCAACAACCTGACGTACCTGCCCTACATGAAGCGCTCCCAGTGGGCCAGCAACCCGCTGGGCCACACGGGGGAGTGGACGTCCACGGAAGGCCGCACCTGGCGCACCGAGTGTGACACGCCGGCCACGGGAGGAAATGGTTGCCGCAGTTTCATCCGGGCGCGCTACATCGTCGCGACCCTGGATGCACGCGGCAACCGCACCTTCCAGTGGACGCAGGGCTGGTTGTTCAACAGCATCGTCCGCTTCAAGTAGTGCCTACCCGGGTGGGCCGACGGGGGTCGTGAGGCGGCCCGTGCGCCCCGCGATACGGTGTCGTCCGAAGCCCCATGAGGGGTCTCGAACGTGGACGGAGACACTGAGATCCACACGGACACCCAGCCGGGCCGCCGCTTGCGGCGGCTGACGGTGACCACCACGGCCGGACTGGGCGTGGTGGGGGCCATCACCGCTGCGGCGCTGGTCATCGGGTTCGGCGGTGCAGCCGCATCGCCCACCGTCGACGCACCGGTGACGGCCTCGCCCGGCCGGCCGTCACCCACGGTCAGCCGCTCATCCCCTCCTGTGGAGCCGTCACCTGCGGACACCACGGCGAGCGTGTCCGTTGACGGGTCCGCCGCGACCGCGCTGTCGGGTCTGGAGATCAAGGGGCGGGCACCCAGGACCGGTTACAGCCGGGACCGGTTCGGTCCCGCGTGGGCGGATGTAGACCGCAACGGCTGCGACACGAGGAACGACATCCTGCGCCGTGACCTGATGGATGCCCGCACGAGACCCGGATCCAACGGCTGCGCCGTGGCCAGGGGAACGCTGGCGGATCCCTACACCGGCACCACCATCGCGTTCGTCCGCGGGAGTGACGCCTCCGGGGAGGTCCACGTCGATCACGTCGTGGCCCTGTCCGACGCATGGCAGAAGGGCGCACAGCAGTGGGACCAGGCAACGTTGACCGGTTTCGCCAACGACCCCCTGAACCTCCTGGCCGTCCAGGGGGCTGCCAACATGCAGAAGGGGGACGGGGACGCCGCTACCTGGTTGCCGTCGAACAAGTCCTATCGCTGCGCCTACGTCGCACGGCAGGTCGCGGTCAAGGCCGCCTACAGCCTGTGGGTGACGCGGGCCGAGCACGACGCCGTCGAGAGCATCCTGCGTCGATGCCCCGGGCAGGAACTGATCACCTCGGCAGAACCCCCCAGGACGGCCAACAGCGTTGATGACGTCGTGCCGCAGCGGACCAGCGAACCCGCCGCCCCGGCCACGACCCCCGTTTCATCGCCCGCTGCGACGGCGAGCCCCCCAGACGACGTGTACTACGAGAACTGCACCGCAGCCCGCGAAGCAGGGGCGGCTCCCCTGCTGCGGGGGGAACCCGGATACCGGTCGGCCATGGACGGCGACGACGACGGGATCGCCTGCGAGTGAGAGCGCGCGGGTGTCGGGCTGCGGCGGTGACGATTCTTTGACCTCGAACCCGTGCGTCGCGCGTGCCGGTGTTTGAATGGAATGGAAGTACTTCTGACCAACGGACAGGACAGCGATGACCAGCACGTGGCGCACCCGAGAAGAGTGCGACAACACCGAACTCACCGACGAGCACCTGGATGGCATCCACGCCTGGTGGCGTGCCGCCAACTACCTGTCCGTGGGGCAGATCTACCTGCTGCGCAACCCTCTTCTGCGTGTGCCGCTGGACCGCGACGACATCAAGCCGCGACTGCTCGGCCACTGGGGCACCACACCTGGGCTCAACTTCCTCTACGCCCACCTCAACAGGGTCATCTCCGAGCGGCACCAGAAGGCGCTCTACATCACCGGTCCGGGCCACGGCGGCCCCGGCCTGGTGGCCAGCAACTACCTGGACGGTGTCTACACCGACGTCTACCCGGAGATCACCCGGGATGAGGCGGGCCTGCAACGCCTGTTCAAGCAGTTCTCCTTCCCGGGCGGCATCCCCTCACACGTCGCACCCGAGACGCCGGGCTCCATCCACGAAGGTGGTGAGCTCGGCTATGCGCTGTCCCACGCGTACGGGGCCGCGTTCGACAACCCGGATCTGCTGGTCTTCGCCGTCGTGGGCGACGGGGAGGCCGAGACCGGCCCGCTGGCCACGTCCTGGCACTCCAACAAGTTCCTCAATCCCGTCACAGACGGGGTCGTGCTGCCCGTGCTCCACCTCAATGGCTTCAAGATCGCCAACCCGACGGTGCTGGCGCGGATCAGTGAGGAGGAGCTTGTCGACCTCATGCAGGGCTACGGTCACACGCCCCACATCTTCACGGCTGGCTTCGATGATGAGGAGCCCGAGAGCTACCACCGCCGCTACGCCGACCTCCTCGACGGCGTCCTGGACGACATCGTCGCCATCCGCGCGAAGGCCGCCCGGCAGGGCGAGGACAAAGCCGAGCGTCCGCGCTGGCCCATGATCGTGTTCCGCACCCCGAAGGGCTGGACCGGTCCCAAGGAGATCGACGGCCACAAGACCGAGGGCAGCTGGCGCAGCCACCAGGTCCCGTTGGCCAACGCCCGCGACACCGATGAGCACCTCAAGAACCTCAACGACTGGCTGATGTCGTACCGGCCGGAGGAGCTCTTCGATGAAACAGGCGCCGTGCGTGAGCAGATTGCGAAACTGGCGCCGCCGGCGGGGCTGCGCATGGGGGAACTGCCCCAGGCCAACGGGGGAGTGATCCGCAAGGAACTCCGGCTGCCGGACTTCCAGGACTTCGCCGTTGACGTCGCCCACCCCGGGGCCACCATCGCCGAGGCCACCCGCGTCCTCGGCACTTGGCTGACGGGGGTGGTGGCCGAGAATCGCCACAACTTCCGCATCTTCGGACCGGACGAGACGGCGTCGAACCGCCTGCAGGGCGTCTACGACGAGACAGACAAGCAGTGGATGGCCGACTACGAGTCCCCGGAGGTGGACCAGCACATGGCCCGCCGCGGCCAGGTGATGGAGATGCTCAGCGAGCACCAGTGCCAGGGCTGGCTGGAGGGTTACCTGCTGACGGGGCGCCACGGCCTGATGTCCTCGTATGAGGCGTTCATCCACATCGTCGACTCGATGGTCAACCAGCACGCCAAGTGGCTCAAGGTCACTGACGAACTGGAGTGGCGCCGCCCCATCGCCAGCCTCAACTACCTGCTGAGCTCGCACGTGTGGCGGCAGGACCACAACGGCTTCTCGCACCAGGATCCCGGTTTCATCGACCTCATGGTCAACAAGAAGGCCGACGTGGTGCGCGTGTACCTGCCGCCGGACGCCAACACGTTGCTCTCCACCTTCGACCACTGCCTACGATCCAAGCAGTACGTCAACGTCGTGGTGGCGGGGAAACAGCCGAGCCCGCAATGGCTGACGATGGATGAGGCTGTGAAGCACTGCACCAGAGGCCTGGGCGTCTGGGAGTGGGCGGGCACGGAGGAGCCGGGCACCGCCCCCGACGTCGTGCTGGGCTGTGCCGGCGACGTCCCGACGGTGGAGGTGCTGGCCGCCGCCGACCTGCTCCGGCAACATATCCCTGACCTCAGGGTTCGCGTGGTCAACGTCGTCGACCTCATGCGCCTCCAGGACGAGAAGGAACACCCGCACGGGCTCTCCGACCGTGACTTCGACACCATTTTCACTCCCGACAAGCCCATCATCTTCAACTATCACGGCTACCCGTGGCTCATCCACCGCCTCACCTACCGCCGGACCGGCCACGCGAACCTCCACGTGCGGGGCTACAAGGAGGAGGGCACCACCACCACGCCGTTCGACATGGCCATGCTGAACGACATCGACCGCTACCACCTGGTGATGGACGTCATCGACCGCGTGTCGGGCCTGGGAGCGCGTTACGCGGGTCTGCGCCAGAAGATGTCCGACGCCCGGCTGGACGCCCGGGCCTACACGCGGATGTACGGCGACGACATCCCCGCCGTCAAGGAGTGGGTCTGGCCCGACGCCGGCGACGTGGCCACCGAGCAGCAGGTGGACGAGACCGTGTTCACGGGCGGGGACAACGAGTAGCCACGAGCAGACAGAAGTGCACCTCCGCCCGGAGGCGGAGGTGCACCACGTACACGTACACGTACACGTCAGATCAGATCATTTCCTGAACCGGACGATGTTGTTGAACACCCAGCCCGACTGCTGGGCGTACTCGTATCCTCCGTCCGACTTCGGTGTCGACACGACGTACTGCGTCCAGATGTAGCTGCGGCATCCGTTTCGACCCGTCGCAGCGGTGTCACATTACGTGCGCCAGCGTCGGTTGTCCGTACTGGTCCACGAGTTGGTGTGCCCCAGCGGATTGTTCGCCCACTGGGAGCGCGTCATCGCGGGCAGGTACGTGAGGTTGTTGAAGTGCCAACCTGTGGTCGCTGTGAACCTGCCACCCACGAGGTCCACCTGCGTGGACCAGATGTCGGTCCGGCACCGGATCGTCTGGGAGTACGGCTCGCACGTCGTGTACCAGCGTCGCCCGTTGACGTTGTGGAAACCGGGCGTGCTGTACACGTCGACGGGTGAGGCGGTGGGGGCCACCGTGGCCGTCACCGTCACTGTGGGCGTGGGCGTGGGCGTGGGCGTGGGCGTTGGCGTGGGGGTCGGCGTGGGTGTGGTTTCCGGCGCCGGCGTCGAGTACAGGATGACGTAGCTGGGGTCTTCGTAGTCCGCCGAGGAACCGCCCGGATCGGGGATGCCGTCCACCTTGTCGCCCACCCCGTTGACGACGGCGTTGATGGTGCCGGGGCCACTGAGGTTCTTGGTCATCACGTGCTCCAGGATTACGCCCGGTGTCCTGGGGACCTCGTAGCCGTTTTCCGTCACGATGGCGGGGTTGTTCCGGTTGAAGACGTAGACGCCGCCGCCCCACAGGTGGTGCTCCTTGACGTCGTCCGCGACCTTGTAGGCGGCCCACCCGAGAGTGCCGTCCGGCGTGGTCCAGTCCGACTGCTCCGGCGGATCGTAGGGCAACTCGTTCTGGTACAGGACGACGCGGCCGCGTTCGCCGTTCCAGAGCGTGTTGTACTGCTGGAAGTGCTCAACGAACAGGCCCGTGGCGGTGACGTCGTCGCCGTTGACCACCACACCGTTGCGACCGATGTTGGTGGCCCAGCGCTGGTTGTCGCCCAGGAAGCCGTCGTTGGGGTCGAAGCCCTCGATGCCGTGGTCGGCGCGCCACACCCAGGTGTGGTCGATGAGCACGTTGTCGCTGTTGACCTCCAGCGCAATGTCGGTCTTACCGATGTGCGGGCCACCCACGCGGAAGTACACGTCGCTCAGCGTCAGTGGGTTGTTGGCCGCCACTCGGCTGTTGACGTTGGGCTGGCCCACCTGCAGAAGGACGGGTGACTCGATCGTGCCGGCATCAATGGTGAGGCCGGCGACGACGATGCCGGATCGGTCCGCCACCTTGAGGGGGGTGGCGCCGTCGACGGCGGTCAGCGTCGCCATGCCCATGCCCAGCACGACGGTGTCGGCGTGCGTGACCGCGATGCTCCGGCCGATGTCGTAGACGCCTGGTGTGAGGAGGAGGTGCTTGCCATGGGACAGTTCCTGGTTGATCTGCTTCACCGTGTCGCCCGGGTGGGCGACGTAGAAGTCGCTCATCGGTACGGTCCGCCCGGGCGTGATCGTCTCGCCCCAGGTGATGCCGCTGGAGTTGCGATGCGCTGAGGGCACCCGGACCTGGTAGGTCCCGCTGGCGTCGACGAAGAGGTACGGCTTCTCACGGCTGACGGGGGTCGCGTCGAGCGTCGTGTAGGGCGGGTCCGGGAAGGCGGTGTCGGCGGGGGCGCCGTCGACGCCCGCGAAAACCTGGTTCCACACGCCGTTGGACCATTCGGTCAGTTCGCTGTTGCGGGTGAACCACTGTTGCTGTGAGCCGTTGATCACCGCTCCCGCCCTGGAGTCCGCAAGGTAGCCACCGGGCTCGGTTTCGCCAAGACCGCCTACGAATTCGGCGCCTTCCCCGTCGACCCCTACTCCCACACACCGGCCCACACGGGGGCGCGGCAGCCGGGCATGACAGGGCAGGCCAAGGAGGACATCATCATGCGCTTCCGTGAGCTGGGGGTGCGGGTGGTCGATAGGGTGCTGCACCTGGAGCCCGGCCGGGTGTTCGAGGAGGACTGGCTCACTGGTCCTGCCTCACTCGACGTCATGGCCACGGAAGGGGGGCTGCGGACGCTTGCCCTGGGGCCGGGTGAGCTGGGTTTCACGCTCTGCGGGGTGCCCATCGTCTACAGGCGGCAGGCGTCAGGGGTCTCCATCACGCTCGCTGACGGGGGGCAGGAGCACCGGGAAGCGGGGTTGGATTCTGCAACGAGTGCACGCATCTTCGCCCGCGACGGCCACGTCCGCCAGATCAGCGTCGGGCTGCCCGCTGATCCTCACGGCCGTGGGCCGGAAGCGCGCACCGCGTCGCTGCCTGCCGGCCCTACACTGCACACAGCCGAGGGGAGTGAGGTGGCATGAGCAAGATCAGGCGTTCTGTGACGCTCGACGACGTCGCGTCGAGCGCCGGAGTCTCCCGTGCCACCGTGTCCCGCGTCGTCAATGACACCAAATTCGTCGAACCACCCGTGGCCGACAGGGTTCGCCTCGCCATCCAGCAACTGGGGTACGTACCCAACCACGCTGCGCGGGCGCTCAGCACCCGTCGCACCGACATGGTGGCCCTCGTCGCGACCGAACCGCAGGCCCGGTTCTTCCACGATCCGTTCTTCGCCGACATCGTCCAGGGCGTCTCCAAGGAGTTGGGTGACGTCGACATGCGCATGCTCATGGCGCTGATCCAGACTCCCGACGAACTGGGGCGTTTCCAGAACTATCTTCTCGGCGGCTGGCGGCGCCAGCGCCATGGAGAAGCTTCTTGCCCAGGCCCCCGACGTGGATGCGGTCTTCATCGCTTCCGACCTCATGGCGCTGGGTGCCATGCAAACCCTTCGTCGGCTCGGGAAGCGGGTGCCCGACGACGTGGCCATCGTCGGTTTCGACGACATCGAACTGGGCGCGAACGCTTCCACACCGCTCACGACCATCCGTCAGGAGACCGGCATGCAGGGGCGCATGCTGGTGCGCCTCCTGATCCGGCTTCTTGGCCGCACTCCCGACCTCGGGAAAGCTGCCAGGGCAAGCCTTCCCCCGGGCCCGTCGATGAGGCTTCCCGTGAGCCTCGTCACAAGGGCCAGCGCCTGACGGCCACTTTCATGGTGAACGCCGTGGCCACCCCGGTGCTGATCGAGCCGCTCCCGGGAACGGCCCGAAGCACCTGAGGGCCCTGTCCCTGCTGCACCACTGACCCCCGCTGGGGTTAGGCTCGCGGGAACATCCACGGGGGGCACACCGAGGAGACCATGGCAATGGAGCCTTTCACCGTCAGCCGCCGCACCCTGCTCGCCGCCAGCGGGGCAGCCCCGCTCCTGCTCGTGCACGCCCCGGCGGTCGCCGCCCCGCCGGCCGACACCCGTCGCCCCGCCTCGCCGCCGATCACGCTGCCCGCCGTGCAGCGGTGGGGACGCGGGACGGTTGCGAAGAAGCTGAAGCTCTCGGGCCGCATCCTGCTCGCGCCCGGCGCACTGGAGTTCCGTGAGGAGGCCGAACTGCTCGCTGAGGACCTGCTCGCAGGCGGCCACGTGTCGCGGCTCCCGGACGTTGTGGTCTCCTCCAGCGCCAGACCACACGACATCGTGCTCCGACGGGGGCGCGTTCGCGGCTCAGGCGAGAACCCCGAGGCGTACGAGCTCACGGCGGATCAGTCGGTGGTCATCACAGCGCCCACCGCCACTGGGCTGTTCTGGGGAACCCGAACACTCCTCCAGCTGCTCCGCAGCGGCCGCCCCGTCGAGTGGGTGCGCGACTGGCCGCAGCTGAGCGAGCGCACGCTGATGGTCGACATCGGCCGGAAGTACTTCTCCCCGGACTGGCTCAAGCAGGTCATCCGGGAGATGGCATACCTGAAGATGAACACCCTCCAACTGCACGTGTCCGAGGGTGTCGGGTTCCGCGTGGAGAGCCTGACCCATCCGGAGATCGTCTCCGACCAGCACCTCACGCAGGCGGAGGTTCGGGAGATCCTGGAACACGCGCGACGCCACCACGTCCACGTCAACGGCGACGTTGACACGCCTGGGCACATGGACCACATCCTCTCCTCGTACCCGGAGATGCAGCTCGTCCTGGCCAACGGGAAGCGGCACGGCGGTTTCCTGGACTTCAGCCAGCCCGCTGCGCGCACACTCGTCCACGACATCGTTGGCGAGATGTGCGACCTGTTCGACGGGCCCGTGTTCCACCTCGGCGGCGACGAGTACTTCCCGGCCCCGTGGCAGGGCAACGGCCCAGACGTGGTCTCGGATGCCACGGCGCCGCAGCTGGTGGCCTACGCCCGACAGGTCACCGGGCGCAGCGATGCCACAGCCCTGGATGGCTACGAGTTCTACCTCAACGAGCTGGCGGAACTGGTCCGCTCCAAGGGGAAGTCGGCCCGGATCTTCAACGACGACGTGTATCCCGGGGAGGGTGTCACCACGATCGACCCCGCCACCCAGGTGGACGTGTGGATCCGCTGGAACAGGAGTAAGCCGGACGCCGGCGACTACGTCGACGCGGGACACCAGGTCATCAACGCCAACGGCGACTACCTGTACTTCATCCTCACCTCCACAGGTCTGGGTACGGGACCGTACAAGAACCCGAAGGGCATCTACGAGCGGTGGACCCCCCGCACGTTCATGGGGGCGGCCGGCAGCCAGGGCGATTACCTGCTGCCGCCCGACAAACCGATCCTCGGCGCCCACCTGTCCGTCTGGTGTGACTCACCGGATGCCCTGACCCAGGGCGAGGTGGCCGACCTCCTCCAGGAGTGGTTGCAGACGTTCGCCCAGAGGACCTGGGGTTCCCCGCAACTGGTCGACACCCTGGCGGAATTGCAGGCCCGGGTGCTGCCCGTCGTGGGAACGGCGCCGACCCCCTGAGACCGGGCTCCGCGTCGGGATGGCGCAAGCCGGCGAACTGCCCTGTGGGCGGCTCAGGGACCGGGAAGCCGTATCGGGAGTCGTCCGGACCCCCCGTATGCGCTCCAAACGTGCATCTTGGCCTTTTGAAGGGCCCAACAGGGGTGGCCGAGACCACGGTTCCGGAGTGGACAGGGTAAGATGGAGGGGTTGCCTTGGCCGTCGGTTTCCGACGGCTGATTTGTGTGGAGAAGGAGATTCGGTGTCGGAAGAGCTCGCAGAGGAACTGGTGACCGAACGGTTGGAGGAGTTGACCGATACGGGCGACACCACCTCCTCCGGGGTCTACGACGCGGACCAGATCTCGGTCCTTGAGGGACTGGAGGCCGTCCGCAAGCGTCCCAGCATGTACATCGGCTCCACGGGCGAACGCGGCCTGCACCACCTCGTGCACGAGATCGTCGACAACTCCGTCGACGAGGCGCTGGCCGGGTACTGCACCCAGATCGATGTTGCGTTGCTGGATGACGGCGGCGTGCGCGTCTCCGATGACGGACGCGGCATCCCCGTCAAGGAACACCCCATCGAGAAGATCCCCACGGTCACGCTCGTGCTCACTGTGCTCCACGCCGGCGGCAAGTTCGGCGACGGCGGCTACAAGGTCTCCGGTGGACTCCACGGCGTCGGCTCGTCGGTGGTGAACGCGCTCAGCCGCGAGTTCATCGTCGAGGTGAAGCGCGACGGCCACCGCTACGCGCAGTCCTTCGAAATGGGCGTGCCCAAGGCGGACCTCGTGGAGCTGGAGGAGACCGACGAGACCGGCACGTCCATCACGTTCTACCCCTCGCCTGACATCTTCGAGTCCACGCACTACAACTACGACACGTTGGCCACGCGTTTCCGCGAGATGGCCTTCCTCAACAAGGGTCTCAAGATCACGTTGACCGACCTGCGCACCCACGAGGGCGAAGAGTCAGGCGACGATCTTGACGACGAGCACCGACACGACTCGTTCTGCTACCAGGACGGCCTCATTGACTACGTGAAGTTCCTCTCTGGTTCCAAGGAGACGATCCACGACACCGTCATCGCCGTGGAGGCCCACGCAGAGTCCCAGGGCATGGGCGTCGAGATCGCCATGCAGTGGAACGCGTCCTACACCACCAGCGTGCACACCTTCGCCAACACCATCAACACCCATGAGGGCGGCACCCATGAGGAGGGCTTCCGTTCCGCGCTGACCAACACCGTCAACAAGTGGGGTCAGACCTGGGGCCTGGTGAAGAAGTCCGAGGACCGCGTCTCCGGCGACGACATCCGCGAGGGCCTCACCGCCATCGTCAGCATCAAGATGGCCGAGCCGCAGTTCGAGGGCCAGACCAAGACGAAGCTGGGGAACACCGAGGCGCGCGGGTTCGTGCAGCGGGTGCTGAACGACAGGCTGGGGGACTGGTTCGAGCGGAACCCCGCCGAGGGCAAGGACATTGTCCGCAAGTCGCAGGCTGCTGCTGCTGCCCGCGTGGCCGCCCGCAAGGCCCGCGACATGGCGCGCAGCCGCAAGGGCCTGCTCGGCGGCGGCGGCCTGCCCGGCAAGCTCGTGGACTGCCAGTCCACCGACCCACGTGAGTGCGAGGTGTTCATCGTCGAGGGTGACTCGGCAGGCGGCTCCGCCCGCGGTGGCCGCGACCCGAAGACCCAGGCCATCCTGCCCATCCGCGGCAAGATCCTGAACGTCGAGAAGGCACGCATCGACCGCATCCTGGCCAACAAGGAGGTCGAGGCGATCATCAATGCGCTCGGCGCCGGCATCCAGGAGGACTTCGACGTCAACAAGCTGCGCTACCACAAGCTCATCCTCATGGCTGACGCTGACGTCGACGGCGCGCACATCCGCACGCTGCTGCTGACGCTGCTGTTCCGCTTCATGAGGCCCATGATTGACGCCGGCCACGTCTACCTGGCGCAGCCGCCCCTGTTCCGTCTGCGGTGGTCCAACTCGCCCCACGAACTGGCCTACAACGACGTGGAGCGCGACACACTGCGCGACAGTGGTCTGGCTGAGGGCAAGAAGCTGCCCAACGTCAACCCGATCCAGCGATACAAGGGCCTCGGTGAGATGGACGCCGCTGACCTCTGGGACACCACGATGGATCCCGAGAAGCGCATCCTGCTGCAGGTCACGCTCGACGACGCCGCCATGGCCGACCAGATGTTCTCCATCCTGATGGGTGAGGACGTCGAACAGCGCCGCAACTTCATTCAGCACAACGCCCGCGACGTCCGTTTCCTGGACATCTGACACACGGGGGCTCCGCCCCCGTGTCCCCCCGCCGGGGGCTCCGCCCCCTGGGCCTCACAACTGAAGCCCCCGGATTCCCACAAGACACAGCTCCGCATCAATGGTTTGGAAAGTAAAGGACTCTTCGCAGTGGCCAACCAGACGCACGATCAAAGCAGCAGGTAAGAGATGACTGACACACCCCAGGGCCCCACCGGCAACGCTGACGAGAGCCTCGTGGACGAGATCGTTCCACCGCAGCTCGGCACGGTCCAGCCCATCGACCTGCAGGTCGAGATCCAGAACAGCTACCTCGACTACGCCATGAGCGTCATCATCGGGCGTGCGCTGCCCGATGTGCGCGACGGCCTCAAGCCGGTGCACCGCCGCGTGCTCTACGCCATGTGGGACGGCGGCTACCGCCCTGACCGCGGCTGGAACAAGTGCTCCCGCGTCATCGGTGAGGTTATGGGCCTCTACCACCCGCACGGCGACACGGCCATCTACGACACCCTCGTGCGCCTGGCGCAGCCGTGGGCCATGCGCCTGCCGCTGGTCACAGGCCAGGGAAACTTCGGCAGCCAAGGCAACGACAAGGCCGCCGCCATGCGCTATACCGAGTGCAAACTGGCGTGGCCCGCCGCGGAGATGGTGCGCGAGATCGAGCAGGGCACCGTCGACTTCAAGCCCAACTACGACAACCGTGAGTCCGAACCCGTCGTCCTGCCGGCACGGTTCCCGAACCTGCTGGTCAACGGCTCCACGGGTATCGCCGTCGGCATGGCCACCAACATCCCGCCGCAGAACCTGCGGGAGATCAACGACGCCGTCCAGTGGTCGCTCACGAACCCCCAGGCCACGAAGGAGGAGTTGCTGGAGGCCGCCATTGCGCGCATCCAGGGTCCTGACTTCCCCGGAGGTGCCCTCATCGTGGGCCGCTCCGGCATCGAGGATGCCTACCGCACCGGCCGTGGGTCTGTGACGATGCGGGCCGTGATGGACCTGGAGGAGGACCCCAAGACCGGTCGCACCCTCATTGCCATCACCGAGATGCCCTACATGACGAACCCGGACGCTCTGGCGGTGAAGATCGCCGATCTCGTCAACTCCGGCAAACTCACGGGCATCGCCGACATCCGCGACGACACCTCCGCCCGCACCGGGCTCCGGCTCGTCATCGTGCTGAAGCGTGATGCCCAGCCGCGCGTCGTCATGAACAACCTGTACAAGCACACCCAGCTGCAGGACACCTTCGGGTGCAACATGCTGGCCCTGGTGGATTCCGTGCCCCGCACGTTGCGCCTCGACCAGTTCATCTCGCTGTGGATCAAGCACCAGATTGAGGTCATCCGTCGTCGCACCGAGTACCAGCTCGCCGACGCGGAGAAGCAGGCCCACATCTACCGCGGCCTCGGGAAGGCCCTCGACGCCCTCGACGAGGTCATCGCGCTGATCCGCCGCTCCCCGAACACCGAGGAGGCCCGCACGGGCCTCATGGAGCTGCTGGGCATCGACCAGGTCCAGGCCACGGCCATCCTCGACATGCAGCTGAGGCGTCTGGCCGCTCTGGAGCGCCAGAAGATCATCGACACCCTCACGACTCTCGAGATGAAGATCGAGGACCTCAAGGACATCCTCGCCCGTGAGGAGCGTCAGCGTTCCATCATCTCCACGGAGCTGCAGGAGATCGTCGACAAGTTCGGCGACGAGCGGCGCACCCGCATCGTGGCCGCCGACGGTGACTTCTCCGACGAGGACTTCATCCCCGACGATGACGTCGTCGTCACCATCACCCATGGCGGCTACGCCAAGAGGACCCGGGCCGATTCCTACCGCGTACAGCGCCGGGGCGGCAAGGGTGTCCGTGGTGCAACGCTTCGCCCTGACGACGAGGTGGCGCACCTGTTCCAGGCCACCAACCACGAATGGCTGCTGTTCTTCACCAACCACGGCCGCGTGTACCGCAGCAAGGTGTGGCAGCTGCCGGAGGCCGGCCGTGACGCCAAGGGCGGCCACGTGGCCGGACTGCTGTCGTTCCTGCCTGACGAGAAGATCGCACAGGTTCTGACCATCAGCGGCTACGACGCGGCCCCGTACCTGTTGCTGGCCACCCGCAACGGGCTCGTGAAGAAGACGGCACTCACGTCCTACGACTCCCCCCGCCAGGCCGGGGTCATCGCCATCAACTTCCGCGAGGAGGGCGACGAACTCATCGGGGCGCAGCTGTGCTCCTCAGAGGACGACGTGCTGCTGATCTCGAAGAAGGGGCAGTCCATCCGCTTCCAGGCTTCCGACGAGCAGTTGCGCCCCATGGGGCGCGCCACCTCGGGCGTGACGGGCATGAAGTTCCGCAATGGGGACGAGTTGTTGAGCATGGCTGTGTTGCCCGCGGCGGAGGACCAGTCCGACAGCTTCGTGTTCACCGTCACCGACGGTGGGTTCGCCAAGCGGACCCGCGTCGCCGAATACCGCCAGCAGGGTCGTGGAGGTCTCGGCATCAAGGCCATGCGCCTCAACGAGGACCGTGGCTCGCTGGTGGGTGGCCTCATCGTCGCCGAGGGTGACGAGGTGATCGCCATCAAGATGTCGGGCCAGATCACCCGGAGCCTCGTCTCAGAGGTGGCCGTGAAGGGCCGCGACACCATGGGCGTGAAGTTCGTGGGTGTCCGTGGCGACGACAGCGTGGCTGCCATCGCCCTCTACCCGGAATCCGAGGTGGAGGCGGAGATCGAGGACCCGGAGTCCGAGGATCTGGAGTTCGCAGAGACCGGCCAGGACGATGACACCCCGATCGAGGACGTGGATCTGCCGGAAGCAGGCGATACCGTGGAAACTGACACGCCAGCCGAACCGGTTGACGACGCAAGCCAGGAGGACGGCGATGAGTGATGCCCCACGTTGGCCCGGGGCCGACGGCTCACCGGGTCTGGACTTCTCGTCCGACCGCAGCGGCTCCGGCAGCATTTACCGCGATGAACCCAGCAGCGCGTCCTCCGCGGCGCAGGTGGGAGTGAAGTCGGCCGGTTCGCCGGCGACACGCGAGTCGGCTGCTGAGTCCACCACCATCAGCCCCAGGGCCGGGAACCAGTCCGCCGTCGAGTGGGCCACCCGTCCCCTCGGCACGGCCGTCCCGGCCCCGAGGAAGCCCGTGGCCCGGAGCGCCACCAGCGCGGCCACGGCCGCCAGCAGCGCCTCCGCCGTCGCGGCGCCCCTCCCGGAGCCCTCAGCGGACTCGGTCGTGTCCGCGCCGCGTGCACCGCGCGTCGGGTCCCGCCGCACCCGCAAGGCGCGGCTGCGGCTCGCACGTATCGACCCCTGGTCGGTGATGAAGACCACGTTCCTGTTCTCCATCGCCTTCGGTGTGATGCTCATCATCGTCGTGTCCGTGCTGTGGTCGATCATCGCCGGCTCCGGTGCCCTGGATGCCGTGAACCAGTTCATGACCACCCTCGTGGGAGATCAGGGCGGCGGTGAGTTCCGCGTGGAGGACTTCATCAGTGGCTCCCGCATTCTCGGTTTCGCGGCTGTGCTGGCGGCCATCGACGTCGTGATCATCACGGCCGTGTCCACCCTGTTCGCGTTCCTTTACAACCTGGCCGCCACCATCATGGGCGGTCTGGAAGTCACGCTGGCGGAGGACTGATCCCGCCGGTTTGATCGCGTGCCGATCGTTGCGATAGAGTCAGCGAGCGGTACACGGGCCTATAGCTCAGTTGGTTAGAGCGCTGCCCTGATAAGGCAGAGGTCACTGGTTCAAATCCAGTTAGGCCCACCGTGATGACCCGCACCTGACAAGTTCAGGTGCGGGTCTTCTTTGTTGCGGGGCCGGAGTATCGGAGTGTCAGCCCAGGCGCTCCAGGAGGCCCGTCTGGGCCAGCATGGCGAAGCGATCCGGTACACCCCAGTGTTCGACAAAGCGGCCATCCACGATCCGCCCAATGTCGATGACGGTGAAGTCCACGGTCCTTCCACTGGGAGGGCCGAAGAAGGCACCGGTGGCAGTCCCGTGGGCATGCACCCGCACCCAGACGGTGTCTCCCTGCTCGACGTGGTCCTCGATGGTGAACGAGATATCGGGCACGATGCCATGGAGGTCCACGATGGCGTCCCTGATGTGAGCAATGGCCTCGGCCCCCCGGCCCTGCAGCCCGAACTGGTGTTCCACGAGATTGGGGGAGCAGAGCTCGTCGACGATGTCCGGGTTGCCGACGCCGAAACCCTCGTCGAAGATCCGGCGCATCACCTCCAGGGGCGAGGCGTGTGTGCCGGTGGTGGCGGCTGGGCGGGTCTGGGTGGTCATGCGTCCTCCTCGTACGAGGCGGCGCTGGGTTGGAGCGTCGGCCGAGAGATTCACATGAATCCTGCTAGATTCAATAAAGTGACACTAGATCGAAAACAGGCCGTGGTCAAGAGGTCTCGTGAGTACCATTCCCCTCTGCGCGCTGCCCAGGCGCTGGACACCCGCGCCCGGGTTCTTGCGGCTGCCCGCACGCAGTTCACGAAGCGCGGCTACGCGGCGTCGACCATCGCGATCGTGGCCCGGGAGGCGGAAGTGTCGGTCCACACCATCTACGGGGCCTTCGGATCGAAGATCGGACTGTTGAAGGCGTTGATGGACGTCACCGTCTCCGGCGCCGACGACGGCGTCGGCATCCTGGAACGCAGTGACCCGCAGCTCATGCGCCAGGAGACGGATCAGCGACGGCAACTGACCATGTTCGCAGCCGGCATGGCGGGCCAGCTCGAGAGGCTCCGTCCCGTGGACGACATCTTGCGCGGTGCCGCGGCTGTCGACGCCGAGGCGGCAGCGCTGAGACAGGACATCCAGCAGCGTCAGCGTCGCGCTGCAATGCGCACCGTCGTCGGATGGGTTGCCGCGCGGGGCCCCCTCAGGGACTCTTTGACGCAGGAGGATGCCGCGGCCATCGTGTGGACGCTCACCTCCCCGGAGGTCCACGCCCTCCTGCAGTCGCCGTGGGGCTGGTCGCGCGATCGATACAGCCTGTGGCTGACTGACGCGCTCATCAGCGCGTTGCTGCCCTGATCACGCGACCCCACCACGGTGGTGACCACAGGAAAGACCCGCCCCCGGAGTGTCCGGGGGCGGGTCTCGTTGTCCGTGGGCGGTTCGTGGACCCTGAGGGATCAGCCGACGCGGACGCCGCCCGAGAAGGGCATCGAGTCAACGGAGGCGACGCGGACGCCGCTGCGCGGGTTGGCTGCGTCGACGATCTTGCCGTTGCCGATGTAGATGCCGACGTGGCTGATGGGGCTGTAGTAGAACACCAGGTCGCCCGGCTGAAGGTTGCTCCTGGAGACCCGCGTGCCCATGGAGGACTGGGTGCGCGAGCTGTGGGGCAGCGTGATGCCGGCCTGCTTGTAGGCGTAGGCGGTCAGCCCCGAGCAGTCGAAGGAGCTGGGTCCGGAGGCGTTGTACACGTACCGGCTACCGACCTTGGACAGTGCTGCCGACACGATCTTCTGCTTGGACGAGCCTGCTGCCGCCGCGACGGGCCTGGCGATGGCCTTCTCCACGGGGACGCCGGCCAGCTTGGGGGCGGCGGCGGGGATGGAGCTCACGGCCGCGACGGCGGAGCTGCTGAACTGCACGATGTTGTTGACAACCCACTTGTTGCGGGTGAGCGCGTAGGAGCGGCAGCCGCCCTTGCCCGTGGCTGCGGTGTCACACTCGGTCTTCCACTTGCGGCCGTCGGAAGCGGTCCACGCTCCCTTTTTGCCCAGCGGGTTCTTCGCCCATGCGGCGCGGGAGGACGGGAGGTACGTGAGGTTGTTGAAGACCCAGCCGTTGTGCGTCACGTTGACACCGCCGGACTTCACGATCCTGGTGGTCCAGAGCTTGGTCTCACAGCGCACGACGGAGGAGGAGTACTTCTCGCACGCGGTCTTCCAGTAGCGGCCGTTGACGAGGTGGTCGCCCGGCTGCGAGTAGACCCGGGCTTCCGCGGAGGACGAATTCGCGTGTGCCTCGTTCCACGGGACCAGGGCGAGGGTGACCCCCATGAGTGCTGCCATGAGTACTGGCAGGATGCGCTTCAACATGTATGAAAACCTTCCACGACGGACGACGACCATAGGAAGGTAACATTAGAAACTGAGGATTTCAAAGGGAAAATTCAGACTGCACCGGAGAAGTGAGCGATCTGACTTCGTCTTGCCCAGCTTTTGGGTGAGAAGAGCCTGAGATTTCTTGGCTGGTCCTTGGGCGGAAAGGGGTGTGGCCCGCGTCGCGACCCACGGTCCCGCAGGTACGCCTTCTGCGTCCTGACCGGACACGCCGCACTCAACTATCCGAAGGACGCCCACGTCCATGGCGGTCACTGTGTGCGGCGAGTCCGGTCGGCCCGGGTGGCACCGAAAGCGTTCACCGGGGGACGTCATGGGGGTGATGGCAGCGCCGCATCGATCCTTGGACCTGCTGACCGCGGGAGATGAGGGGCACGACGACGGCCCCGGGGAGTACCCCGGGGCCGTCGGTCATGCGTTGATGTCTCAGTCGACGGTGCGGTCGCCCTCGAGTGCCTGCTGGGCGGCTTCCTTCTCCGTGTGGGCGTGGCTGGTGGACAGCGTGCCCTCGTCGTCCTGCAGGTGGGCGCGGACGAACCACTGGTACTGCTCCAGCTCACCCGTCTGGCCGATGAGGATGTCCTCCGTGATCGGATCGACGTCCCCGGCCAGTTCGATGACCCGGCGGTGGTTCTCGATGACGCGCGAGTAAACCAGGTCGAGCGCACCCAGGTGCTCCGACGCCTGCGCGAGACCGATGGAGTAGTCGTCCCAGTCGCGGTCCTTGACGAGGGCGCCGGGGGTGCCCACGGGCGGCACACCCATGGTGGCCATCCTCTCCGCCACAGCGTCCGCCATGTCGCGGACCGAGTCCACCTGCGGATCCAGCATCTTGTGGACGCCGATGAACTTCGGCCCGACAACGTTCCAGTGGGCGTGCTTGAGCGTGAGGTGCAGGTCGTTGAGGTTGTGGAGGCAGCTCTGGAGCTGCTCGGCCAGCTTCTGGCCCTCCTCCAACTTCACTCCCGGGACCGTGTAGGAATCCCTGATGCTCTTGCGGGCGGTGGCCTGCTTGGACTGCTTTGCTGCCATGCGTTCCTCCTGAGGTTGCGTCGTGCGTGTGCCCGCCGGCCGTGAGGACCGGCGGGTCAAGTCGTCTTCCAACCTAGCGCGGCTCGAGGTCCAACCAAGTGGCGCTCAGTGCGGGGCTCAGTTGAGGCCCTTCTCCTTCAGCCAGTCCTTGGCGATCGCTGCCGGGGAGGCCTTCTCGTCACCCTGATTGCGGGCGTTCATGGCGATGAGGTCCTCGGTGGTCAGTGCCTTGCTGACGGCGTTGAGGCGGGCGTCCAAGGAATCCGGGACCTTGCTGCTGGCCAGTGCGACCACCTGCTGCGACACGATCATGTTCTCCGGGTCCTTCAGCGCCACCAGTTTGTTCTCGGAGATCGCCGGGGTGGTGGAGTAGATGTCGGCCATGTCGACGTCGCCGTCGACGAGGGCCTGGACCGTGAGCGGGCCACCACCGTCGTCAATGGGGGTGAACGAGATGTTGGCGGCCGGGACGCCGTAGATGTCCGTGAGGCCCTTGGGGCCGTAGGGACGATCCGCCAGTTCGGGGTTGCCGGCCAGGCGCAGCTTCCCGCTGAACGTGGCCAGGTCGGCCAGCGACGTAATCTTGTTGTCCGTGGAGAACTTTGCTGTCACCACCCAGGAGTCCTTGTCCTCCGCGGAGGACGGGTCGAGGACCCGGAGCCCCTCGGGCGTTTTCTCCCGAAGCTGGGTCAGGACGTCCTCGGGGGACTTGGCGGTGGTCTTCGGATCCCAGAACTGCAGCAGGTTGCCGGTGTACTCCGGCAGGAGGTCCACGGACCCGTCCTTGATGGCGGCAATGTAGGTCTCGCGGGCGCCGATCTGCATGTTGCGCTTGACGGTCACCCCGTCGGCCTCCAGCGTCTGGGCGTACAGCTCAGCGATGATCTCGGCCTCGGGGAAGCGCGCCGAACCCACGGTGATGGTGGTGGCTGCGCCGGTCTCGCTGGCGCCGGTGGTGGCCGAGGGGTCGGTCGTGGCCATGGGGTCGGCGCTGGAGCAGCCGGCGGCAAGGGCGGCGACGGCCGTCAGGCCGATCAGCGCGCGGCGTGTGAAGTATGAGCTCATGAGGGCGGTCCTTTTCAAGGGAAACAGTGCTTGTCGATGCTAGTCGGCGGTTGGTCGAAGCAAAAGGGCTGGTGTTCGCTGTTGGCGGCACGAAGAAAGTGCTGGGCGTCTTCCGGGGGGTCAGCGACCCTCCACCGAGGCGCCCGTCCCGAGCGCGATGCTGACGCCCGAGGGCACCAGCCACCGTCGCAGAAGGAGGATGGCGCCGTCAATGATGAGTGCCAGCGCGATCACCAGGATGGCCCCGCCCAGCATCCTGGTGTAGTCGGCGACTGCCTGGCCGTCGAGGATGTAGCGGCCGAGGCCACCGAGGCCCAGGAAGGCGCTCAGGGTGGCGGTGGCGATGACCTGGAGGACGGCGGAGCGCAGGCCGCCGACCAGCAGCGGGGCGGCGAGTGGCACCTCCACGCGGCCCACGATCTGCCATTCGTTCAGGCCTGTGGCGCGTGCGCCGTCGACGATCTCCGGGTCGACGGCCTCCACCCCCGAGTACGCGGCAGCCAGCAGGGGCGGGATGGCGAGGATGGCAAGGACGATTGTGGACGGCACGATCGCGAGGCGCAGGCCCAGCGACATGGTGACGGCCAGGAGAGTCAGCAGGCCCAGGGAAGGCAGAGCCCGGAGCGCACCCGTCAGACCGATGGCGACCGCCCTGCCCCGGCCCGTGTGACCGATGTACAGGCCCGCGGGAACGGCGATCACGAGGGCCAGGACAAGCGCCAGCAGGCAGTACCAGAGGTGCTCCAGGACGCGGGTGGGGATGCCGTTGGCCCCCGCCCAGTTGACCGGGTCGAGCAGCCAGGCAAAGGCGTCAACGAACTGGATCACGTCCGCCTCCTGTCGGTGGCGCGCACCCATGGCAGGAGGAGCCTGCCGGCCACCACGATGATGCCGTCGAAGATGACGGCCAGGATGACCGTGCCGATGACGCCCACCATGATCTCGGTGGGGAAGGCGCGCTGGTAGCCGTTGGTGAAGAAGTAGCCCAGCGACGGCACGCCGATGAGGGCACCCACCGACACCAGGGACAGTGTGGAGGCGCTGACGACGCGGGTGCCCGCCAGCAGCGGCGGGCCGGCCAGCGGCAGGGCAACCCGCCAGAACACCTGGCGCGGGGAGTGGCCGACGGCCAGGGCGTCGTCGCGGATGATCCGGCCCACGGAGTCGAACGCGTCCACGGCCGTGCGGACGAGGAGGGCAACCCCGTAGAGGGTCAGCGCCACCACCAGGTTCAGGGGATCAAGGATGCGGGTCCCCAGAATGACGGGGAGCAGCACGAAGAGGGGGAGGGACGGCAACGCGTACAAGACCCCGCTCACGGGCACCAGGATGCGGCGGGCCGCCCTCTGCCGGTGGGCCCACCATGCGATGGGGACGGCGATCAGCAGACTCAGGAAGATCGGCAGGACGGAAACCTGGACGTGCGCCCAGGACATCATGAGGATCTGGCCCATGTTGTCGGCGACCCAGTCGAACCTCATCCGACCGCCGGGCGGTCATCCTGCAGCACGCCCGTGACGTGGCCGGCGGCGTCGACGACGATGTGGCGTCCGTCGCGGACCTCCGTGCGCAGGCGGCGGCGTGGACCGCCGATGAAGTTGGCCACGAAATCGTCGGCGGGGTCCAGCAGGATGTCTGCGGGGCTCCCGTGCTGGGCCACCTCGGCGCCTGAACGCAGGACCAGGACCTGCTGCCCCAGGAGGAAGGCCTCATCCACGTCGTGCGTGACGAACAGGATGGTCTTGGCCAGGTCATGCTGCAGCCGCAGCAGTTCGGTCTGGAGTTCCGCACGCACCACGGGGTCGACGGCGCCGAAGGGTTCGTCCATGAGGAGAATGTTGGGATCCGAGGCGAGCGCCCGTGCGACACCGATGCGCTGCCGCTGACCACCGGAGAGTTGGCTGGGGTACCGCTTCGCCACGGACTGCTCGAGCCCCACCAGCTCCAGCAGTTCCGACGCCCTGGCGTGGGCGGTTCGCCGGGTGGCACCCAGCAGGAGCGGGACGGTGGCGATGTTGTCCACCACCGTGCGGTGGGGCAGCAGGCCACCCGCCTGCATCACGTAGCCGATGCTTCGGCGCAGTTTGACGGGGTCGCTGTGGGCGACGTCCTCGCCGTCGATGGAGACCGAACCGGCTGAGGGATCCACCATCCGGTTGACCATCCGCATCAGGGTGGTCTTGCCGCAGCCGGAGCTGCCGAGCAGAACCACCACTTCATGGGAGGGGACCTCAAGCGTGAAGTCGTCGACCGCGACGGTGCCGTCGGGATACTCCTTGCGGACGTGGTCGAAGCGAATCATCGAATGACCATCCTCTGGTGCCTGTGCATGGGGACCCCTCCTTGAGGCCCGGCCAGCGTAACAGCGCGACCGTTCGACGATCGAAGGTCTGTGTCGTCATCTGGATGACTCGGGGGCGCGGGTAGCCTGACCGCGTGGCACAGCACCATGGATCACCCGACGTCGGCGGCTGGTTCCGCACGGCCCAGGCCGGCCGCGAGATCCCGCGTGCGAGCAAGGGATGGGGGCCGCCCGAGGACGCCGCGTTTGGCCTGCAGTCCACCGCACTCGAAGTGGCCGCGGCCGCCGAAGCCCTGCGGGGCCGACCCACCATGATCCTGACGGGTGCCGGCACCTCCACCGCCTCCGGACTCCCCGACTACCGGGGACCGGGGGCGATCCCCCGCTCGCCCATGACGTATCAGGAGTTCGTGTCGTCGGACTCCTCGAGGCGGCACTACTGGGCTCGCAGCACCGTGGGCTGGCCGTCGTTCCGGGTGGCGCAACCCAACCGGGTGCACGACCTCGTGGCGCACTTGGCAGCGACGCTTCCCGTGATGGGGGTGGTGACGCAGAACGTCGACGGCCTCCACCAGGCTGCCGGTTCGGAGCCCGTGCTCGACCTCCATGGCCGCCTGGCGACCGTGTCGTGCCTGGCCTGCGGCTCGGGCATCGGACGTGAGGTGCTGCAGGCCACACTCCTGGACATGAACCCGGGCGTGGCGTCACGGCTCGACGACCTGGCGCTTCAGGCCGCGTCGCTGCCCGACGGCGACGCCGAGGTGGATCGCACGGAGGAGTTCCTCTACCCGGACTGTCCGAGGTGCGGCGGTGTCCTGAAACCCGACGTCGTGTACTTCGGCGAGAACGCGGACCCGGCGGTGGTGACGGCGTCCTTCGACCTGCTGGACTCCTCCGACGCGCTGCTGGTCCTCGGCACGAGCCTCAGCGTCATGAGCGGGCTGCGTTTTGTGCGACGTGCCGCCCGGGACAACAAACGGATCATCATCGTCAACGACGGTGCCACCCGCGGTGACGCGCTCGCCACCCATCGCATCCACGGACGTCTGGAAACAGTGCTCGAGGAGTTCGTGGGGTCCCTGTTGAATCCACTACCCCACTGAGGGCCGCAGATACGCTGGTGTCATGCGAACCCGTGCAGACATCAAGTGCTGGCTCACGGACATGGACGGGGTCCTCGTCCGCGAGAACACCGCTATTCCCGGAGCGCAGGAAGTCATCGAGAAATGGCTGCGTGAGGGCACCGAATTCCTGGTGCTCACCAACAACTCCATCTACACGCCCCGTGACCTCGCCGCCCGACTCCAGGCCTCCGGCCTCGACGTCCCCGAGGAGCGGATCTGGACATCCGCGTTGGCCACCGCCGATTTCCTGAAGGATCAGCAGCCGGGGGGCTCGGCCTATGTCATCGGCGAGGCAGGCCTGATGATGGCGTTGCACGAAGCGGGCATGGTCATGACGGACCAGCATCCGGACTACGTGGTGGTGGGCGAGACCCGCACCTACTCGTTCGAGTCGGTGACGACTGCCATCCGCCTGATTGCCGGCGGTGCCCGCTTCATCGCCACGAACCCTGACGCCACCGGCCCCACGGCGAACGGGATCGTGCCGGCCACCGGTGCCATCGCGGCGCTGATCACGAAGGCAACTGGCCGCGAGCCCTACGTTGTGGGCAAGCCCAACCCGATGATGTTCCGCTCGGCACTGAACAAGATCGGCGCCCACAGCGAGGAGACGGGCATGGTGGGAGACCGCATGGACACCGACGTGGTGGCGGGCATCGAGGCGGGACTCCACACCATCCTCGTGCTCACGGGGATCATGGGTGTCGAGGAGATCGAGACGTTCCCGTACCGGCCCACCGAGGTCATGGCCAGCATCGCCGACCTCCTGGAGCCTGCACCACAGGAAGAGGACCAGTAGGGGTCCGGCGCGGAAAAGTTCACAGAAGCGACGGTCAGTCGAAGATGGGGGCCACGTCGCGGCTGCGCTTGAGTTCGAAGAAACCGGGGTAGGCCGTGACCTTGACGACGCCGTCGAACAGGTCGCCGGCCTCCTCTCCCTTGGGGGCGGGGATGATGACCGGGCCGAAGAGGCTCATGCCATTGATCCTGACCACAGGGGTGCCGACCTCGTCACCCACGGGGTCCATGCCCTCGTGGTGTGAGCGCCGGAGGTCGTCATCGAGCTCATCCGTCTTTGCCAACTCGACGATGGAGGCGTCGAACCCACAGTCCTCCAGCGCCTTGCCCACGGTCTCCGGAGTCTGTGCCTCTCCTCCCGGGTGATAGCGGGTGCCGATGGCGGTGTAGAACTCGAGCAGGCCCTCGGACCCGTACTTCTGTTCCACCGCGAGTGCGGCGCGCGCGCCCACCCAGGCGTTGTCCATGTGTTCGCGGTACCCCTCCGGGAGGTCACGTCCATCGTTGAGGACCGACAGGCTCATGACGTGGAAGGTGGTCTTCACGTCGCGCACCTTCTCCACCTCCAGCATCCAGCGGGATGTCATCCACGCGTAGGGGCAGGCGGGGTCGAACCAGAAATCCACAGCAGTCGTCATGGCCCCATCACATCACAGCGATCAAATCCTCCGGATGGTTCGGCTTCCCGGGGTTCCCTCCGACCCGGAGGAGGGGGAGAATGGAAGGGAGAGCGCGCCGCCTCGCGTGCCCTGATCCAGGGGAGAACTCCAATGTCCATTGCGTTGAACCCGTACCTGCAGTTCGACGGCAACACGAGGGAGGCCATGGACTTCTACCACCGCGTCCTCGGTGGGGAGCTGTCCTCCATGACGTTCGGCGAGGGGATGGGGGACACCAACCCCGACACCGCCAAGCTGATCATGCATTCGTCCCTCTACCTGGAGCGCGGCATCCATCTGATGGCCGCTGACGTGCCGCCGGGCGTGCCGATGACGGAGAACGGCACCATCTCCCTCAGCAGCGACGACGCGGCTGGCGGGGACGCCGAGATGCTGAGCTCCTGGTGGGAGCACCTGCTGGAGGACGCCGACGTCAGTCTGCCGCTGGAGCAGGCCCCTTGGGGCGACCGGTTCGGTCAGCTCACGGACCGGTTCGGGGTGACCTGGATGGTCAACATTCCCGCGCCGCCCCAGTCCTGACGGGCGGTTCGCTCACGCCGCGGATGCCGTCGACCGCAGGAAGTCCCGCCAGCCGTCGACGTCCCCGAGTGGCCGCGTGATGCCCAGTGAGGTCTGGATCGGCCGCAGCGCCGCCCTTGTCTGGTCGTCGTAGCTGCCGGTGATGTCGACGGCCGCGCCGAACACGTCGCGGCACGCGGCCTGCACCATCTGCACCTGGACGCGGGACCCGGCGCTGAAAGACGTCCCTCCCCACGCCGAGATCGCGTTGTCCACGTGGATGTGGTTGTGGTGCGCCTCGTCGTAGAGGTGGGTGAGTGTGTAGCCGAAGTGCAGGTGCAGCGACGCCGCCAGCCGCCAGTAGCCCTTGTTCTGCGCGGCGCTGCCGGGCGCCCAGATGTCGTAGCGGCAGGAGATGGAGCCATCCGCGTGGTCCACGGCGGCGATGTCGAATGCCCGCCCGGAGGCGTGGAACGAGTCGCACTTGTCGACGTAGGCGCCATAGCTCCAGATGCTGGTCATCGCGCCCAGCCCGCTCATCGTGGACCAGTCCTCTGCCCACGCCTCGAGCAGTTCCACGAACCGCGGGTCGGCTTTGTAGGTGGTGGTGGTGCGCCCCACCTCGTAGCCCAGCGTCGCGCCGCCGAGTGTGGAGAAGTCCACGAGGGACTCGGGGGTGCGGCAGTTCTCCGGCTGTCCGGGGTGCTCCGGCGCCGGTCCCGTGCCCGGCACGGCGCAGCCGGACACCAGCGCGGCGGCGCCGAGGAGCAGCGTGCGGCGGGAGGTGGAGGTCACCCGTCGAGTGTAGGCAGGCGTCGCGCCACGCCGACGGGCTGCGGCCGGGGTCCGGGTTCCGCTGTCCCGGACGGGATGACCCCCGCGGAACTAGCATCGGGGGCAAGGGGAGGTGGGCGATGAGGATCGCGATGCTGGGACCGATCGCCTGGCGGACACCGCCGGTGCACTACGGCCCCTGGGAGCGGGTCACGAGTCTGTTGACGGAAGGCCTGGTGGCTCGCGGCGTGGACGTGACGCTGTTCGCCACCCTCGACTCCGTCACCTCGGCCACCCTGGACGGCGTGGCGCCGCACTGCTACTCCGAGGACCCCACCATGGACGGCCGGGTGTGGGAGGCACTGCATGTGTCCCACGCCCTGCAGAGGTCCTCCGGGTTCGACATCGTCCACAACCAGGTCGACTGGTTGCCGCTGGCGTTCCACGCGCACTGCGCTGCACCGATGGTCACCACCATCCACGGGTTCTCCGGCCCCGGCATCCTGCCCGCCTACCAACGCTCCGGCTCCGCTTTCGTGTCCATCTCGGACGCCGACCGCAGCCCCGACCTGAGCTACGTCGCCACCATCCACCACGGCGTCGACGTCACCGAGCTTCCGCCGGGCCCCGGAGGGGATGTGCTGGTGTCCTTCGGCCGCATCCACCCGGACAAGGGCACGGCCGAGGCCATCGCCATCGCGCGGGCGGCCGACATGCCATTGGTGATCTGCGGCCCGGTCCACGACCGTGCCTACTTCGACTCACAGGTGAGCCCCCACATCGACGGCGACCGGGTGCGCTACCTCGGTTCCGTGGGGGCGGCGGAGCGGGCCCGCGTCCTGGGCGCCGCCGCGGCCCTGCTGCACCCCATCAGTTTCGCCGAACCATTCGGCTTGTCCGTGGTGGAGTCCATGCTCTGCGGGACGCCGGTGGTGGCCTTCCCACTCGGCTCCATGCGTGAGGTGGTGGAGCCCGGTGTCACCGGGTTCCTCGCGGCCGATGTCGACGGCGCCGCCGCCGTGCTGCCGGCCGCGGTCATGCTGGACCGCGACGCGGTGCGGGCGCGCGCCATCGAGCGCTTCGGCGTTGACCGGATGGTGGAGGAGTACCTGCGGGTGTACCGCCGGCTGCTGTCGTAGCCGGCGGCGCCTGCTCAGTCGCCCAGGCCGGTGCCCACGTCGCGGGCCGCCTGCAGCCAGGAGTGGTCCAGCGGCACGAGAGCCAGGTTCCCTGCCACGTCCTCGAGCGGCACGGGGGCGGTGTCCTCGCCGCGCGAGGCCACCATGATCCCGTATTGGCCGTCGGCGATCAGTTCCGCCGCGGCCGAGCCGATGCGCGTCCCGAGCAGCCTGTCCTCGGCGCAGGGGGTGCCACCGCGCTGGACGTAGCCGAGGATGGTGACGCGACTCTCCAGCCCCGTGGCGGCCTCCAGGCCACGCGCCAGCCGGAACGTGTGCTCGCGGTGCGTGTCCTCCACGTTGGCCATGTGAGCCTTCGCTGCGCTCTTGGCCTCGGGGCTGCTCGCCGACTCCTTCAGTGCCTCCGCCGCCGCGATGTCGGCGTGGGCCTGGACGTCGCGCGCTCCCTCGGCGACGGCGATGACACTGAAGTTGGTCCCCCGGTCGCGGCGCCTCTGGATGGTCTCGGCGATGGACTCCACCGTGTAGGGGATCTCGGGCAGCAGGATGATGTCGGCGCCACCGGCCAGTCCCGCGCCCAGCGTGAGCCAGCCTGCCTTGTGGCCCATGATCTCCGCGAGGATGACGCGGTGGTGGCTGTGGGCCGTGGAATGCAGCCGGTCGATGGCGTCGGTGGCAATCTCCAGTGCGGTCGAGAAGCCGAACGTGTTGTCAGTGTGTGCCACGTCCTTGTCGATGGTCTTCGGGAGATGGACCACGTTGAGGCCGGCCTTCGCGAGGCGGAGCGCATTTTTGGCGGTGCCGCCGCCACCCAGCATGACGAGGCAGTCGAGCTTGTTCTTCTCGAAGACGTCGGCGATGGTCGGGATCATGTCCTGCGGCTCGCCGTCGACCATCATCCGGTGGACCTTGTCGCGGCTGGTGCCGAGGATGGTGCCGCCGATGGTGAGGATGCCCGACAGGCTCGCGGACGTCAGCTCCATGTACCGGTTTTCCGCGAGCCCGCGCACGCCGTCCCGGAAACCGATGAGCTCCATGCCGTGGCGCCCGAGCGCTGCCTTGCCGAGTCCGCGGATGGCCGCATTGAGGCCGGGGCTGTCGCCGCCCGCCGTCAACACTCCGACGCGTTTGCTGGATGTGGTCACTGTGCCTCCTTGCTCAGCTGAGTGGTCCGAGACTATCGCGGGGGGTTGGCACGCGAGCCCGTGACGGTAAGGCGACCCCGCTCCCCGGGTGGAGAAATGCGCGGATAGCGTGCCAGCCATGGCACGGGTACTGATCGGTTGGGCATCACGGGCGGGGGCCGCCAGCGACATCGCGGCGCTGCTGGCCGACGAACTACGCACGCTGGGGCACGACGTCGACGTCGCGGACCTGAGGGCTGGTCCCGATCCCTCGTCCCGGGACCTCGTGGTGCTCGGCAGCGGCATCCAGGCCGGCCAGTGGTACCCGGAGGCGACGGCGTGGGTGGCCGCCCACGAATCGACCCTGTCCACGACACGGGTGGCGCTGTTCAATGTCTGCCTCAATGCCGCCAATCCCGCCAAGCGGGATGAGTCGCTGGGCTACAACAGGGCCCTCTCGGCCCGCGTGGATGCGGTGGCCGTTGAGTCGTTTGCGGGACGGTACGTCCCCGACACGGTGGCGTGGTTCAAGCGGCTGTTCCTGCGCACCATGCAGCAGGCGGCGCAGGATCACATCGACGAGGCCGCCGTGCGTGCGTGGGGTCGCGAGCTCGTCAAACTTGTTCCGCACTGACGGTTGCAGCGGCCGACATGGGGAGGAAAGTGGACGTTGTGGCGGGGGTCGCTGGAGGCGCTCTGCCTGCGTCATAGCAGAAATTCCGGCTCCAAGGTGGACAATTGGGGAGATGAGTAAATCAAAAACCTTTGAAATCAACTGGTTCGCCGCCGCCGGGTCCGCCCTGGGTGCCGTGTCCTCCGCAGTGCTGTTGTCCACGTTCGGAGTCGCAGGCACCCTCATCGGGGCCGCTCTGGGAAGCCTCGTCATCACGGTGGGCGGCTCGATCTACACGCAGTCGCTGCAGAAGACCAAGGCGCACGTCGACACCCGCCGGGGCATGCGGCGCTCCACACGGACAGAGGCCGCCAACGCCGGGGACGGACCTGTTCCGACGTCCGGTGCGACGGCTGTCCTGACACCGGAGACCCCCCGGAAATCGCCCTCGGAGACCCTCCGTGGCCTGCCGTGGAAGCACATCATCTTCCTCGCCGTGGGTCTCTTCGTCGCCACCATGGCCATCATCCTGGCCTTCGAACTCTCGACAGGCCGACCCGTGTCCTCGTTCACCGGTGGCAGCAGCGAGACCCGGACCGGCACCAGCGTGTCGGGGCTGACAGCCTCCGGCGGCAACTCCTCCGACTCGGACAAGGCCGTGGAGCCCGTGGTGGAGAAGTCACCGGCTCCGGTACCGTCCGCCGAGGGCAGCACACCGGGGAATCAGCCCACCGAGGGCGTCCCCACGGAAGGCGCGCCGACGCCGGATCCGACCACGGCTGCACCCACGCCCGCGGGCAACCCCGCTGACCCGCAGGCGTCCCCGGAGCCTTCCGTGCAACCGCCCGCTGTGGATCCGTCCGCCGATCCGCCGGCCGTGGTGGCCCCCGCCGACCCGCCGGCGGTCGTGGCGCCTCCTGTCGAACCGCCCGCCGCCGCGGGTCCTCCCGCCCAGCCCGGTGCCAGCGACGGGTAGGAGTCAGCCGGCGATGGCCTTGGCCGCGTTGAAGAGGGCCGGGGGCATGGGGTCCTCCAGCCGCCAGGTGATGGCGACGGGACGGCTGCCGGTGTGACGGACGTGGTGTGCCCGCCCAAGGAACGTGTACGGCGCGGTGCCGAGGTTGTCCTTGGCGTCGTCGCGCACGAACAGCAGCACGGTGCTGGCGCCGCTCACGTAGCGCTGCCCCGTCCGTGACTGGATCGACGTCTGCGACTGCGACTCCCAGTGGAACAGGTGCTCGCTGATGGCGTAGTCCTTGTACATCGTGGTGGGGGAGCGGTCCTTGCCGGACTTCTTCAGCGTCACCAGCAGGGCGTCGACGTTCAGCGATGCTACGTACAGGACGCCCTCGCGGAAGTTGCCGGGCAGGTTCGACGGCGACGCGTGGTCCAGCGCCGAGAGGATCTCCTCCCGCTGGTAGCGCGCGTGGACCCGGAGCGGCAGGCGGGCCAACGGCCCGTCCATCTCGATGGGCAGCGTGCGGCTGCGGTCGAAGGCCAGGTCCATGACGTGCCCCAACTCGGACGCGACGGCGTCCTCCCGGCGGAGGGCCGCCAGGGCGGCATTGAAGCCGTCGAAGCCGAGTTTGGGCCAGACGGAGAACACCAGCATCCGCGCCAGCCGCTGCGACGTCGGGTCGAGCTGGGAGTACGGCACGTCGCTGCCGAGCACCTGCTGGTAGCCGCGGACCCGGACGCCGTCGTCGACGTGGGCGAAGGCGCGGACCCGCTTCAGCAACGGCGACTCCTGCGACGTGCCGGCGGCGGTGGGGAGCCCTGCGTCACGGCGCAGCTCCGTCCACGACCGCTGCCCCTTCTTCAACACGTCGGCCAGGTCGCGCTGGGAGGCCGCGAGGAAACCCTGCAGATCCGTCTCGCCGAGGGTGCGCAGTTCCGAGACGAGCGTGGACCACGTTGCCTGCTGCAGTTGGGCCCGCAGGTTGGCCAGGACCGCGGCCTGGGTGGTGCGGTCGAGCACGATCTGGCAGCCTGAGGGCAGGAACGGGAACCCGTGCTCGACGTCGTCGCCCAACTGCCCCGGCAGGCGCCCCGTGAGCGCCCGCAGCTTCTGGTCCCAGCGGAACTCCCTGCGGTGGTGGCCAACGAAGTCGAGCACCGTCAGCACCGCCTTCTCGGGGCTGCGGCGCAGTCCACGGCCCAGCTGCTGCAGGAAGATGGTGGCGCTCTCGGTGGGCCGCAGCATGAGGAGGGTGTCGACGTCCGGCAGGTCGACGCCCTCGTTGAACAGGTCGACGGTGAACACGCACACGATCTCGCCGCTGCGCAGACGTGCCAGCACGCCGTCGCGCTCACTCCGGCTGCTGGAGCCACTTAACGCGGCGGATGGCAGACCGGCCCGGTTGAAGACCAACGCCATGTAGTGGGCGTGCGCGACGCTCACGCAGAACCCCAGCGCCTTCATGCTGCCGGGATCCAGGACCTTGTCCTGCAGCTGTTTGAGGACGATCCGGGCGCGGCTGTCGTTGCCGGTGTACAGGTTCGACAGGGCCGCGTCGTCGTAGCGCCCCCGCGACCACTTCAGCTGGCTGAGATCCGTCCCGTCGGCCAGGCCGAAGTAGTGGAACGGGGACAGCAGCTCCGCCTCCAACGCATCCCACAGCCGCAACTCCGCGGCGGTGCGGCCGTCGAAGAACTGGCGCACGTCGACGCCGTCGGTCCGCTCGGGGGTGGCGGTCAGGCCCAGCAGTTCCGTGGGGGCGAAGTGGGCGAGGAGGCGCCGGTAGGTGGACGCCTCGGCGTGGTGGAACTCGTCGATGACGACGATCTCGAACGCGTCCGGGGCGAAACGCTCCACGCCGGAGGCGTGCAGGGACTGCACGGAGGCAAACACGTGCCGCCACCGCTGGGGCTCTTCGCCGTTCACGTGCAGCTCGCCGAAGTTCGCGTCCGCCAAAACCTCCCGGTAGGTCCGCAGCGACTGCTGCAGGATTTCCCGTCGGTGTGCCACGAACAGCAGCGACGGTCGCTCCCCGTCGACGCCGCGCGCCAGTTCCCGGTAGTCCAGCGCCGCGATGACCGTCTTCCCGGTTCCCGTGGCGGCGACCACCAGGTTCCGGTGCCGGTCGTGCACCTCCCGCTCCACGGCCAGGGCCTCGAGGATGGCCTGCTGGTACGGGTAGGGGCGCACATCCAGACCGGAGAGGTCGAGTGGTGCGTCGCCGGGCGAGGTCCCCATGCCGGCACGCGCCAGCGCGGCGTCCAGCCGGTCGGCGTCGACGTCGGGGTCGTAGCGCTCGAAGAAGCGGTCGTTCCAGTACGACTCGAACGTGGCCCGGAACTTGTCCAACAGCGTCGGGGTGGCCACCCGGGACAGCCTCACGTTCCATTCCAGCCCGTCCAGCATGGCGGCCCTCGACAGGTTGGAGGAGCCGACATAGGCGGTGTCGTAGCCGGTGTCCCGTTCGAACAGCCACGCCTTGGCGTGCAGCCGGGTGCGCAGGGCGTCGTACTGGATGCGGACCTCGGCGCCGAAGTCGCGGACCAGTCGGTCCAGGGCCCGGCGCTCGGTGGCGCCCATGTAGGTGGTGGTCACCACCCGCAGGGGGATGCCGCGTTCCTTCAGCTCCATGAGTTGTTCCTCCAGCACGCGGACACCGTGCCACTTCACGAATGCGCACAACAGGTCGACGCGGTCGGCTGAGGGCATTTCCTTCTGCAGCTCGGAGCCGATGGACGGCTCGGCGGGTGCGTTCGTCAACAGTGCTGGGTCGGACAGGCGGGTGTTGGGGCGCACCAGCGACAGCGGCGGCCGGCCCGGCTGCGGAGGAGGTGCCAGGGACAGCAGCTCACGGGCGGGGGCCAGTACCTCGTCGGTATGACGCAGATGCTGGAGCAGGCCGTTGGCCAGTTCCAGGCGCTGGGCGGGGTCCTTCTGCTGGAGGAGGGCATCGTGGATGATGCCCGCCAGGTAGCGGGTGAGTACCACGGGCTCGTCGGCGGCCTCGACGGCGCCCGTCAGGGCAGCCAGGTCAACCCCGTCGGGCAGGGAGTCATGCAGTGTGGCGGTGAGCAGTCGCTCGTACAGGCCCGCAACCAGCTCATCAGCCATGGTGCCCAGGGTGGCATAGCCTGACCGGGGCTTGCACACGGAGCAAGGAGATGCGCATGGAGAAGCGACTGGTGGTGGGTGCTCTCATCGTCGACGAAGTGGAGCAGCCCTCCCGCGTCCTGGCTGCCCGCCGCTCCACCCCGCCCGCGGGGCAGTGGGAATTTCCCGGCGGGAAGACGGAGGTGGGCGAGTCACCGGAGGTGGCGCTGGCAAGGGAGATCCGGGAGGAACTCTCGCTGACAATCCGGGTGGTTCGGCGGCTTGACCCAGCCACGGGGGGCCGGTGGCCGATCTCGGCGTCGCTGGAGATGGAGCTCTGGTGGTGCACGGCAGGGGATGAGCCGCTCCTCGGTGACTCGCACGACCTGTTGCGCTGGGTGGACGCCTCCACACTGGGCGATGTCGACTGGCTGCCCAGTGATCGGGCCGCCCTGCCCCTCATTGCTCGAACGCTCAGCGGCCAGGACAGGGCGAAACAGTGACTGGTGACTTGTGGGGTGCCGTTGGGACTAGGGTCCGTGGCATGAGCGAATCCCTGGGATCGGTGCCGGACGGGCAACGCGTGACCGTACGTCGTCGGCTGGAGGACGGCCGACCCACCGACACCGTCGGCTTTGTCACAGGACGCGACGAGGAGTCCGTCACTCTTGAGACCCGACAGGGGCCGGTGCGGGTGATGCTGTCGACCGTGCAGGTCTTCAAACTCGTCATCCCGGCCCCGTGGCGGATTGCCAAGTTCCTGCTGCGCGGGGAGATCGCCGTCCTTGGCCTGGACACGTTGCTCGGGCAGGATGCGCCGACGCAGGAGACCGCGGACCTCGTCGAGCAGTTGCTCACCGCCGAGACGCCGGTGTTCCTGCTGGCGGGAGCCGCGTCGGAGGCGGTCGAAGGCCTCGAGACGGCAGGGCTCGGTCACCTCACGACCCTGCTGCTCAGCCCGGACACCGCCCAGCCCGGCAGCGACATCTTCGCCCTCGCGCACGCGAGGCTGCAGGACCAGCTGGGTGGAGTGATCGCGGCGGGGGACGTGCACTTCACGGACACTGACCCGCGGATCGTGGAGGCCGCCCGGCAACTTGGCTGGCAGGCACGGGTCTTCACGCCCCCCTCCTGACGCGGAGTTTTCCGTTCTCTGGCACGAAATAGGGCCTGCTCCGAGTTGTTGCGTCGCGATACCTGTGCGGGGAGCCCTTCGATATGCCCTGCTCCTTCGTCGCGGGCCACTCATGTGCCCGCTCGCCGAGGGGCTACGCCGGACCGGTCAGCTGCGCAGGTAGGTGAGGACCGCCTGCACTCGGCGCGCGGCAGTGGCGGCGTCCTGGAGGTTGAGTTTCGCGAAGATCGAGTTGATGTGTTTCTGCACCGCTTTGTCGGTGACGAACAACTGCGCCGCGATGGACGGGTTGGCGTGGCCCTGCGCCATCAGTCCCAGGACCTGCACCTCGCGCGGTGTCAGGCGCTGCATCCTGTGTGCCACGCTCCGGCGCTGCATCAGCGCCGTCACGACGGCCGGATCGACGGCTGTTCCACCCTCGGCGACGCTCCGCAGCGACGCCACGAACGAGACGTCGTCGAACACCCGGTCCTTCAGCAGGTAACCCACCCCCGAGCCGCCGTCGGCGAGGAGCTCGTCGAGGTAGAGCTGCTCCACGTACTGCGACAGCAGCACCACGGGGAAGCCTGGACGGAGACGCCTCAGCTCCAGGGCCGCGCGGATGCCCTCGTCGGTGTTGCTGGGGGGCATCCGGATGTCGAGAAGCGCGAGGTCTGCGGCTGATCCCACGACGGCGGCCACCAACCCGGCCCCCGAGTCGGCGCTGCCGACGACGTCAAGGCCGCGGCTGGTCAGCAGTTTCTCCAGGCCCTGGCGCAGCAGGAACTGGTCTTCGGCAACGAACACCCGCATGCCCCACCTCCGCTCCTGAACGCACACAGCATGCCGCAGTCCCGGTGCAACGGGCACGGCCGGGTTGCCAACAGTGGTGTGTGCACCACCGACAACCCGGCGGGGACCGGGCATGCTGAGGGAATGGAAGCCCTCCCTGAACGATCACGACGTCGCACTGGGCCCCGGACGCGCAGCGGCGGCCTGAGTCGGCGACTCCTGAAGGACACAGCCACCATGGGTGATTCCCTGCGGCTGGTGGGCTTCGCTGCGTTCGAGGTGCTCGCAATGCTGCGCTTCGCAGTGACGGCGCTGCTGTCCCTGTTGGGGTTCGGCGGCCTCGACGGGGCCTTCGACCAGGTCCGGTGGGATGCTGACAACCAGCGGCGGTGGGCGTCGAGGACGGGGACGCGCGAGGTGTCCGCGAGCTACGAGGAGCCCCCGGTTGTCGCGCCCGGTGGCCTGGCCCAAGTGCGCGCCCAGCTCTCCGATCCCGCACGGGCCCGCGACCTTGACTGGCACCTTCTCAATCCGGTGGCCACGGTCCTCGGTGCAGCCGTGCCCTGGGCTCTCGTGCTGAGTGGTCTGTACGTGGGCCTCCAGGGGTTCTTCTACCCGGGGGACACGTTCTTTCTCCTCGGCTCGATGGCTGTGATGCTGGTCCTCGCCCCACCTCTGGCGCGGCTCGTCCAACGTCTCCACCGCCGCTGGGTGCGGTTCATGCTGGCCGGCGAGGTGTCGGACACCCTGGAGGAACGTGTCCGCACACTGACGGCCACACGGATGACGGCGCTGGACATGCAGGAGGCGGAGATCCAGCGGATTGAGCGCGACCTCCACGACGGCGCCCAGGCGCGACTCGTGACGATCGGCATGACGATCACCCAGGCGTCCCGCCTCATGAGGCACGACCCCGACGCCACGCTCGCCCTTCTTGACGACGTGAAGAACGACTCCGCCACCGCGCTGCAGGAGTTGCGCACGCTCGTGCGGGGCATCCGCCCGCCGGTGCTGGCGGACCGCGGCCTCCCGGACGCGCTCCGCGCTCTGGCCGCGTCCAGTCCCATCGACACCGACGTCACCTCGTCGCTGGAGGGCCGGCTCGTCGGGTCGGTGGAGTCGGCCCTGTTCTTCGCCGTGTCGGAGCTGCTCACCAACGCCATCAAGCACTCGTCGGCCAGCCGGGTCACCATGACGTTGTCGGAGGCGCAGGGGAACGTGGTGGTGGAGGTGTTCGACGACGGCCTGGGCGGCGCGGAGGGTCAGGATGTCGCTGGTGGCGGTATCGCGGGGATCCGTCGTCGGCTCGCTCCGTTCGACGGCGCGCTGGACTTCGTGAGCCCGGTGGGCGGGGGTACCTTCGCCACGATCCGGGTGCCGAGACCCGTCAGTTGAGAACGATGTGCGAAGTCGTGGGCCCGGGCGCGGTGCGGGCCGAGTCCGGCGCCATCGTCGGGAACCACCGGTCGCTGGCGGTGTCACGGCGCTGCGGCTACCAACTCGACGGCACGGCCGTGACCACGAACGGGGAAGCGCGAGTGGAACTGCAACGCGTGATGGTGACGCCGTCCACGTTCATCCGGCCCGACGTGGACGTCTCGGTATGTGGCCTGACGCCACAACTACGGGAGCAACTCGGCGCCGTGTCCGCCCCGTGACCACCTGATTCGGCATCAGAACTCCCACTGCGCGGGGCCTCGCGAGGTGAAATCCGCCCAAGTCAGTCTAGACAGGTATAGTCATAGGGGTTCGTAGTCCCTTTTCGACACGCGTGGGAGGCGGCAATGAGGGCATCAACACTCGACATCGTCAGGCAGGCAGCCAAGGGCGGCTACGCCGTCGGGGCGTTCAACGTCTTCGACGACCTGAGCCTGCGCTCCGTGGTGCAGGCGGCCTCCGCCGCCTCGTCCCCCGTCATCATCCAGCTCTCGGTGCGCACCGCCCGCAGCATGGGTGTGGGCCTGGTCACGGCCATGTTCAACGCCGCCGCCGACGCAGTGGCGGTCCCCGTCTCGCTCCACCTCGACCACTGCCCGGACGTGGCCGTCATCGAGGACGTGGTGCGGGCCGGATGGTCCTCTGTCCTGTTCGACGCCTCGCACCTGGACCTTGCGGAGGCACGAGAGCAGACGCGCCGGGTGGTGGACCTGGCCCACGCCCACGGCGTGGAGGTGGAGTCCGAGATCGAGAACATCGTGGGGGTGGAGGATGGCGTCGGCAGCGACGTGCTCACCCACGCCTACACGGAGTCCGAGCTCGTCGAGATCGCGGCCGAGACCGGCGCCGACCTCCTGGCGCCCCAGCTCGGCACCGCGCACGGTCTCTACAAGGGCCGCCCGGTTCTGCGGCCCGACCGCGTGACCACACTGCGCAAGCTCACCGACATGCCCATCGTGCTGCACGGCGGCACCGGCCTCGCCGACGCCGAGTTCCGGATGTTCATCGACGCCGGCGTCTCCAAGATCAACGTCTCCACGGCCATCAAGCGCAGTTACATGGAGGCTTCTGCCGAGGCGCTCCGGGCGGCGCGCGACGCCGACCGCTGGGAGCCGCTGCCCGTGCTCGACGCCGTCGCCGCCAAGGTGGGGGAGACCGTCACGGCCCACCTGCAGGCCTTCGGTTCCGCAGGGCGCGCCACCGGAGAATCCCGATGAGCACCCCCACCCTGCTGCTGGACTGCGACGGGGTGCTGGCCGACACCGAGCGTGACGGCCACCTCGTGGCCTTCAACGCCATGTTCACGGAACTCGGCGTGCCCATCCAGTGGGACGACGCCACCTACGCGGACCTGCTGCGGGTCGGGGGCGGCAAGGAACGTCTCATGAGCTTCCTCACGCCCGAGCGTGCTGCGGCACTGGGTATGCCCACGGACGAGGACAGCCGCCGGGACGTCGTCGGTGAGTGGCACGTGGCCAAGTCGCGGCTCTTCCGGCACCTGGTGTCGGAGGGGGCGCTGGCCCCCCGCCCGGGCGTCGCCCGCCTGATCCACGACGCGCTCGACGCCGGGTGGTGCGTGGCGGTGGCCTCCACCTCCGCGGTCGCTTCCGTGGAGTCGGTCCTCGCTTCCGTGGTGGGTGCTGAGGTGGCCCGGTCCGTCCGGGTGTTCGCCGGCGATGTCGTCGAGCGAAAGAAGCCCGCGCCCGACATCTACCTCCACGCCGTCGAGGGCCTGGGGTCCGACCCGGCCAACACGGTGGTGATCGAGGACTCGGGCGTGGGGTGCCGCTCCGCCGTTTCCGCGGGCCTGCCCGTGGTGGTCACCCTGTCGGGATACACGGCGGGGGAGGACTTCACCGGCGCCGCTCTCGTGCTCACGGATCTGGGGGAGCCGTCCGTGCCGGCCCGGGTGGTCGACGATCCCGCCGGCCTCGCAGCGGGCGACGGCGCGGTGGTCGACCTGGCCTTCCTGCGACGCGTCATTGACACCCACGGGGCAGCCGCACACGGCCAGAGCTGACCGCGACCCCAGCTCAGTTGGTGTAGTCGAAGTGCAGTTTCATCCGGTCACCGCGGAACAGGATCTTCGAGTACTCGAACACCGTCCCCGACGGTGCCGAGATCGTGTCCTCCAGCAGCAGCAGAGGGGCGCCCTCGTGGATGCCGAGCAGCTTGGCCTCCTGTCGGGTGGCTGCCACGGCCTCCAACTGCTCGATGGTGCGGGCGGGTCGAAGGTCGTACTCCCGCTCGAGTATGACGCACAGCTGCTCACCCACCACGTCGTCGTTGGCGAGGCCGGGCGCGAGGGGGGTCGGGACGAAGGAACGATGCAGGCTCACGGGGACGCCGTCGACAAGGCGCCGCCGTACGATCTCGTGCACATCGACGCCGCGGTCCGTCTGGAGCTTGCTGCGGACGGCCTCCCGCGGGGCGGCGGCGCGTCGGCTCACGAGTTCGGTGGTGGTGGTGAAGCCCATCTGCTCCAGCTGTTCCCGGATCCCCTGGTACGCGGGGGAGAGGGTCGAGATCTTCCGCTCCGTGACGAAGGTGCCCTTGCCGGGCACGCGGTACAGGAGGCCGTCGTCGACGAGGGCGTTGAGGACGCCGCGCACGGTCATGCGAGAACACCCGAAGTGGTCGTTGAGGGACACCTCAGAGGGGATGCGGTCCCCGGGCTTCCACTCTCCGGCGGCGATGCTGCTCCGCAGGGCGTTCTCGATCTGCACGTACAGCGGAACCGACGAGTTCCGGTCGAGAGCTGTGGTTTCCATGCCGTGTCTCCTTGGGTTCGTCCTGCGCCCATCCCTCTGGGCGTCGGACGTCGCGATCGCGACTCTTCTTCTCCCCCGGCGCGGTAAAGTCCAGACTATACTGGGCTAGAACGGTCAGTCGCCACCCTGGTGTCCTGTGACGGTCATTGCCGCCCGTCACCATCGTGGTCCCCCCGACGACGTGATGTTTTGTCATGATCACTGGAGGGAAAAACCGGATGACCACGCAGGGTGATGTCGAGTTCGTCGTTCACAGCATCGCGGGCACGGCACTGGAGCAGGAGGAGTACTTCTGCCAGCTTGATTCGGTCGTCGGCGACGGCGATTTCGGCTATTCACTGGCCCGGGGTTTCGAGCGTGTGATCGAGGAGTGGGACGACTACGACCGCAGCGATCCCGGCGTGTTCCTGCAGAAGGTGGCCAAGACCATCATGTCCCGCGTCGGCGGCACGTCAGGCCCCATCTGGGGGACGGCCTTCCTGCGCGCCGGGGGTGCGTTGAAGGGACACGCCGAGGCCACGGGTGCCGACGTCGTGGCGGCCCTGCGCTCTTCCGTCGAAGGCATCAAGGCTCGCGGCCAGGCCGAGTTGGGGGAGAAGACGCTCCTCGATGCCCTGGTTCCCGCCATCGACACCCTGGAGGCCGAGCTGGGCCGGGGTGCCAGCACGGCGGACAGCCTCACCGCCGTGGCCGCCACCGCCCGTGAGGCGGCCGAGGCGACCGCTTCGATGCAGGCGCGGCGCGGCCGCGCCAGCTACACCGGCGAGCGCAGCATCGGCTCGGTGGACGCCGGTGCCATGGGCATCGCCGTCATCATCGAAAAGTTGGCCGAGGCCTGGCAGCAACGCTGACTTCACCCCACCCGGCACCGATGCCGGGTGGTCATCACCCAACCAACCCATCCTCAAAGGAGCGGTACCGATGAAGAAGTTCCTCAACGACCCCAAGCAGTTCGTCCCCGAAATGCTGAAGGGGATCGCCCTGGCCAACCCGGACACGATCACCTACGTGCCCGAGTACAACCTCATCATGCGTTCGGACGCGCCCCGCCACGACAAGGTGAGCATCGTCCAGGGATCCGGGTCCGGGCACGAACCCGCCCACGTCATGGTGGTGGGCCCCGGCATGCTGGACGCCGCCTGCCCCGGTGACGTCTTCGCCGCCCCACCCAGCGAATACGTCTACGAGACCACCAAGCGGCTCGCCTCCGACAAGGGCGTGCTGTTGCTCGTCAACAACTACACGGGCGACAAGATGGCCTTCGAGATGGCGGCCGAACTCTCCGAGGCCGACGACATCAAGGTGGCCACCCTCTTCATCAACGACGACGTGGCTGTCACCGACTCCCTCTACACGGTGGGTCGCCGCGGAGTCGCGGGCAACTTCTTCGTCATCAAGTGCTGCGGTGCACTGGCCGAGGAGGGTGCCGAACTGGAGGACGTCGTCGCCATCGGGGAGAAGGTGAACTCCGTGACGCGCACCATGGGCATCGCGCTGACAGCCTGCACGCCGCCGGCCAAGGGGTCGCCCCTGTTCGACCTGGGAGACGACGAGATGGAGGTGGGTGTCGGCATCCACGGCGAACCGGGCAGGCGCCGCGCGAAGCTGACGTCGGCCGACGAGATCGTGGACGAACTGCTGCACGCCGTTGTCTCCGACCTGCCCTTCGAGAAGGGGGACCGCGTGGCCCTCATGATCAACGGGCTCGGCGGCACACCCATCAGCGAGCTCTACCTGCTCTACGGCATCGCCGCGCAGAAGCTCGCCGACCAGGGCATCACGATCGGTCGCAGCTACGTGGGCGACTACTGCACGTCGCTGGAGATGGCGGGCGCCTCCCTGACGCTGGTCCGGCTCGACGACGAGATCGAGCGACTGCTGGAGGCCCCGGCCTCCACGGTGGTGCGCATCTTCTGACATCACAGGCGGAAAGTCCGGCTGGCTGGATTCCCGGCCAGTCGGACTTTTCGTGTCACGGGCGACGGGCTCACGGTGTCCTTTCCCGGGAGTGAGGACCGCGGGGACCCCATGTGTCAGGTGGGGCTGGACGTGGACCAGCCCAGCGACACTCGGGGGTGTGGCGCTGGGCTGGTGTCAGGGTGATGCTGGCGTCAGGCGGGCGTCACCATCACGGGAGTGGACCAGCCGGAGGTACCCAGAACATTGGTGGCGCTCACGCGAACCCACCAGATTGTCCTCGAGACGTTGCCAGTTGTGTAGGTCGTGGCGTTGGCCGCGGCCGTGCGTGATCCTGCTGGCGTCGTGAAGGCCTGAGTCGCACTCCACTGGATCGTGTAGCCCGTCTCGTTCGGGACATCAGTCCATCGGACTGTGATTTGCTCGCTACTGCCGCGTCGTGTCGCACTCCCCGTCACGCCCGTGGGGGTGTCTGGAAGACGCACAGCGACCGCGGCGGTGTTTGACGGAGCCGAGTTGCCTGCTGCGTTCACCGCGCTGACCCTGTAGAGGTAACTGTTGCCCAGAACAGCAGTGGTGTTGATGTAGGTCATGGTGCCGGTGTTGTTCCGCGCACCCGGGGTGGCAATCGTCGTGTAGGTGGCGCCTGCGTCGGCTGAGCGTTCCACGATAAAGCCGGTTTCGTTGGTCGCATTGTCGCGCCAAGACAGGCTGACCCTGGGCCCGGACTGCAGGGTTGCAGTCAGGTTCGTGGGGGCGGCCGGTTGGTTGGCGCCCACCTCGGTCGAGGTGGAACGGACGGTCAGGCTCGGGTAGGCCCCGCCGTATCCGACGGTGTTGAGCGCGACCACGCGGTATCGATACGGCGTACTTCCATTTGACGTGGCGTCCGTGAAGGTGCGGGCGCCGTGGACGTTGGGCTGGCTGAGCGGGGACTGGATCGTCTGCAGGTCCGTCCACGTCGTGCCGTTGGCTGTGCGCTGCACGAGGAAGGCGGTCTCGTTGATCGAATTGTCGTTCCACGTGAGCACCACCCGCGCGTTCTTGCCGCTGCCCGTGATTGTTGTGGCCAACCCATCGGGTTTGCGCGGCGGCATCGCCAGGCTGACCGGGCGCATCATGTCCATCTCCTCGTGGCTGAGGATGTGGCAGTGGATGATGTAGTCCCACCCGAAGTTGACGAGCGCATTGGCGATGGGCGACGTCGGGTTGCCCTGTGGGTCGGTGTTGTTGAAGCCCGCCGTGGATCCCAGCGGCATCATCGGGTTGAGGGGCCGGATGGCGTTGGGCACCTCGAACGGGACTTTGGGGATGATCGGCCGCAGGGCCACGATGGTGTCCTCCAGTGGACTCATCCTGACCGTGTCCTTCCAGCCCAACTCGCCGGGTTCGGGAGTCTTGATGATGTTGTCCCACGTGACGCGGTTGATGAGTTGCACGTCATAGAGGTGGAAGTGGATCGGGTGGGTGTCGACGCCGTTGTGCGTGAACCTCCAGATCTGCGTCCCGTCCGCGGCACTGCTGATGGCGCTCACCTTGACGTCCTTGGCGGGATCACCGTTGACATCAAGTGCGAAGTCGACCTTGGGCAGGTTGGTGCCGTCGATCAGCTCGGTGGCCGGGTTGGTGAACGGATACAGGGTGACGTTCTGCGCTCCGGGGGTCGGCGGCTGTGCCTCGATCCCCATGGTGGCCGACATCCGGCCGTAGTCGTCGAACGTGGTCGAGTTCATCTCGTCGTGCAGTGCCTTCGGTCCGAGCGGCAACGTCATCTTGGCGCTCTGACCCTTCAGCGTGTTGAAGCCGAAGGTCGTGGTGTCACTGACCCTGACGAGCCCGTCGCAGCGGGTCGACGTGCTGTTGGGGGCGTTGCAGTTGCTGGATGCTGCGAAGGATGTGCCGTAGGCACTGTTGTACCCGGCCTGCCCGACGATGACGGGGTGCTGGCCCGACTCGAAGACGCCTGTGCCCGCAGCATTGTGCCGGAAGGCGGTCTGCAGCTTGGCCAGGTTGAAGGCAGTGGCCGGTGCGGTGTCCGCGATGGTGACCTGCATGATGGTGCGGGTGTTCGGCCCGTAACCCGGCAGGGTGCTGGGGGCGCCCACCGGGCTCATGTCCGGTGCGCCCGTGTAGTAGTCGTAGGACGGGACACGCGCCGGGAAGGCGGCGGGAGCGTCGTTGTAGAGGATCAGCGTCTTGCCGGCGAACTTGGAGAAGTCGACGATGGCGTCGGCGCGTTCGGCGGGGGCGATGAGCATGGAGTGCTTGTCGACGTTGCCGACGTCGAACCTGGTCGGATCGGTGATGAACGTCGCCGGCTGTTGGCCGTCCACGACGGTGGGTGCGGGGAGGAATCCGCCCTCACTCGCGATGTGGATCCAGTCCGGGCCCGCCGCGTTGTTGCGTGCGTCGGCCGGGGTCGGGGAGATGCTGGTGTCAGTCTGGGCCGCTGCCAGTTCCGCCGCATTGAGTCGCACCTCGGTCTTCCCGTTGCCGTTGGCCGGGTCGGGGTCCGCGACGTACCACTGGAAGTTGAAGAAGCGGTCGTTGGCGGCGTTCAGCATGCGCATGCGGTACGACTTCGGCTCGAGCGTGACCTTGGGGTAGGCGACACCGTTGACGATGGGCGTGTCGTTGAACTGCTCCATGCCGGC
>JBDSRF010000095.1:0-3235 GCA_039929445.1 Arachnia sp. | reverse complement strand
TGGAAGGAGAACAACGTCGACTTCGGCAACCCCATCAACCTCATCCCCGCCGCGGCCGGCATCATCATCGGCGTCGGCGACGTGCAGCTGAGCGTCGGCAGCTTCACCCTCGGCGGGATCGCGCTCGGGACCATCGTCACCGTCGGCGTCTACCACCTGGCCCACGCCATCGCGCCGCGGGAACTCAAGGACGCGGCCGACGGCGCCTCCCTGGTGTACGACTCGCCCGGCATGTACACCGAAGCCACCGACGATGAGCCGGCCGCGAACACGTGAGTGATGGGGAAAGCCACTGGGCTAGCTTGGTGGGCGTGTACGAACAGCTCGAGACCGACTTCCGCGAGGCCATGGCACACGTGTCGGCGCCCGTCACTGTCATCACCACGATGGTCGACGGCGTGCCCTACGGCTCCACCGTCTCGGCCTTCGCCTCGCTGTCGGTCAACCCACCCATGGTGCTGTTGGCACTCGACAACCGCGGGGCCCTCATCCATCACGTCCGGGCCGCAGGGCGGATCGGCGTCAACGTCCTTTCCAGCGCCCAGGCCGACCTGGCCGTCCGGTTCGCCACGCGCGGCCTGCCGGACCGGTTCGCGGGCATTGACTGGGACCTCGACCACGGACTCCCCCGCATCGACGGCGCCACCGCCTGGCTGCGCTGCGACACAGTGACGTTCGAACCCGGCGGCGACCACACCGTCCTGCTGGGTACCGTCACCGCCGCGGAGGCCGCCGGGGTGGATGGTCTCACCTACTACCAGCGCCGATTCGGCTCCGCCACCGCCGCCACGTCGGCGCCGGGCATGCTGTCCTGAACACTGCGTCAGCCGGTGAGGTGCCGGGCCACTAGTATCCACCCATGACTTCGCTCGTTCACGCCGATGAGGCTGGCTTTTTCGGGGCCCACGGTGGCCGTTTCCTGCCCCCACACCTCGAGGCGCCCATCGCCGAGGTGGCCGCCGCCTACGCCGAGGCCCGCAAGGACCCCGAGTTCGCACGCGAGTACGAGGCCTTGCTGACGGACTACGTGGGCAGGCCGTCGCCGCTGTTCCTCGCGGAGCGCCTCACCGCGCACTTCGGCGGTGCCCGGATCTACCTCAAGCGGGAGGACCTGAACCACACGGGCGCCCACAAGATCAACCACTGCCTCGGCGAGGCTCTGCTCGCCAAGCGCATGGGCAAGAAGAAGCTTCTCGCCGAGACCGGTGCCGGCCAGCACGGCGTGGCCCTGGCCACCGCCGCCGCGCTGCTCGGTCTTGAGTGCGAGATCCACATGGGTGCCATCGACATCGAGAAGCAGCACCCCAACGTGGTGCGCATGGAACTCCTCGGCGCCACGATCGTCTCCGTCACCGACGGCGGTCAGTGCCTCAAGGACGCCGTCGACTCCGCCTTCGGAAAGTTCGCCTCCGACTGGGAGGACACGTTCTTCGCCATCGGTTCCGTGGTGGGCCCGGACCCCTACCCCACCATCGTCCGGGACTTTCAGGCCATCGTCGGGCGTGAGGCCCGCAAGCAGATCCTGGCGAAGGAGAACAGGCTGCCCGACGCACTCATCGCCTGCGTGGGCGGCGGCTCCAACGCCATGGGGCTCTTCACCGCCTTCCTGGAGGACGAGTCGGTGAAGATGTTCGGCGTGGAGCCGGCCGGCAAGGACATCAACGTGGTGGGCGAGCACGCTGCCACCATGACGCTGGGGTCCCCCGGCATGCTGCACGGCATGAAGACCATGCTGCTGCAGGACGCCGACGGCGGCCCGAACCCAGTGCACTCCATCGCCTCCGGCCTGGACTACCCGGGTGTCGGCCCCCAGCACGCGCACCTCAAGGACGTCGGCCGGGTGGAGTACGTCACCGCCTCCGACGCCGAGACACTCGAGGCGTTCCAGCTGCTCTGCCGCACAGAGGGCATCATTCCGGCGCTGGAGAGCGCGCACGCCCTGGTGCACGCCGGCAGGCTGGCACGCACCATGGGCAAGGACGAGGTCATCGTGGTGAACCTGTCCGGTCGCGGCGACAAGGACATCGACTACGTGGCCGACAAGATCCGAGGTATGCGGGGCTGACCCTCAGCCGTCCTGTCGGAGCGCCAGCTCGATCCGGGGTCGCACCGCGACATCGGTGAGCTGGGCGTCCTGGGGAGCGTCGACCACGTAGCGCACAGCCGCCGCGACTGTGGCGGGCCGGATGTAGTGGTCGGCGTCGTACCCGTCGCCCATCTTTGCCTGCATGGCCCGCAGCATCCCACTGTCTGTGGGGCCCGGGGCGATGGTGCTGACCCGCACGCCAGTGGTGGCTTCGTCGATCCGCAACGTGTCGGCCAGGCCCTGCAGCGCATGCTTGCTGGCGGTGTAGACGGCGTTGCCGGGCGCCGGTTTAGTGCTGGCGCCCGATCCGATGAAGATGACGCTGCCACCCGACTCCCGCAGCAGCGGCAGCGCGAGGCGCGTCAGTTCCGCTGGCGCGAAGACATTGGTCTCGAAGTGTTCCCGCCACTGCCCCGGGGTGGCGTCGGCGACCGTGTGGGGCACGGAGATCGCGGCCACGTGCAGAAGCACGTCGAGGCTGCCCAGCGTCGCTACCATGCCGGCCAGGGCTGAGTCGTCGGTGATGTCGACGGCGTGGGCCACGACGCCCTTCAACTGGTTCAGCTCATCCAGCACCTCCGCCTTGCGTCCCAGCGCCACCACGTCGTGTGTCGTGGCGAGGTCAGCGACGATGCACCGGCCCATGCCCCCGGTGGCGCCGGTCACGAGGGCAACGGGGCGTCGAGGAGTCACAGTCACGGCGTCAGGCGTTGTAGCCGTGGCCCACGGGTTTGATGACGGTCAACAGTAAGGCGCTGTCCTCCAGCGCGTCGACGCTGTGCCGCTCCCTGGGAATGACGACGAAGTCACCCTCCCGCGCGTCCAGCTGCCGCTCGGCCGTGTGGATCCGCAACGATCCGGCAAGCACGAGGAGGGTCGCCTCCCCGGGGCTGACGTGTTCGTCCATCCTGTGTCCGCCGAGCATCACCACCACCGTCTGTCGCAGGGCGTTCTCCTTGCCACCGTGCAGGGTCCTGGCGCTCCTCCCGCTTGTCTCCCCCTGGCCCGCCAGGGTGAGTTGATCGTTGATCAGGTCCGTCAGATTCGTCGATTCCACAGTCATCGCCTCCCGCTTGTCCGATTCTCGGAGCCTAACGGGCGCCGCCGCCGGGCACCGGAAAACTGCCACAGCGACTTGACAGAGCGCGT
>JBDSRF010000094.1:0-9960 GCA_039929445.1 Arachnia sp. | reverse complement strand
GTGGTGACGACGGTGCGCGGCGCCGGCTACCGCGTGGTGGGATGACCTCCCGGCCGCGGCGCTGGGGCGGGCTGTCCCTGCGCCTCCGCCTCACGCTGGTGACCGCGGGCCTGCTCTGCCTGGGGCTCATCCTGGGAGCCGTGGCGCTCACGGCGGTGGTTTCAGCCAGCCGGATCACCGCCCTCGACGACCTGGCCGACGAGCGCGCCGCGACCGTGGCACGTCTGGCCGACGACGACAGACTGCCGGCGCCGCTCCCGGTGGCGGAACCGGGTGAGATCGCGCAGGTCCTCGACGCTGCCGGACTGGTGGTGGCGAGCTCCGCGAACGCCAGCCGCACCCTGCCGCTGCTGCCGCCCGAGGCGGTGGCGCGGCTGGTGCAGGACGGTCGCGCCACGCTGGCCACGGCCTACGACGAGCAGGCGCGGACCGTGGCGGTCCCCGCCACGTGGCGCGGAAACCCCGTGACGGTGGTGGTGTCCCTGCCGCTGCGGGACGTGGAGGGGGTGCTGCACGCCCTGAGGGTCTCGCTCATCGGGGTGGTCCCGACGCTCACGGCCCTCCTGGCCATCGTGATCTGGCTGGCGCTCGGGCGGGCGTTGCGACCCGTGGAGCAACTCCGCAGCGCGGCCGCCAGCGTCGCCCGTGAGGGTGGGCCGGGTGCGCTGCCGGTGCCCGTTGCCGACGACGAGTTGGGTGCGCTGGCCCGCACCCTGAACGAGATGCTGGACCGGTTGGAGAATGCTGCGGCGAGGCAACGCAGCTTCGTGGAGGACGCCGCCCATGAGCTGCGGTCCCCGATCGCCGTGCTCCGCCTCACCGTGGAAGTGGCTCGTTCCCACCCCGATGCACTGACCACCGCGGAACTGGCTGCTGATCTGGAGCCCGAGGTGCTCCGGATGCAGTCGCTGGTGGACGACCTCCTCCTCCTGGCCCGGCTGGGCGCCGCACCGGTGGCACGGACCCCGCAGGATCTGCGGGCCATCGTCGCCGACGGCGTCAGCGCGGCCCGCCCCGGCGTACCCGTGGAGGTCACGGGGGACGGCGACGCGTTCGCGGATCCCGCGGCTCTCAGTCGCGTGGTGCGCAACCTGGTGGACAACGCGACCCGGCACGCTGTGAGCCGGGTGCGCGTCACGATCTCGGACGGCTGCGTCGTGGTCGAGGACGACGGGGCCGGTATCGCCGAGCAGGCTCGCGACAGGGTGTTCGAACGGTTCGTGCGGCTCGAGGAGGCGCGGGACAGGGAGGCCGGCGGCAGCGGGCTGGGCCTGGCCATCGTGCGGGAGATCGCCCGCGACCACGGGGGTGACGTGGTGCTGGGGGCTTCGGACCTTGGAGGCTTGAGGGCGACGCTGACGCTGCCCATCGGGGCAAATGTGGATGGAGGGCGCTGAGCATCACACCAGCGAGTTAGCGGTCGCCTCGGGCGAGACCCACGAAACCTCTCACGTAGGCATCGAGAATTTCTTTTGCTCCGTGCTGAGACATGTGACGCAGCAGCAATGCGCGTTGGGCGCCGTCGCGCAGGATCGTCGACGCGGCCTCGCGTCTTGGTCCACCGAACAGTGCGGCTCCTTCCAGACCCAGACGGAAGGAGCCAGCCAGACGGATGTCGTCATCATTGGCAGTCAGGCTGTAGTCATGGTCCCAGGTCTCCTCGGCGTAGCATCCTTCCGAGCCGGCGCTGAGGAGCGTGATGAGGTCGAGCGCATCCTTGGTGTCCGTGGTGTGCCTGTCTCGCCAAGCCAACAACTTCAAGGGGCACTGGGCCTCGAGTGAGGCCACGCTGACTGTCAAATTTTCTGCGAGCCGGACCTGGTCGGGGGAGGACGCTGCTTCTGAGAGGCCGATGACGTTCAGCCGGTGCCCGTCGGGGAATGTGATGTGCCCATCTGCCTCAATCCCGCCAAAGGGGACGATGTCGATCGGAACGCCCTCAATGCTGAAAGCATGCTGACCGTTGCGCCGTTGGGTGAGTCCTTCCGTGAAGGTGGTGAATCCGTCCTTGGCTGGGACTGCGATTCCAATGTCAACGTCCTTGGTTGCCCGTGCCGGGGCGTGTCCGAGCGGGATGTGGACCACGGGGTCGCGAGCCATAGCGCCGATCACGATCCATGTGACCCCGGTTTCCTCGCTCCGTGCGGAGAGGGCTCTCAGTGCACTCAGTGGGAAGTAGGTGTCGTCAATCGACGATGAAAGATCGAAGGTTCGCGTCATGCTCCATCCACTCCCTTGCCAAGCGTTCTGTCCGAGGGTCGATGATGCTGGCGATGTCGGCGTAGACGACTGGAGAGGGAGCGAGGTTGCTCTGCCCGTGACGGGAGTCTGCCGTCGCGATCGGAGTCCAGATGGCCCTGCGTACGGTGATGGCCCCCTCGGGGTCTCGTCGAAGTCGTGCGGCGCGGATGAGCGCTGATGCAGAGTCCGTCACGTAGAAATCGGCAGTAGCTGGTCTGATGTCGGCCCCTGTCAGGTAGGCGGCAAACTCTCCGGAGACGCTGGCATCCAAGCCAAGCGCGGTCGAATAGAGCTCCGGCTGGCCCAAGTCGCTGGAGAACTGGCCGATGGTGATGTCGTCCCGCATCGTCGCGAAGGCGGTCAGCCAGCCCTCAAGTAGGCGTCGCCACCTGGTGCGGTTGGACGTTGAGCTGTCTTCTTCCGGAGTGTGCACGTATCCGCTGTCATGGAGTTGCTTCTGCACCCGGTGCGTAGTCCCCACTGATACGTGGGTGCGGGCCTGGAGTTCGCGCACCGAGAAGTTGATGAGCTCAGGCCTATTGAGAACGGCAAGTACCAAGGGCATGGCGGAGTTTGACAGGAGGCTCGCCGTGGTGGATACCGATGTGCGTGGTGGTCTGAGCCCCTCGACGTGAATCCTGACCCCATGCGCCTCGATGTCTGCGTTGCCTGCGGCGTCTGCGTAGCTGAGGCCTCGCTCGCGTAGAAGTCTTCCTACGGATGTGGTGATGTGGTCTGAGAGGATCAGCGTGCCTGGCAGCAGTCTGTGAGACAGGAGACCCAGAGTTGAGGGTCTGATCTGATTTTTGACCAAGTAGGGGAGCCGCAAGAGTCTGTCGTCAATTCGGATGACGGCTTCGCCATCCATGTCTCCCCGTTGGTCGGTGGAGTGTTCCCACCGGATGTTGATTGTTTGGGCTGCTAATGAGGCCGAGACCGCGGTCATCACCGCCTCCTCGGAACGTCTGTTCAACTTTTCCATCTGTTCATGTTACGTGAACAAAGCGAAAAGTTGAACAGCAAGACGTCATGAGATGTGCTTCTCGATCGTCTCCACGATCCCTGGGCGGAGTTCCGCCAGCGAGATCACCTTGTCCACGGAGCCCACCTGCACGGCGCGGTGGATGCTGTGGACGGCATCGAACTCGGCGGCCACCTCGGAGATCTTCTCGGCCCGCACAGCCGCCCTGGCGTCGGAGAGCTCCACCAAAAGGTCGGCGTGCGCCTCCGGTGCCGCGTCGCGTAGCCGTGCCTGCAACTCGGCCACCCGGGGGTCGGCACTGGTGCGCTTGTCGACGTCGCGGGCGAACACGACCGCGGCGGCGGGTGCGCCACCGATGACGGAGGCGTAGGAACCCTCCAGCGCCAGCACGGTCATGTTCTCGTTGAGTCGCTTGGAGAACACCACGAAAGCGCCGCCGTGGTAGCGGGAGATGACGACGAACACGATGGGGCCGTCGAAATTGACGATGGCCCTGCCGATCTCGGCGCCGTACTCCAGCTGCAGGTTGCGCATCGACTCGGGTGAGCCGTCGAAGCCCGACAGATTGGCCAGCACCACGAGCGGCCGGTTCCCCGACGCCGCGTTGATGGCGCGCGCCACCTTCTTCGACGACCGTGGGAACAGCGTGCCGGCCGTGAAGGTGTCGGGGCCGTCGGTGGGAGGGAACCCTGCGCGCGGCACGGGGGTGGATTCGATCCCCACGACGCTCACCGAGTGCCCGCCGATACGGGCGTCGATCACCACGGCCGTCTCCGCCTCCGCCATGCCCGCCCAGCGCTCCACTCGGGAGTGGTCCTGGTCGCACACGGACGCGATGACGGTGCGGATGTCGAACGGCTTCTTGCGGTCCGGGTTGTGGGTGGACGAGAAGATCTGGCCCACCGTGGCGAACTCGCCGTCGTGCGGGAACGCGGACACGTCACGGTCGACGGGGTCCGTGGTGGGGGCGCGGCGGGGTCCGTCCTCGCCGGCGGCCACGAACGTGTGGTCGTAGTGGGAGATGAGGATCCCCATGGCGGTACCCAGGTCACGCGCCCAGTACTGGGCCTGGCCGTTGGGGCCCATGACCCGGTCGTAGCCGCCGATGCCGAAGTTGTCCTCGGCGGAGACGCCGCCGGAGAAGTCGAGTGACTGCTTGCCCGTCAGCACCATGGCCGAGTCGGGTGTCATGACGAGGATGCCCTTGGTGTGCATGAGCATGGTGGCCTCGGCGTTCCAGTACGGCTGGGCGCCCACGTTGATACCGGCCACCACCACGTTGATCTCGCCGCCGGCCTGCGTGAACTCGACGATGCGACGCAGCGCGGCACCCACCCAGTCCATGTTCTCGGTGCCGGAGTCCATGGAGATGCGTGCGCCGGAGGACAGCGTGAACCACTCCACCGGCACGTCCAGCTCCTCGGCCAGGTCGATGGCGGCGATGATGCGGGCGCATTCGGGTTCCGCGACGGCGCCGAGCCCCTTGGTGGGGTCGCCGGAAAGGACGATGCGGGTGATCCCCTCCGGGTGCAGAGCCGTCGGGGTGGTGACCCGTGCGGCGATGATGCCGGCCGTGTTGCGGCCGGGTTCCCGATCGACCTCGACCAGGCGGCCGTCGGCGTCAAGGTCGAGCTCAGTGAGGGTCCCACCCTTGCCGGCCAGCGCCGACGTGAGTTCGTAGGGGTACACGAGCCCGCGGCGGCGGGCCCGCAGAACCTTGCCGGCGTAGTCGTCCAGGGGCTTCAGCGGTTCGGTGGGCGGGGCCGTGATGGTGGTGGTCACGCCAGCGCCGGGCTGGGCGTGGAAGCGCACCGCCAGCGGGATGAGCCGGTCGTCGCGGACGAAGCGGCCCTGGCAGAGGACCTCCTCGATGCCCGCACCGTCGGACAGCGGCGTGATCCGGTCCTTCAACGGGGTGATGTCGGCGAGCTCGGCGTCGATCTCCGGCCACACGTGCACCCAGACGTGGTTCACGTCCAGGCGGGAGCCGGCCGCACCCAGGGCGGACCGGGTGCGACGGATCGCCTCCAGGCAGTTGGCGACGGCCCGCTCGGCGTGCGGCAGGCTGATGAGTGCGCCGGCGTCGTCGCGGATGACGGCGAGCTGGCGGACCTGGGCCATGGCCACGAGCCGGCGGTCGTTCGGGTTGGACTTGGCGACGCAGTCGAACAGCAGCACGTCGGCCGGGGCGGGGAGGCGGGTGGTGTGGAACTCCCGCAGCCGCCACAGGTCCAGCTGGCGCCCCGCCATGGGGTGCAGGTCGCGGATGCGCTCGTCCTCGTGGATGCCGCCCTCATCGAACAGGAACGTGCGGTAGTCGACGGTGCCGTCATCCGTGCACACGCCGATGGCGATGCGGTGCACCGCCGGATCCCACGTCCAGGTCCGCAGCCGCTGCAACAGTTGCTCGGACAGCTCGTCGCCGTCGGGGTGACCCGGCCAGGCCACGTAGAGCTCGACGACGGCGTCGTGGCCCGGGGTGCGGGCCGCCACCTGCTGAGCCACCAGCGTGGCCAGCGCACCGTTGGCGACCAGTTCGTCCGCGGTGCCGATGGCCCCCACGAAACGGCGGGGCCGGCCGTCGAGGACATGGTCGGCCAGGATGACGGCACGGCCGTCGATGGTGAGCCGTTCCACGCCGGAGAGGTCGTGGCCGCCGTAGTACTTGCGCAGGAGCACCTCGAGCATCGGTTCGTGCGCCGGTGTGCCGTGACCCAGGCGGGTGGCCAGGAAGTTGGCGGTCCACTCCGGGATGCCGGCAAGGGCCGCGATGCGTGCGTCGTAGTCGGGGGCGTCGGGATCAGCGGCCAGGGCCTCGACCTCGGCGCCCACCCCGGCGACGACGGCGGCGCGCTGCTCGTCGACCAGCGGCTGGTCGAACCAGCGGAACCGGACGGAGCGGGCGAGGTCGCCGACGGCGGGGAACCGGAGCTGCGTGGCGCGCACGAGGCGCTCCAGCTGGGCCCGCGCGGAGACAGCGCGATCCGTGTCGGGGGCCTCCTCCGTGATCCAGCGGTCGAGGATGCCGAGCACCAGCGGCACGTCGGCGGCGATGCGCTTCTGTGCCAGGAAGACGCGGAAGACGGCCTCCTCCAACTCGGGTGAGCGGTCGAGGGACTCGACGCCGTAGTGCAGGAGCGCCGCGGCCAACCGGTCGACGAACTGCGCGGGCAACCCGGCGCGCTCTGTGTCGAGCGTTGTCAGGTAGCGGTGGAAGTGCTCGCGGTCCGAGTGGACGCGCAGCTCTGTGCTGCTCTGCTCGTCGAACGGGCGGTTGCGGCTGAGTTCGGCCAGGTCGGCGAACAGGCGCAGCAGTTGGATCTCGTCCGCCAAGATGTCGGCGCCGGTGGCCAGTGCCTCCCCGCGCACCTTCAGGTAGCTGGACAGGGTGGTGGTGGACGGGTCCACGTCGAAGCCCATGAGGGTCGCCGACAGGTCGGCCACCAACTGGTGGGCGCGGGCCGCGGGATCCGTGCCCTCCGCACGCGTGGGGACATGCACGGCGGTGGCCTCGACCACAGCCACCTCCTCGCCGTCGCCGAGGGGCTCGAGGCGCACCAGGGGTGCCATGGACTCCACCTGGGAGCCGGTCATGACGAGCATCTCCTTCACGCGCGCCGCGAACGGCGCGTGGACGGCGGTCTCCATCTTCATGGACTCGAGCACGACGATGACCGCACCGGCCTCCACCTCGTCGCCGACGGCCACGGGGGTGGCCACCACGAGGGCGGGGGCGGGGGAGCGGAGTACGCCTCCCTCGTCGCGTGAGACGCGGTGCGTGACGCCATCCACCTCGATGAGGTGCAGGGGGCCGTGCATGGCGGAGATGATCCGGTGGTGTTCGTCGCCGACGGTGATGCGGCCGTGGACGTCGTCAAGGCGGGCGAACTCCGCCTCGGTGGGCTGGCCGTCGACCACCACCCGGTAGCGGTCGGGGGCGATGGCATAGGTGGTGACGGTGTGGGCTGCGCCGCGCAGCTTGAGGTCGACCTTCAGGCCGGAGCTGTGCTGCGTCTGCGGACGTCCGCCGCGGGCGGTGGCCAGCAGGCGCTCGGTCTCCAGAGCCGTGGACTCCTCGTACGCCTCGATGGCGGCCACCACCAGTGCGACGCCGGCGTGCCGGTCGGCCACCAGCCCGCCCGCGGCGCGGGTGCGGTCGATCCAGGCGGTGTCGGCCCATTCCTGACCCTCACCCGGGCCGGTCACCTCGGGCTGGCGCAGCAGCTCCAGGATGAAGCTCTTGTTGGTGGCCCCGCCGTCGATGACGACCGTGGTCTCGGCCATGGCGCGACGGAGGCGGCCGAGCGCCTCGCTGCGGGTGCGGCCGTAGGCGATGATCTTGGCGATCATGGAGTCGAAGTCGGCGGGGATCGAGTCGCCCTCGGTGACGCCGGTGTCGACGCGGATGCCCGGCCCTGCGGGCAGGTCGAGTCGGGTGATGAGGCCGGGGGCGGGAGCGAAGTCGCGGTCGGGGTCCTCCGCGTTGAGGCGGGCCTCGACGGCGTGCCCGAACTCGGTGGGGCGCTCCTCCAGGGCGCCGCCGTCGGCCACGTGGATCTGGGCCCGGACGAGGTCGAACTGGTTGGTGACCTCGGTGATGGGGTGTTCCACCTGCAGGCGGGTGTTGACCTCCAGGAACGCGAACAGCTTGTCGGCGGGGTGGTACAGGAACTCCACGGTCCCGGCACCCTCGTAGCCAACGGCGAGAGCCAGCCGCTCGGCGGACGCCTTCACCTCGTCGGTCTGGGCGGAGGTGAGCAGCGGCGACGCGGACTCCTCGATGACCTTCTGGTTGCGGCGCTGCACCGTGCAGTCGCGCACGCCGATGGCCCAGGCGTTGCCGTGGCTGTCGGCGATGAGCTGCACCTCGACGTGCCGGGCACCGGTGACCAGCTTCTCCAGGAACACCACACCCGAGCCGAAGGCACGTTGCGCCTCGTCGCGGGTCCGCTGGTAGGCGTCGGTGAGTTCGGCGGCGTTGGTGACCTTGCGGATGCCTCGGCCACCGCCACCGGCGGTTGCCTTCAGCATGAGGGGATAGCCAACGCGATCCGCCGCGGCGAGGGCGTCCTCCAGGGTGTCGACACCGCCCCGTGACCACGGGGCCACGGGAACCCCGACCTCCTCGGCGATGAGTTTGGAGCCGATCTTGTCGCCCAGCTTCCGCATGGCGTCGCCCGAGGGGCCGATGAACCGGATTCCCAGCGACTCGACGAGGTCCGCGAAGGCGGCGTCCTCCGCCACGAAGCCCCAGCCGACCCACACGGCGTCGGCCCGGACCTCTTTCAGTACGCGGGCCAGCAGCTCGTGGTTCAGGTAGGGACGCTCGGAGGCGGGCCCGATGGGGTGGGACTCGTCGGCCTCCCGCGCGAACATGGCGGAGCGTTCGGCGTCGGTGCACAGGGCAATCGTGGTGACCGGCTCCCGCTCAGGATGCTCCGCGTTGATGTCGCGGACGGCATGGATCAGCCGCATGGCTGCCTCACCACGGTTGACGATGGCGATGCGCTTGAACACCTGTTGCCTCCTCATGTCCACACGACCGGATGTGGATTCGGTCAAATCTGTCAGTCCGGACGTGGGTTGCGCGACTCAGAATGCCATCTTGCTGCGCAATGCGCGCTCAGCGACAGGCCCAAACAAAGTTGCAGCGAGATGGTTGTGGGAACCGGACAAGCGGGGCGGGTGGCCGCAGGGTTCCGGCATCCCCGACACCCGCCGCACCGGTGCGGCCGCCACCCCGGGTTGCAGTGTTCACAAAATGTGAGGAAGCCGAGCCTGATCAGTGAGGACCAGGTGCCGCAACTGCAAACTTTGCCCGGTTTTGTAAGGGACATCAGCAAGGACCACCACCGGACGAAGACCTCGCCCACGATTCCACAGGAGCTCACCATGGACCGCAACAAGATGAAGAACAGCCTCCGCGTCGGCGCCGTCGCCCTCATCGGCCTCTCCGCACTCAGCATCGGCGCCAACGGCGTCTACGCCTCGCTGAACGCCAAGGCCACCAACGTCACCCCGCAGGTGGCCGACAGCGGCACCCTCAGCCTGACGATGGCCCCCGGCACCGGATCGCTCGGCTTCGGCACCAAGCTCGAGAACCTCGCCCCCGGTGACGTGTCCAACCGCTACGTGGACCTCACCAACGGCGGCACCCTCGCCTCCACCGGCCTCAGCCTCGACGTGGTCGCCACCGGCACCCCGGCGCTGATCACGGACGGCTCCACCACGAAGGCGCTGCGCGTCACCGTCAAGTCCTGCTCGGCCGCCTGGGACCTCAGCAACGGCACCTGCACCGGCACCGTCAAGACCGAGATCGCCGCGGCGCCGCTCTCCTCGCTGAGCACGGCCCGCGCCTTCACCAGCACCACCGGCCTCACCGTGGGCGGCGTCAGCCGGCTCCAGGTCAGCGTCACCCTGCCCGACCAGACCGAGATCACGCTCAACGGCGTCGCTCCCACCACCACCGTCCAGGGCGGCTCCGTGGGCCTGACGTTCTCCTTCACCGAGGCCCAGGCCGCCCCCGGCACCACCAACCGCTGACCCAGCGACACAGACCAGGTGGGTGCGATCCGGGGGGATGCACCCACTCTCACCACCGAAGGCAGGTGGGCGCGGCTCGGGGGAGCTGCGTCCACCGCTTCACCCGGCACCGCTGAAGGAGAGAGGAAGATGATGAAGCACACCCGCTCGGCCAGCGCCGTCGCCGCTCTGCTCGTCGTCCTCCTTCTCCTGGT
>JBDSRF010000093.1:0-8191 GCA_039929445.1 Arachnia sp. | reverse complement strand
GGGCACGCCCCGGTGGCGGCGGTCAGCGCGTGATGTCGCGGCGGCGGAACCACAGGGCCGCCACCCCCAGCAGGAGCACGGTGCCCACCACGGTGTAGCCGAGCGCCCAGTCGTAGGTGATGACCTGCGCGACCTGCCAGTCGTCGTAGTTCATGGTGAGCCACCCGTACACCTCGTACTCGCCCGACATCATGGCCCACAGGATGTTGCTGGGGAGGAGGAGCTGCCACACCGAGGAACCCGGAATGCTGTCCCCCAGGATGATCGAACCCAGGAACACCACTGCGAAGACCCCCGCCGTGATGAGCGTGGATCCCACCGCCATGGCCACGGCCGCCCCCATGACAGCCATCAGCAGCGCCAGCACCATCGTCCGGCCCAGCAGCAGCGGCAGGTCAATACCCGCCGTCATGTCGTGGGCCCCCCGCAGAGACAGGAACGTGAGGGCGCAGAACGCCAGCACGGCACCGAGGTGGGCGGCGGCGAGCGCCACCCCGCCCAGGGTGGCGGCCACGACCTTGGACAACATGAGGGGGATGCGCCGCGGCGTGAACAGCAGCTGGGTGCCGATGTTGCCGGAGGCGAACTCGGCGCCCACCAGGGAAGCGGCCAGGACCGCCACCGCCAGCAGCAGCAGCGGGGAGCCGAACGAGATCACGGTTTCGGCGTACTCCCCGAACCCCAACGGGATACGCAGGTACTGCTCCGGGTCAGACGTCACCTCCCACCCCTCACAGTCCTTGCCGGTGGCGTTGTCTCCGCAGGCCTCCTCCCAGCTGATCTTCTCCTGCTTCCAGGCCTCCCGGGAATCCCGGATCTCCTGTGCAGTCACGGGGCCCGTGCTGCCTGCCTCCACGGCCGCCCCGAGCGCGGCCAGCGCGGCCATGCACACCAGCAGCACCACCAACAGGCGTCGACTGGCCAACCGCAGCAGTTCGGCCTTCAGCAGCGCGTTCACGACGCCTCCGTCCGGGGTGCACCCTGCGTGGCCGTGAGGTGCTCGGTGGCCGTCACCTCCAGGAACACGGACTCCAGGGTGGAGCGTTCGACGCTGAGGTGCTGCGGCCAGAGATCGACGCCGCCCAGCACCCGCGCCACCTCTCCGGGTTCGGCCACACCGCCGCCCGCCACGGTCACGTTCAGTCGCCCGCCGGACAGCGCCACGGCGTAGCCCGCCTGGCGCAGCGCCTCATGGGCGAGGCTGTGGTCACTCACCTCCACGACGACGCGGGAACGGTCGCCGGACAGCAGGGTGGACAGGTCCCCCTCCACCAGCGTCCTGCCCCGGCCGATGATGGAGACAGAGTCCGCCACGTGCTCCACCTCGCTGAGGAGGTGGCTGGAGATCAGGACGGTGCGGCCCGCGTCGGCGATGGCGCGGATGGTGGTGCGGATCTCCTGGATGCCTGCCGGGTCCAGTCCGTTGGTGGGTTCGTCGAAGATCAGAACCTGCGGCTCCTTGAGCAGCGTGGCCGCGATGGCCAGCCGCTGCTTCATGCCCAGCGAGCACTGCCGGAACCTGGTGTCGGCGCGGCCCCCCAACCCCACCTCGAGCAGCACCTCCGTGACGCGGCGCCGGTTGACGCCGATGGACATGGACAGGATTTCCAGGTTGCGTCGCAACGTCATGGCCGGGGCGAACTTCGGTGACTCGACGATGGCGCCGACCAGGGGGATCACCCGGTCGAGCTGCTCCGGCACTGGCACTCCGCACAGTTCCATGGCGCCCGCGTCCGCCCGGATGAGCCCCAGCAGCATCCGCAGGGTGGTGGTCTTGCCGGAGCCGTTGGGTCCCAGCAGGGCGTGGACGCCCCCGACGGGCACGTTCAGGTCAAGTCCTGACACCGCCACCGTCCGGCCGAATCGTTTTGTCAACCCGGACGTGCGGATGGCCCACGTCGACGGGGTCTCGCTCCACAGCTGCGTCGTCATGGGGCCCACGCTATTGCTCATCGAGGTGGCGGCGCGTCGCACCACGGCCCCTCACTGGCTCAGACCAGGGTCTCGCACCGGTCGAGGACTTCCACGTCCCCCTGCCGCAGCCGCCGCCACAGCAACCAGGCCGGCAGGGCCAGGACGCCCATGGCCATGTAGGGCGCCATCACGTCCTGCAGCGGGGCGAGGACGACGCAGAGGGTGGTGACGAGGAGGAACAGGTGTTGCAGGCGCAGCGACGGCCGGGCCAGCGCCGCGAACGGCAGGACCCACGTCAGGTACCACGGCTGCAGGGCGGGACCCAGCACGGCGAAGGCCAGCAGAACCCCACAGACCAGCAGCCACGGCTGCCCCACGGAGGCGGGCGGACGGGGCCCGAGCCGCCACACCAGCAGGGCGATGCCTGCCAGCACCAGGAGACTCGTGAAGGTGGTGAGGATCGTGATGATCTGCGCGTTGGGCAGCAGCTCGTGGAAGCGGGCGAAGGACGCCACCCAGGAGATGGGGGCGTTGCTGGTGGCCTGCAACGGGCTCCCGGCCGTGGGGTTGCGCCACCCCAACCCCATGCCGGTGGCGAAGGAGGCCAGTGCGAACACGCCGACGGCGGCGGCACCGCCGGCCGCGGCCCTCGCCAGGAGTCCCCACCAGGTCCTCGACCGGGGAGGCAGGACCGGCTGCGAGGCGGCCCACGCAAGTGCCACCATCCCGACCCCCGCGACCGCGGCCGACTGCTTGATGGCCATGGCCAGGCCAATGAGGGCACCCCCGGCCACCATGGCTACCCATCCCCGGGCCCCGAGGTGGTGGGCCGCCAGGAAGGCCACGGCCAGCAGTGCCACCATGACGGCGTCGTTGTGGATGCCCCCCACCCACTGCACCAGCAGTACAGGGTTCAGCAGGCCCGCCCACAGCACCACGTCGCGGCGGACACCGGCCCGGTCCGCCAGCTTCGGCAGGCACCACGCAAGCACGGCGATGGCCACCAGGTTGGGCAACCGCATCCCGATGGCGCTGAGGTAGAGGTCACCGCCGAACAGCCGTGAGACCACGCCGAAGATCTCAAGCGACAGCGGCGGGTACACCGATGTGGTCCTGAACCAGTGGATACCGACGAGCAGCCCCGACTGGCCGGCGTCGCCCGAGGCCACCGTGTACGGGTCAAGTCCGTGCGCCACCAGCCACCCCTGGGCGGCGTAGGAGAACGCGTCCCGGCTGTGCAGCGGAGGACTGAGCAACAACACGAGCGACCACAGCGCCAGCACCAGCCGTGGGCGGCGCCATCGCGGACCCATCCGCCACCACGCATACAGCAGCAGGCCGTGCCCCGGCAGCGTGATGAGCACCCGCCACGGGCGGGGGCCCACCTCCAGCAGCCCGGTCCTGTCGACCGTGACGGCGGCAACGACGAGGAAGAGTCCGAGGGCGCCCAGAAGCGGCCACGTCCACTGCCCGGCTGGGCGGACGTCCCGGTCCGCGGAGGCGGGCCGGGTGGGCGGTGGAGCAGGCACAGGGGCACCTCATGGGGCGGGGGCGGGCGCCGCCAGCATACTTCGCCGACGGCGAACCGGCCGCAGGGCTGGTCCCGGGCGAGCGCCCCGGCACTAGTCTGGGGCCATGAGAATCGCCATGGTCAGCATCCACGTGACCGAACCGGCCCATGCCTACCGGTTCTACACGGAGGTGCTGGGGTTCGAGACCTCGCTGGCGCTGCCGGAATCGGATGTGTTCGTGGTGAACGCCCCCGGCCAGGACACGGGCCTGCTGCTGGAACCCAGCGACAGCGCACTGGGCGAGGAGTACCGCAGCGGCCTGCGCGCCGCCGGCATCCCCGTCCTGGTCCTGAGTACCGACACACTGTTCTCCGACATCGAACGGCTGCGCGCCGAAGGCGTGCACTTCGTGGGGGACGTGTTCCGCGACGGGTCCGGCGAGGCCATCAACTTCAGCGATTCCGTGGGAAACCTCATCCAACTCCACCAGGGGGCGTTATGACCAAGCGGCACCACGTCGTCATCATCGGATCCGGCTTCGGCGGGCAGTTCAGCGCCAAGGCACTCAAGCACGCCGACGTTGACGTGACCCTCATTGCACGCACCACCCACCACCTCTTCCAGCCACTGCTGTACCAGGTGGCCACCGGTGTGCTGTCGGAGGGTGAGATCGCCCCTGCCACCCGGGAGATCCTGCGGCACCAGAAGAACGTGCAGGTGCTGCTGGGCCTCGTGGACGACGTGGACCTGGCCGAGAAGGTGGTCAAGTGGCGCTTCCACGACGAGTACCACGAAACCTCGTACGACTCCCTCATTGTCGCCACGGGCGCCGGGCAGTCGTACTTCGGCAACGACCAGTTCGCCAGGTACGCCCCCGGCATGAAGACCATCGACGACGCCCTGGAGTTGCGCGCCCGCATCTTCAACGCTTTCGAGGTGGCCGAGTTCACCACCGACGAGGCGGAACGCCGCAAGCTCATGACCTTCGTGGTGGTGGGCGCCGGCCCCACAGGCGTCGAGGTGGCCGGACAGATCCGGGAACTTGCCGCCGCCACCCTGCGCCGGGACTTCCGCTCGATCAACCCCGCCACCGCCCGTGTGATCCTGGTGGACGGGGCCGACCAGGTACTTCCCCCCTTCGGCCCCAAACTCGGCCGCGCCACCCAGCGGAAGCTGGAGAAGCTCGGCGTGGAGGTGAAGCTGAAGTCGCTCGTCACGAACGTCGACGAGGGCGGCATCGAGATGAAGCATGAAGACGGGACCACTGAGCGGATCGAGTGTTTCTGCAAGGTGTGGGCCGCGGGGGTCAAGGGCAACGACCTCGGCAAGGCGCTGGCAGAGCAGTCCGGCGTGGAGCTGGATCGCGCGGGCCGCGTCAAGGTGGAACGCAACCTCACCCTCCCGGGACACCCGGACGTGTTCGTCATCGGCGACCTCATGTCCTTCCCGGACGTGCCCGGCATGGCGCAGGGCGCCATCCAGTCTGCCAAGCATGCGGCGAAGATCATCGAGGCGCGCGTGGACGGCAAGGTGGAACCCGGCGCGTTCAAGTACTTCGACAAGGGGTCCATGGCCACCATCGCCAAGTACTCGGGCGTGGTGAAGATCGGTCCCATCCAGATGACGGGGTTCATCGCCTGGCTGGCCTGGCTGTTCCTGCACCTGCTCTACATCGCCGGATTCAAACAGCGTGTCAGCACGCTCATCAGCTGGACGCTGAGCTTCGTGACCAACGGTCGCTCGCAGCGCGTCGTGACCAACCAGCAACTCGTCGGTCGGCTGGCCATCGAGGAGCTCGGCTCCCACAGCTCCGGGCGCCTCATCCGTGGCACCGTGCCCGCCGCACCGCCGGTAAACAAGTCCGACAACCCCAACCCCATCAAGGAGTAATGAGAATGCGATCCTTCCTGCGGGTGGTGCGCGACGTCGCGCTGCTACTGTCCCGCATCCTCATGGGTGTGGTCCTGCTCGCACACGGCTGGCACCGCTGGCAGGTGGTGGGCATCGCCAAGGAGGTGGCCCTCCTGGACGCCGCTGGTATCGGCAACGCCACCACCATCGTGTGGATCGTCGTCGGGTTCGAGCTCATCGGGGGCATTCTGCTGGTCTTCGGGCTCGCCACCCCACTCGTGGGGCTGGGGATCCTGGTGCTGAACCTCGCCACCATCCTGATGCTGCGCTCCGACGAGTTCTACGCCCACCAGCACGGCTGGGAGTACAACGCCGTCCAGGCCGCCGTCGGGCTGCTGCTGCTTGCACACGGCTCAGGTCGGGCCGGATTGGACAACCTGTTCCTGCGCCCACGCGACGACGGCGAGGAACTCATCGTTGATGAGGACGACGCCCACCGCATCCAGCCGCAGGCGTTCTGAAGCACCCTCACAGCAAACACACAGCAGATTCATGGCTTTTGGCCATGGGATGCTGCGACAGTGGTGTCATGGCCACCACCGCTGACACCCTCCAACGGCTCGATGGCACCCCCATCCGGGTGCTGACGGTTGACGACGAGCCGAGCCTCATCGAGTTGTTGTCCATGGCCATGCGCTACGAGGGCTGGGAGGTCCACACCGCCCGCTCCGGCAGCGAGGCCGTGCGGGTCGCCAAGCAGAGCCAACCCGACGCCATCGTCCTGGACATGATGCTGCCCGACTTCGACGGGCTCGAGGTGATGCGCAGGGTGCGCGCCTTCCAGCCGGACGTCCCCGTGATCTTCCTGACGGCCAGGGACGGCGTCGCCGATCGCATCAACGGACTGACGGCCGGCGGCGACGACTACGTCACGAAACCCTTCAGTCTGGAGGAGGTGATCGCACGGCTGCGCGGATTGCTGCGCCGATCCGGCGCCACCACCCCCATCCCCTCCACGCAGCTCGTGGTGGGCGACCTCGTCCTCGACGAGGACTCCCACGAGGTCACCCGGGCCGGCGCAGCCGTGAACCTCACCGCCACCGAATTCGAGCTGCTGCGGTTCCTGATGCGCAACCCCAAGAGGGTGCTGAGCAAGGCCCAGATCCTGGACCGGGTGTGGAACTACGACTTCGGGGGCCAGGCCAACGTCGTGGAGCTCTACATCTCCTACCTCCGCAAGAAGATCGACGCCGGCCGCGATCCCATGATCCACACCATGCGGGGCGTCGGGTACGTCCTGCGGCCCGCATGACCCGCTCCCTCACCCTGTCGGCGCAGCTGCGCCACCGGGTGACCGTCATCGTTGCCGCGCTGGCCATCATCCTCTCCTCCAGCACGCTGCTGGCCGCGCGCACCATGACCTACAACCAGGTGGACAAGCAACTGGACCAGGCGTTCACGAGGCAGGGCCGCCCCGGCTCCCCCGGCGACATGGCGCCGGGCATCAACGTCCCCGGCATGGCCACGGGCACCGTCATCGTGGCCCTCATGCCCAGCGGGGAGAAGCGCGGCACCACCGTCGGGGACGGCAGCTTCCAGCGGGTGACCACGGACGCGGGCGACAGGCTACTCGCCGTCCCGGCCGACGGGGAAAAGCACACGGTCAGCGTCCCCGGCATGGGCGAGTACCGGGCGGAGGCCCGTGTGGACACCAACCGCGTCGTGGTGGCGCTGCCGCTGGCCGAGAACAATCGAACGCTGCTGAGCCTGACGGTACTCACTGTCTCGGTGGGTGTGCTGGCCGTGCTGGTGGCTGCCCTGGCCACGGCGGCGCTGGCCGGACGCACCACCCGCCCGCTGCGCGCGCTCGGCAGGACCGCCCACGAGGTGTCCAACCTGCGGTTGGACCAGGGCGAGGTTCTCGTGCCGGGCGCCGTCGAGGTGGAGGGGCTGCCCGCGGATCACGAAGTGGCGCAGCTCGCCACCGCCTTCAACCACATGCTCGTCAACGTCCAGGGGGCCCTGGCGGCCCGACAGGCCTCGGAGATCAAGCTGCGACGGTTCGTGGCCGACGCCTCACACGAGCTGCGCAACCCGCTGGCCGCCATCCAGGGCTACGCCGAGTTGGCGGAGCGGCCGGAGGCCGACGCGAACGATGTCGCCCACGCGCTGGCCCGCATCCACTCCGAGTCGACACGCATGTCCGTCCTGGTCAGCGACCTCCTGCTGCTCGCCCGCCTGGATGCGGAGCCGACCGTGCAGCTTCGCCCCGTCGACGTCGTGGAGACGGTGCTGAATGCCGTCAGCGACGCCCGGGTCGCCGGACCCGGCCACATCTGGCGGATGGAACTGCCCGAGGAGGGCCTCGAGGTGCTGGCCGATCCCGGCCAACTGCACCAGGTGGTGGTGAATCTGCTGTCGAACGCCCGCAACCACACCCCCGCCGGCACAACCGTCACCACGGTCGTGGCCCTGCGCCAGGGCCGTGTGTCAATCGAGGTGCGTGACGACGGGCCCGGCATCCCCGCGGACGCGCTGCCGCGCGTGTTCGAACGCTTCACGCGGGGGGACGCGGCACGGGCGCACTCCGACAGTCGCTCGACGGGACTGGGACTGGCGATCGTGCACGCAGTCGTGCGCAGCTTCGGTGGCGCCACACAGGTGGAGTCGCGGCCGGGCCGCACCTGCTTCACCGTGTGGCTGCGCCCGGCGCCCCCGCAGCTCCATTAGCCGCTGCAGGCCACTGCGTTCCCCGGGCGTCGCCCGGACATGCGAAACGGGGCCGGCCCCCGAAGGAACCGGCCCCGCCTCCATCAGTGCTTGAAGGGTTACTTGAACAACACAATGTTGTTGAAGACCCACTTGTTCACCAACGAGTAGCTGTAGCCACCACCCGACTTCGGCGACGACTCCAC
>JBDSRF010000092.1:0-7722 GCA_039929445.1 Arachnia sp. | reverse complement strand
CATGGTTGCCCCAGGGCTGGTGGACACCCCCATGGCAGCGCGCGCGCTGGGTACACCCCATGTCATCGCACGGTTCCCGGAACTCATGCCCCTCACCCAGCGCCCGTCGACGGCAGATGAGGTTGCGGCAGCTGTCCGCTGGCTCGTCGGTGCCGGTTCCGTCCAGACGACCGGGGCCGTGATTCCGGTGGATGGGGGCTGGCTTCTCAACTGAGGCGTATCCGTTGCACTCATCAGGAAAGGACTACCCATGGAAAGCGACACGTTCACCTCCGACCTCATTGTCGATCCACCGGAAACCGCATGGGACCTGATCAGGATCAGCCCAGAGCGAGCTGACGCCATTCCCCTCCTGTGGGAAGCGGACGTGGCGGTGGTGGGTGGCGGGTCCGCGGGCTGCGCCGCTGCCGTCATGTCTGCCCGGCACGGCGCAGCCACCGTCCTGATCGAAAGTGGCAGCTTCTTCGGGGGAACCGCCGTGGCAGTCCTTGACACGATGTACGGGTTCTTCCCGCCGGGCAGTCAGGAACGGGTCGTCGGCGGCGTCGGCTGGGAAGTCGCGGAGGCCATGCTCAACAGGGGTCAGGCCATGCTGCGGGCCAATACCTACGGTGCAGGCACAGGTGTGACATACGAACCTGAAGCGCTCAAGCTCGAGTGGGACAGACGGATCATCGGCAGCGGTGTCAGGCCGCTGTTGCATGCCCGGATGGGCGCGGTCATCCTCGATGGCTCCACCGTGAGGGGTGTCGTTGTGTTGACCCGGCGTGGACCATTCCGGATCGCCGCTCAGCGCGTGGTTGACGCGAGCGGCGACGCCGATGTGGCATGGGCCGCTGGATGCTCCCTCGAGGTGCCCAGCGCACGTCGACGGGTGCAGCCGCTCACCACGACCTTCAGGCTCGGCGGGGTCGGGGAACCCCCGGCGACCGCCGAACTGCATCGCCTCATGCACGAGGCGGCGGACAGCGGCGAATACGTCCTGCCGCGCCTCGAGGGATCTGCTCACCGCACGGTCATCCCTGGCATTTTCCACACCAATGTCACCCGGGTCTCGGGTCTTGACCCCACTAACCCGTGGGCCGCCACCGCTGCGGAGATCGAGGGCCGGAGCCAGGCCGCAGAGTACGTACGGTTCTTCAAGGATCGTGTCCCGGGTTACGAGCAGTCCTACCTCCTCAATACGTCCGCCTGGGCGGGCACACGTGAGACCCGCCGGCTCATCGGTGAGTACGTCCTGACGAAGGACGATGTACTGCAGGCCCGTCAGTTCGACGATGCCATTGCCCTGTGCGGGGCGCCCATCGAGGATCACGATGCAAGCCGGTCCACCATCTGGCGGTACGTCGCTGCGGGCGATGGGGGCGAACCGTCAGGACGCACCTACGGAATCCCGTTCCGCTCCCTCGTGCCGCAGGTCATCGACGGCCTCCTCGTGGCGGGGCGGTGCCTCTCCGCGACCCATGATGCGCACGCATCGGCGCGCTCCATCGGCCAGTGCCTTGCCTACGGCCACGCCGCCGGGGTTGCTGCAGCGCTCTCCGTGGAGACCGGGTGCAGCCAGCGTGATGTCGACACGCACACCCTGCGCTCCAGGCTGTCCGCCGACGGGGTGATCCTGTGACCCCCGGCGCCATTCGCACGGTGCTGGGTGATATTGAGGGGTTCGACGGCGTCGCCTACATGCACGAGCACCTCATCATCGACTCGCCGCTGATAGCCGACAGGTTCCCCCACATTCACCTGCATGACCTTGAGGCTGCGGTGGCGGAGGTCGTGCGATGCCGCGAGGCGGGTGCAGGGCTCATGCTCGACGCGATGCCGATGTCGGCCGGAAGGGATGCCGTCCGTCTCGCGACGATCGCCCAACGGAGCGGGGTCGCCATCGTGGCAGTGACAGGCCTCCACCACGACCGGTACTACGGGGATCTGCACTGGACAAACCGGGTGGGTGTCGACGAACTCACGGAATTGTTCGTCGCGGACCTCCTGGATGGCGTCGATGAATTCGACTGCACAGGGCCCATCGTTCGACGCACTTCCCATCGAGCCGGGGTCGTGAAGTTTGCCGGTGCCGGGGAACACCTCGACGCGCGTGACCTCCGCAACCTGGAAGCGGCGGCGATGGCGAGCGTTGCGACCGGTGCCCCCGTCATCACCCACTGTGAGGGCGGGATCGGAGGCGAGGCCCAGGTGAAACACCTCGTGGACGCGGGGGTGCCGGCTTCGTCGATCATCCTCAGCCACGTCGACAAGGCTCATGACGCTGGCTATCTCGAGAACTTGGCCCAGAGCGGTGCCGTCCTCGAGCTGGACCAGTCATTGCGTGAACGTGACAAGGGCCTCGAATCGGCGACCGTCAGGGCGGTCACAGCCCTCATCGACGCTGGCCACGTGAAACAGATCGTGCTGGGAACCGATGGAGCGCGCCGCACACTCTGGACCTCTTTGGGTGGCGAACCGGGGCTCGCGTGGCTGGCTACGACGCTGCCCGAGGTCCTGCGACGGGCGGGGGTCACCCGGGAGGAGCTGCAGATGATCCAGCATGACAATGCGGTGCGAGCGCTCAGATGGAGGCAGCCATGAGCGTCCCGCGGATTGAGGGGGCGGCGGGAACAGCGCGGGCGTGGGGTCACGCTCGGGGAGCGGGTCCGGGGAACGTTTTGGCGGGGTGGGCCTTCTGGTACTAGACTCCTTCATTGTTGAGATCTGCCCATGGCGATCCGCATGCAAGTGGAGGCCTGACCTCCCACCCGCGTTGACCTTCACAGGTTGCCGGGTCGGTACCAGCACACCCCTGTGGTGTGCCGTCAGGCCTTCGCATCTGCGGAGGCTTTTTTTGGTTGGTCACAGCTCATTTTGACTCACACCCTGGAGGACACATCAGCACAGAACCACGGATCAACGATCGCATCCGAGTACCAGAAGTCCGGCTCGTCGGCCCGAACGGCGAACAGGTCGGCATCGTTCGTGTCGAGGATGCCATTCGACTGGCCGCCGAGAACGATCTGGATCTGGTCGAGGTTGCGCCCATGGCGCGCCCGCCGGTGTGCAAGTTGATGGACTACGGAAAGTTCAAGTACGAGGCGGCGCAGAAGGCGCGCGACGCCCGGAAGAACCAGACGAACACGCTGACCAAGGAAATGAAGCTCCGCCTGAAGATTGACAACCACGACTACGAGACCAAAAAGGGTCACGTCGTGCGGTTCCTCAAGGGTGGCGACAAGGTGAAGATCACCATCATGTTCCGCGGTCGCGAGCAGTCCCGTCCCGAGTTGGGCATGGAACTGCTGAAGCGCCTTGCTGATGACGTCTCCGAGGTCGGCTACGTCGAGTCCTCGCCGAAGCAGGATGGCCGCAACATGATCATGGTGCTCGGACCGGCCCGCAAGAAGACCGAGGCCAAGGTCGACAAGGCTGCCGATCGTGATCGCCGCATGGAAGAGCGTCGGGAGCACCAGGAGGCCGACAGGCAGGCCGAGGCGCAGCTTCGTGCCGCCCACTCCGCCGAGCCTGCGCACAAGAAGAAGCGTGGTCCTGCAGACAACATGGACCCAGACATCGACCTGTAAAGGTCGGTTCGAGAAGTAGAAGATAGAGAGCGAATCACCATGCCGAAGATGAAGTCTCACTCTGGTGCCAAGAAGCGATTCAAGGTGACCGGATCGGGCAAGATCATGCGCCGTCAGGCCAACCTTGGCCACCTCAACGAGCACAAGTCCTCCACGCGACTGAGTCGACTGAAGGGCAACGTCGAGATGGCTCCCGCCGATGTCAGGCAGGCACGCAAGCTGCTCGGCAAGCACAAGGGCCGCTGAGCCTCGACCCCTGACCTGACCATCCCCCGCCGGGAACACCCCGGCAACCCAAGCAAGGAGAAGACATGGCACGCGTCAAGCGTTCTGTGAATGCGCACAAGAAGCGCCGCGAGATCCTCGAACTCGCATCCGGCTACCGTGGCCAGCGCTCGCGCCTGTACCGCAAGGCCAAGGAGCAGGTCCTCCACTCGATGACCTACTCCTACCGCGACCGTCGCAACAAGAAGCGCGACTTCCGTGGCCTGTGGATCCAGCGCATCAACGCAGCCTGCCGCGCCGACGGCATGACCTACAACCGCTTCATCTACGGCCTGAGCAACGCTGGTGTCGAGGTGGACCGCAAGATCCTGGCCGACCTGGCCGTGACCGATCCCACCGCGTTCTCGGCGCTCGTCGCCGTGGCCAAGGAGAATCAGTCCGCAGCCCAGGCTGTCTGAGTGGTCAACACCCAAGAACAGAACGCAGTGCCCGACCTTCCGGTCGCGGTGCTGCGTTCCGTTCGTCGGCTCTCGAATCGTCGCGGACGTGACCTGGCCGGCACCTTCCTCGTGGAGGGCAGGCAGGCAGTCCGCGAAGCCCTGGCGTTGGGCACGATCGTGACCGACGTCATCGTGGGGGATCCGTCCAAGCACGCCGACCTGCTGGAGGGCGCGGACGTTTCTCTCTGGCGGGCCACCGATGACCAGATGCGCCAACTCAGCGACACCGTCACCCCGCAGGGGATCATCGCGGTGTGTCACCAACTCAGCCACAGCCTCGACGTCGTGACCGACGCACGGCTCGTGGTCATCTGCGCCCAGGTGCGGGACCCGGGCAACGCCGGTACCGTCATCCGCTGCGCCGACGCGTTCGGCGCCGACGCCGTCATCCTCACCCAGGGCTCCGTCGAACTGCACAACCCCAAGACCGTCCGCTCCACCGTGGGCAGCATGTTCCACCTACCCATCGTCACGGGGATCCCGCTGGCCGAGGCCGTCGCGCACTGCAGGGCCAACGGCCTCCAAGTGCTGGCTGCCGACTCGGACGGTGCCGCGCTGGACCTGCTGGCCGCCGAGGGCGGACTGTCCGGCCCCACTGCCTGGATCATGGGCAACGAGGCCTGGGGCCTGCCGGCCGAGGATGCGCGGCTCGCGGACCGCGTGGTGTCCGTGCCCATGTGGGGCTCCGCCGAGAGCCTGAACCTGTCCAGCGCCGCCGCCATCTGTCTCTACCAGAGCGCATCGGCCCAGCGTCGAACCGCTGAATCGCTGCAGCACCAACCGGGAGGATCCTGATGTCAGGACCCAATGACAACTTCGATCCCAAGCGCGTCGCCGCGCTGGATCCCGACGTGGTCGCCGGCTTCGTCGACGCGGCTCTGGTCGCCGTCGCCGACGCGCGGACCACAGCCGAACTCAAGCAGGTTCGCCTGGACCACGCGGGTGACCGCTCGCCGCTGGCCCTGGCCAACCGGGAAATCGGCGCCCTCCCGCCCGCCGCCCGCAAGGAAGCAGGCGCCCGCACGGGGCAGGCACGCGGTCGCGTCAACCAGGCTCTGGCCGCCCGACAGGGTGAACTCGCCGCCCTGGAACTCGAGGAGGCCCTGCGCGACGAGCGCGTCGACATGACGCTGCCCGTGCAGCTGGCCCCGCAGGGTGCGCTGCATCCCATCACCGTACTTATGGACGACATGTGCGACGTGTTCGTCGCCATGGGCTGGGAGGTGGCAGAAGGCCCCGAACTCGAGGCCGAGTGGTACAACTTCGATGCCCTCAACGTCGCCCCCGACCATCCCGCTCGGGCGCTGCAGGACACCCTGTGGGTGGACCCGCCGGAGCACGGCAAGCTGCTGCGCACCCAGACCTCACCCGTACAGATCCGGGCGCTCCTGGAGCGCGACCTGCCGCTGTACATCGTCAGCCCCGGCAAGGTGTTCCGCGCCGACGAGTACGACGCCACCCACCTGCCCGTCTTCCATCAACTGGAGGGCCTCGTCGTCGACAAGGGCATCTCCATGGCGGACCTCCGCGGCACCCTCGACCACTTCGCCCGCGCCATGTTCGGCGACGTCAAGACCCGCATGCGCCCCCACCACTTCCCGTTCACGGAGCCGAGCGCAGAGGTGGACCTGGAGTGCTTCGTCTGCCACGGCGCCTCCGTCGGCAACCCGGATGCGCCCTGCCGGACCTGTCGCAGCGAGGGCTGGATCGAGTGGGGTGGTTGTGGGGTCGTCAACCCCCGCGTCCTGCACGCCTGCGGCATCGATGCCGCCGTCTATTCCGGGTTCGCCTTCGGGATGGGCGTGGACCGCACCGTCATGTTCCGCAACAACGCCCCCGACCTGCGTGACTTCGTCGAGGGTGACATCCGCTTCAGCCGATCCCTGCTTGGAGGAGCCCGATGAAGGCACCCGTTTCCTGGTTGCGTGAGCTCGTCACGCTGCCCGTGACCGACGCCCAGATGGCCGACTCCTTCACCCGCGCCGGCCTCACGGTCGAGCGCGTCGAGACCACGGGCCCGGGCATCACCGGACCGCTCGTGATCGGGCGCGTGCTCTCGTTGGTGGAGGAGCCGCAGAAGAACGGCAAGACCATCCGCTACTGCCGCGTCGACGTGGGGGACGACCACAACGACGCCGCCACGGATCACTACCCGGCATCCCGCGGCATCGTCTGCGGTGCGCTGAACTTCGTCGCCGGGGACCTTGTCGTGATTGTGCTCCCGGGCGCCGTGCTGCCCGGCGACTTCGCCGTCTCGGCACGCAAGACCTACGGCCACATCTCCGACGGCATGATCTGCTCCGAGCTGGAGCTCGGCCTGGGCGAGGATCACGACGGCATCCTGATCCTCGATCCCGCCTCCGGGCTGGAGCCCGGTGACAACGCCCTGGACGCGTTGTGGAGCCGCGACACGGTCTTCGACATGGAGATCACCACGGATCTCGGGTACTGCCTGTCCCTGCGCGGACTGGCCCGCGAGGCCGCCATTGCCGCTGGCGTGACCTTCAACGACCCATACGCCCGCAGCATGCCGGCGCCCACGAGCGAGGGCCATCCCGTCCTTCTGGAGTCGGAGCGCTGCACCAGCTTCGTGGCCCTCACCATCGACGGCTTCGACCCCGTCGCACCCACTCCACCCTGGATGGCCCAGCGCCTCCTGGCCAGCGGCGTGCGTTCCATCTCCCTGCCCGTGGACGTCACCAACTACGTCATGCTCGAGAGCGGCCAACCGCTCCACGCCTATGACGCCGCCGCGCTGCAGGGGCCCATCCGCGTCCGCCTCGCGACGGAGGGGGAGACGGTCCGCACCCTCGACGGCACGGTGCGCACCTGCACCGCCGATGACCTGCTCATCACCGACGACTCCGGCGCCATTGGCCTGGCAGGCGTGATGGGTGGCGAGGCCACGGAGGTGACCCCGTCCACCACCACCATCGTGCTCGAGGCTGCCCACTTCGACGCAGCCAGCGTGTCGCGCACTTTCCGACGCCACGGATTGCCCTCGGAGGCCTCGAAGCGTTTCGAGCGCACCGTCGATCCGGGGCTGCCGTATGCGGCCGCCCGCCGTGCCGCGGACCTGCTCGTGGAGCACGGTGGCGGACAGCGGCTCGCCAAAAAGACTGTCGTGGGCACCGTCCCCGGGCGGCACCGCATCAACCTGCGCACGGGTCTCGTGCCCGCCATCCTGGGGGCGCCCGTCGAGGCCGCCGAGACCGTGCGCATCCTGGAGGCCAGCGGCTGCCAGGTGACGGCCTTGGGCGACTCCCTCACGGTGTGCGCGCCCACCTGGCGCCCCGATCTGCGCGACCCCTACGACGTCATCGAGGAGGTCGGCCGCAAGTACGGCTACGACCGCATCGGCCTGCGGATCCCCGTCCCACCCGTGGGGCGTGGCCTCACCCGCACCCAGCGCGGGCGCCGCGCCG
>JBDSRF010000091.1:0-10708 GCA_039929445.1 Arachnia sp. | reverse complement strand
GTCGACCTCGTCAACGCCGGCACGGAACCCTTCCCCGGCGAGGCCCATCTGGCCGAGAAGCTGGCAGTCCTGGTGCCCGAGCGCCGCCTCCGGGCCACCACCGACACCGTCGCCGCCGTCGCCGAGTCCGACGCGGTCGTCATCGTGGTCCCGCTGTTCGTCCAGGGCGACGGCACCCCCGATTTTGCCGCCATGGACGCGGCCACCGCCTCCATCGCGCAGGGACTCAGGCCCGGCACCCTCGTCAGTTACGAGACCACGCTGCCCGTCGGCACCACCCGCACCCGCTGGACCCCGATGCTGGAGCAGGGCTCCGGCCTCAAGGAGGGCACGGACTTCCACGTGGTGTTCTCCCCGGAGCGCGTCCTCACGGGGCGCGTCTTCGCGGACCTGCGGAAGTACCCCAAGCTCATCGGCGCCGTCTCACCCGGCGGCGCCGAGCGCGCCACCGCCTTCTACGAGGCGGTGCTGCAGTTCGACGAGCGCCCGGACCTGCCGCGCGGCAACGGCGTCTGGGACCTCGGCACCGCCGAGGCCGCGGAGATGGCCAAGCTGGCGGAGACCACGTACCGCGACGTCAACATCGGGCTGGCCAACCAGTTCGCCCGCTTCGCCGGCGACCACGGCATCGACGTGTTCCAGGTCATCGAGGCCTCCAACTCGCAGCCCTACAGCCACATCCACCGCCCCGGCATCGCCGTCGGCGGGCACTGCATCCCCGTCTACCCGCGCCTGTACCTGTGGACCGACCCCGACGCCTCCATCGTCGAAACCGCCCGCCTCGCCAACGAGGCCATGCCGGCCTACGCCGTCGGACTGGCGGAGAAGGCGATGGGGTCGCTGGCCGGGCACACCGTGGTCGTGCTGGGGGCCTCCTACCGCGGCGGGGTCAAGGAGTCGGCCAAGTCCGGCGTCTTCCCGGTCGTCGAGGCGCTGAACTCACTCGGCGCCGATGTGAGCGTCCACGACCCCATGTTCACCGACGACGAGCTCGCCCGACTCGGCTTCCGCGCCCACCACATGGGGGAGCCCGCCGACGTCGTCATCGTCCACACCGACCACGCCCAGTACCGCGGCCTCACGGCGGCGGACCTACCGGGCGCGCAGTTGGTGGTCGACGGTCGACGCATTCTCGACCCCGCCCACTTCCGCGACATCACCCTCATCACCCTGGGAAAGGGAATCTGACCCGTGACATCCAAGCCCCGCGTCGTGCTGTTCCGCCACGCACCCGTCGACTTCGACTCGCGCATCAAGCGGATCGCCACCACCCTGCACCGCGGCGGCTTCGAGCCGATCGTGATCTCGGTGGAGCCCAAGGACGGTGAGTCCGGCGAGTTCCTGCTGGGCGGCCACACCCGCGTCATCCGCGTCCCGCTGCAGCAGTGGCCCTCGGCGAGCACCGAGGTGCCGGCACCGTCGCGCAACGACGCGCGCGCCGGCAGGTTGCAGCGGCAGCGTGGCGCCTACGGGCAACGCATCACGGGCGCCAACGTCGCCTCAGTCAAGGCACTCATCAAGTGGCTCATGACCACGGCCAAGCTCGCGCTGGTCCACGGCATGCAGCTCAAGGAGACGGCCGTCACCGCCGGCAAGGCGGCACGGATCCGGATCAAGGGCTCCGACGACCCGTTCGAGGCACTCGACCTGCCCCGCAACCTGCCCGTCGCCCACAACGTCGTCTACACGCTGCACGACCTGCTGGTGGAACTCGACCCCGACGTCCTGCACGTCCACAACCCGCTGGCACTGCCCGCCGCGTGGGCGGCGGCCAGGTCGCTGCGCCTGCAGGGCAAGGACGTGAAGCTGTCCTACGACGTCCGCGAGGACTTCGCCGGCCTGCCGGACAAGGAGATCGGGTCACGCTCCGCCCATGAGGCGCTGCTCGGCACCGAGCGCGCGTTCATGCCGAAGGCCGACTACGTCATGACCGTGACCGCGTCGCACGCCACGATGCTGCAGGAGCGGTACAAGCTGCCCGTCCTGCCGGACACCATCGTGAACCTGTCGGTGTTCCAGCCCATGGTGGGCGACGTCACCGTCCGGGAGGCCGCCGGCGTCGCCGAGGGCACCCCGCTGCTGGTCTACGCCGGCATCATGAGCTGGGCCCGCGGCATCGAGACCCTCATCCAGGCCATGGCCCACGTCGCCGATGACGTGCACCTCGCCATCGTCACCATGCCGCTGCCGCACCCCATGATGACGAAGCTGCAGCCCCTCATCGACGAGTTGGGTGTGAATGAGCGCATCCACTTCATCGGCCCCGTGAGCCAGGCCAACCTCAGCTATTACCTGCACGGCGCCGACGTCGCCGTCCACCCGCTGCCCGGCGGCTCGGACAACCACGACCGCACACTGCCCAACAAGCTCTTCGAATACCTGCACGCAGAGCTGCCCATGGTGTCCTCCGACGCGAAGACCATGGCGGAGTTCGTGCTCACCAACAAGATGGGCAACGTCTTCAAGACGGGCGACCCCGTGGACCTGGCCGCGAAGATGATGGAGATGCTGCGCGACCCGATCCCGCAGGAGCGACTGCACACGCTGGCGCAGGAGTTCTCGTGGCAGAGCAACGAGCCGAGGCTGCTGGAGCAGTTCGGCAAGCTCGCCCACTTCCAGCCGCACCTGGAGGACGGGCCCTTCGGCTCCACCGAGGTCACCCCCGCCTGAACGCATTTCTGTTCCTCAACCCGCACCCTCGTCGTCGCCATGTGGCGAGGGGGGCAGGTTGGGGAACAGAAGTCGGGGACCCGGTCTGCCAGGTCAGGTGGTCCGGCGCGCGAACGGCAGCGGCTTGAGGGCCGGCGTGAGCAGCAGCATCGCGAGGGCGCAGGCGGGGACCACCAACAGCGCCCAGCGCAGGGCCGTGGCGTCGGCCAGCAGCCCGATGAGCGGGGGACCCGCGAAGAAGCCCAGCCGCATCATCCACGTCACGATCGTCAGGCCGCTGCCGGTCCGCATTCCCGGTAGTTCGTCGGCGGCGTGCATGGCTGAGGGGATCGCCGTCGCCACACCCCACCCGGCGCAGGCGAAACCGATGAGCGTGGCCGCGGGGCTCGGGAACGACACCGCCATCAGCATCCCGGCGGCCGCGATCGCGCCACCCTGGATGAGCGCCGGCCTGCTGCCGAGCCGGTTGACGAGGGCGTCGCCGGTGAACCGGCCCACCATCTGCGCACTCTGCAGCGCCACGAACGCCATGCCGGCCAGGAACGGCGTCACGACGAAGGCGCGGTCCATGTAGACGGCACCCCACGTCGCCCCCGTGTCCTCGATCAGTCCGGCCGAGGCACCCAGGAGGCCCAGGGCCACCAGGCGGATGAGGATGGGACCGGGGATGCGGCGCGGGGCGCTCCGTGCGGCCTCGACGTCGGCGTCGGCCAGTTCGGTGTGGTCGTGGGTGCGCAGCAGCAGCGCCTTCGACGCCACCGCCATGGTGCCGAACGCCGCGGTGGCCACGAGGCACTGCAACCAGATGGGCACGTGCAGCTGGGCGGCCGCCGATCCCAGGAACCCGCCGCACACCGCCCCGATGGACCACCAGCCATGGAAGCTGTTGAGGATGGAGCGGCCGTAGAGCTTCTGCACCCGCAGCCCGTGGGCGTTCATGGCGATGTCGGTGAGGGCGTCGAAGGCGGCCATGAGGAACACCCCGACGGCGAACACGGCAGCCACAGGCGCGTTGCCGATGACGTTGAGCATGGCGATGTAGAGCACCAGCGACGTGACGGCCACCACGGCCGAGTTGAACCGCCTCATGAGCCTGGCCGTGAACAGCCCCGCCACGAGGCCTCCGATGGGGCCGATGCCCACCGACACCCCCCAGAAGGTGTCCGAGAGGTCGAGGGCCTGCTTGATCTCGGGGTAGCGCGGGAGGATGGACGCCCACGCCACACCGTTGAGCCAGAACAGTGCGATGACGCCCCACCGGGCGCGACGGACCTCCGGGGACACGACAGCGGGCATGGTTCATCTCTTTCAGGCACGGGGCAACAACCGCGGTCAGTCTAGGCGGGGCGCCACGTCGGCCGCCGGCGGTCATCGCGTCGCTAGACTCCGTGATCATGGGTATGGATGTCATTGACGTGATCGGAACCAAGCGCGACCGGGGCCGGCTCACCGGCGAGCAGATCGACTGGGTGGTGGACGCCTACACCAACGGTGTCGTCGCCGACGAGCAGATGGCGGCGCTGGCCATGGCCATCCTCCTCAACGGCATGGACCGCGACGAGATCGCCCGCTGGACGGCCGCCATGATCGCCTCCGGGGAGCGGATGGACTTCTCCGGCCTGAGCCGCCCCACCTCCGACAAGCACTCCACCGGAGGTGTGGGGGACAAGATCACCCTGCCGCTCGCCCCGCTCGTGGCTGTGTTCGACGTCGCCGTCCCGCAGCTGTCGGGTCGCGGCCTCGGGCACACGGGCGGCACCCTCGACAAGCTCGAGGCCATCCCCGGATGGCGCGCCGACCTCAGCAACGAGGAGATGATGGCGCAGCTGGAGAGCGTCGGCGCCGTCATCTGCGCCGCGGGCACGGGCCTGGCGCCCGCCGACAAGAAGCTGTACTCGCTGCGCGACATCACGGGCACGATCGAGGCGATCCCGCTGATCGCCAGCTCCATCATGAGCAAGAAGATCGCCGAGGGCACCGGTGCGCTGGTGCTGGACGTCAAGGTGGGCGCGGGCGCGTTCATGAAGACGCGGGAGCGCGCCGAGGAACTGGCGCGCACCATGGTGGACCTGGGCAAGGACGCGGGGGTGAACACCGTGGCGCTGCTCACCAACATGGACACCCCGCTCGGCCTGACGGCCGGCAACGCCCTGGAGGTGCGGGAGTCGGTGGAGGTGCTCGCGGGCGGGGGACCGGCCGACGTGGTGGAACTCACCGTCCGCCTGGCGCAGGAGATGCTGGCCGCCGCTGGCAAGAGGGACGTCGACGTCGAGGCTGCCCTGCGCGACGGCCGCGCCATGGACGTGTGGCGCCGCATGATCGCCGCGCAGGGCGGGGACCCCGACGCGGCCCTGCCCGTGGCGGAGCACCAGCAGGTGGTGACCGCCGAGCGCGACGGCTGCATCGCCCGGATGGACGCCATGTCAGTGGGGGTTGCCGCCTGGCGCCTGGGTGCGGGCCGCGCCCGCAAGGAGGACAGTGTGCAGGCCGTCGCCGGCGTCGAGATGCACGCCAAGCCGGGCGACCGCGTCACCGACGGTCAGGCGCTGTACACGCTGCACACGGCCACGCCTGAGCGCTTCGAGCGGGCGCTGGAGTCGCTCCAGGGCTCCGTCGACTACTCCGACGACGACGTGGAGCCGCAGCCCGTGGTGCTGGGCCGCGTCGACTGAAGCCGCACGCGACCTGTGTGGTTTGCTGGTCACATGACGAAGCGGACACTCTCAGCCCTCGCCCTCAGCGGACTCCTGCTGGCGGGCTGCAGCGGCGGGACCACGGACGTGGAGCGCTCGGAGCTGCCCGCCTCCCCGAGCGTCACCGCCACGTCCAGCGGGTTCGCGGCCAGTGGCGAGCCGGAGCCGACAGAATCGGCATCGGCGACACAAGCACCGACGGCGGCGACGACGGCACCCTCGTCGTCGGTCCCCGAACCCAGCGTGCCCAGTGAGATCCCGGAGCCCACCACGTCGCCCCCCGCGGGCACAACACCACCGCCGCCCCCGACGGCCGCCCCCACCAGCGCCTCCACGAGCGCCCCCGCCGGTGGCGCCTGGGTGGGGATGGAAGTGAGCGTCACCACGGTGGCCGGGGCCGAGAAGCTGACGGCCACCTCCCCTGACTTCCGCGCCTTCGTGGCCCAGCGTGTGTCCGCCCCCGACGCCAGTGGCTGCCAGAGCGAGGTCACCGTCCTGGCCTTCCACCCCGATGGCTACGCCGCCGGACAGGAATTCTCCCCCGGCTGCGGCGGCTCCCAGAACATCTGGGGCAGGGTGGGCGGCACGTGGAAAACGCTGATGTCCATGCAGAGCGTGGTGGAGTGCACGGAAATGGCCGCCAACAACATCCCCAAGGGGCTCCCCGACATTCCGTGCCTCGACGCCGGCGGTGACCTCACCGACTGGTGAGTCCCGCTTGCCGCACGCCGTGACGCCGGTGCTGCATGCCCCCGGTGGGATGGCGCCATTCTTCGACCCCGTTGACCCCCCTTCGCGTAGCATGCGCTCATGTGCCGTGAGCGTTCACTCTCCGGCTGAAGTACGTGGACGAAGGAGTCTGAAGTGTCGCTCGAGAACCGATCCCGGAAGCTGTTGGCTGCCCTCACGGCGCTGCCGCTGGTACTGGCAGGGCTGGTGTCGCCGGGCGCCACCAGCCCCGCGGCCGCAGCCGAACTGCAGGTGGTGGCCACGGGCAGCTTCCAGTCCGAGCTTGGGTGCGCCGCCGACTGGGACCCCGCGTGCACGCTGACGAAACTGGTGGAGACGGACCCCGGGAGCGGCATCTACACCGCCGACTACGCAGTGCCGGCCGGGCAGTACGACTTCAAGATTGTGCTCGACGGCGACTGGGACCGGGCGTTCGGCGCCAACAATGCCGCGGCTGACAACGCCCGGCTGGACCTCCCCCGCGACATGGAACTCACGTTCGCCTACGACTCCGCCACGAAGCGGATCGGCGTCACGGGACCCGAACTGCTGCCCTCCGGCACGGATGTGGCCGGCGACGCCGCCGTCGCACAGCCGGCCGTGCGCCAGGGTGACGTGGAGAACTTCTACTTCGTCATGACCGACCGGTTCGCCAACGGCGACCCCAGCAACGACACGGGGGGCATCGCCGGTGATCGCCTCGCCAACGGCTTCGACCCCACCAACTCGGGGTTCTACCACGGCGGCGACATCGAGGGACTGGTCGACAACCTTGACTACATCCAGGGCCTCGGCACCACGGCGCTGTGGCTGACACCGTCGTTCACGAACCGGCCCGTCCAGGGCGCGGGCGACGACGTGTCCGCCGGGTACCACGGCTACTGGATCACCGACTTCACCACCATCGACCCGCACCTCGGCGGCAACGACGCACTGGCATCGCTGACCGATGCGGCGCACGCCCGTGGGATGAAGGTCTACTTCGACATCATCACCAACCACACCGCCGACGGCATCGAGTACGAGGAGGGCGCCCACTCCTACATCCCCGTCGCCACGTCCCCGTACACGGACGCGGCAGGCGACGTCATCGACATCGCCGCACTGGCGGGCTCCGCCACCTGGCCCGCGCTCGACGCGGCCACCTCCTTCCCCTACACGCCGAAGCTCCGCGCCGGCGTGACGAAGACCCCTGCGTGGCTCAACGACGAGACGCTTTACCACAACCGGGGCGACTCGACCTGGGAAGGGGAGTCCGTCACCCTCGGCGACTTCGTGGGCCTCGACGACCTCATGACCGAACACCCCACCGTCGTGGACGGCATGGTCGACATCTACACGGCCTGGATGGACATGGGCGTCGACGGCTTCCGCATCGACACAGTCAAGCACGTCAACTTCGAGTTCTGGGAGCAGTGGACGACCGCCCTGAAGGCGCACGCCAAGCTGGTGAACCCCGACTTCTTCATGTTCGGCGAGGTCTATGACGCCGACCCCGCGAAGCTGGCCCCGTACCTGCGCCGCACCGATATGGACGCCACCCTGGACTTCACGTTCCAGTCCGCGGCGGCCAACTTCGCGAAGGGTTCCACCACCAAGGGACTCTCCGCACTGTTCGCGGGTGACGACCTGTACCTGACGGCGGACACCTCCGCCGCCACCCTGCCGACGTTCCTCGGCAATCACGACATGGGCCGCATCGGCTACTTCGTGAAGGACTCCGACCAGCGCGAGAAGCGCTCGGCCCTGGCGCATGAGCTGATGTACCTGACGCGCGGCCAGCCCGTGGTCTACTACGGCGACGAGCAGGGCTTCGTTGGCACGGGCGGCGACAAGGACGCCCGGCAGGACATGTTCGGCACCCAGGTGGACTCCTACGCCACGCAGCCGCTCCTGAACGGTGAGCTCGTCGGCACCGCCGACCGCTACGACACCGACACGACGCTCTACGACGGCATCGCCGACCTGGCGAAGCTGCGCGCCGACAACCCCGCCCTGGCTGAGGGCGCCCAGTACGAGCGCCTCGTCACCACCGGTGCCGGCGTCTACGCGTTCTCCCGCGTGGACCGCGACGACAAGGTCGAGTACCTGGTGGGCGTCAACAACGCCACCACCGACAAGAGCGTCGACGTCACCACGCTCACCCCGTCGGCCGCCTACGCGCCCGTGCGGGGCGGCAGCGCCGTCACCGCCAGTGCCGACGGCGTCGTCTCCCTCACGGTGCCGGCGCTCTCCAGCGTGGTGCTGAAGGCCGACCGGATGGTCGCGGCGGGTACTGGCGCCGTGGCGCTGGACATCATCGACGGCGCGGCCCTCACCGGCAACACGGCACCCATGACTGCCACCATCGACAAAGACCGCTGGGCGGAGACCACCTTCGCGATGCGCACCTTCGATGATGCGGCCACCTGGTCCACCATCGGGGTGGCCGAGGACGACACACCGCGCGTCTACGGCGACGTCTCCGCGCTCGCCGTCGGCACCCCGCTGGAGGTCCGGGCCGTCAGCGTCGGCGTCGGCACCCTGGCCGGCGACTCCGCGCTCGTGTGGGTCGGTCAGGACCTGGCACTGGAGGGGCCGATCGACGCCCCCGGGCCGGGGACTCTTCAGGTCACCGTTCCCGGCTCCCACAACTCCGAAATGGGATGCGCCGCGGACTGGCAACCGGACTGCGCCGAAGCCGCGCTGACCCTGGACGGCTCCGGCCTGTACAGCGGCGTCTTCACCATCCCTGCGGGAACATACGAGTGGAAGGTGGCCTACGGCGGCAGCTGGGACGTGAGCTACGGCGCCGACGGCGGCGGCGGCAACATGACCTACACCACCGATGGCACACCGGTGAGGTTCTTCCACGACCCCGTGACCAAGCTGTCCTGGGTTGTCAACGTGTCCGGCATGGTGACGCTCCCCGGCACTTGGCAGTCGGAGCTCGGGTGCGCCGCCGATTGGCAGCCCGAGTGCATCGCCACGGCCATGCGCCCGCTGGGCGACGGTACGTGGGTCTACGAGACCAACGCGCTCCCCGCTGGCAGCTACGAGATCAAGGTGGCCGTGGGCGGCTCGTGGGACGAGAACTATGGTGTGGGCGGCACCGCCGGAGGTGGCAACTACCAGTTCACCACCGGCGCCGGTGAGACCGTCAAGGTCATCTACGACGAGGCCTCCCACCTCCTGAGCATCGACGTGGCCAACCCACCGATGGTGGGCGTGGGCCAGGCGTGGGCCCAGTGGCTCACCCCCACGACGGTGGCGTGGCCGACGTCGCTGATCCCCGGCGACCTGGCCGCCATGACCTGGACCCTCCACCACGACTCGGCCGGCGGCGTCACAGTCGGCGACACCGTCACGGGCGGCGATTCCATCGAGCTCTCCTACGGGGGTGCCCTGCCCGCCGCCCTGGTGGCGAAGTACCCGCAGCTGAAGGACTACGTGGCACTCACAGTGCCGGAAACCGCCGACGTGGCTGACCTGCTGACCGGCGAGTTGCTGGTCACTGCAGGAGGCGGCGACGTCCTTCGCGCCGCCACGTCCGTGCAGATCGCTCCCGTCCTCGACGCCCTCTACGGGGACGCCGTCCAGGACGTGGACCTCGGTCCCGTCTGGACCAACGGCAACCCGACGCTGCGCGTCTGGGCCCCCACCGCCAAGGCCGTGGCACTCCACCGCTGGCCCGCCGACGGTGCGGGCGACCCCGTGGCCGTCGACGCCACCCGGGCCGCCGACGGAACCTGGTCCGTCACCGGCGACGCCTCCTGGAAGGACGCCCAGTACCTGTGGTCCATCGACGTCTTCGTGCCGTCGACGGACGCGGTGATGACCAACGACGTCACCGACCCGTACTCGCTGGGCCTGACGCTGAACTCGACGCGCTCGGTGATCGTCGACCTCGACGACCCGGCGCTGGCGCCGCAGCAGTGGCGTGACGTGGCCGCCCCGACGGTGCGCAACGACTCCTCGCGCGCCATCTGGGAACTGCACGTCCGCGACTTCTCCATCGCCGACACGTCGGTGCCGGAGGCGGAGCGTGGCACGTACAAGGCGTTCACCCGCAAGGACTCCACCGGGATGAAGCACCTGGCCACGCTGGCGGAGGCAGGCATCGACACCGTGCACCTGCTGCCCACCTTCGACATCGCCACCATCCCCGAGGACCGCACCAAGCAGGCCGTCCCCGCCATCCCCTCCGACGCGGGCCCGGGGTCGGAGGCGCAACAGGCCGCCGTCACCGCCGTCGCCGACAAGGACGCCTTCAACTGGGGCTACGACCCCCTGCACTGGAGTGCGCCGGAGGGCTCCTACGCCACCGACGCCAACCAGAACGGCGGCAGGCGCAGCTACGAGTTCCGGGAAATGGTGGGTGCCCTCCACGACACCGGCCTGCAGGTGGTCCTCGACGAGGTCTACAACCACACGGCCGCCTCCGGACAGGATGAGAAGTCCGTGCTCGACAAGGTGGTCCCCGGCTACTACCACCGCCTGTCCGCCTCCGGTGTCATCGAAACCTCCACGTGCTGCGAGAACGTGGCCACAGAGAACCAGGTGGCGCAGAAGATGATGGTGGACTCGGTGGTGACCTGGGCCCGGGACTATCACGTGGACGGGTTCCGCTTCGACCT
>JBDSRF010000090.1:0-14792 GCA_039929445.1 Arachnia sp. | reverse complement strand
TCACGAACTTCCCACCGGCATGGGTGACCTGGGTGGCCCAGATCTCCGTGGTGCAGCGCCACGTCACCGAATACGACTCACACGTGGTGAACCACTTGCGGCCATTCACGCTGTGATACCCCGGCGTGGTGTACACGTCGCCACTGGACGGGGGCGTCGCGGTGACCGTCACCGTCGCGGTGGTGGTCGGCAGACTTGTCGAGGACGCCGTGGCCGTTGGCGACGATGTTGCCGTCCCCGTGGAAGTCGGCGAGGCCGAGGCGGACGGCGTCGGCTCGGGGCCGGCGTCCCTGGTGACCTTGAGGTCGTCGAGGACGATGGCGCCGGTCACCTTGGTATCGGAGGCCTTCGTGATGAAGATCGCGAACTCCGTGACCGACTTCAACTCCTCGGCCGAGGGCCGGCGAGCAGGATCCAGGTTCTGGTACGAGGCCGGTACCGCGTCAGCCAGCGGGAGCGCGAACTCGACGGCCTGTGTGCCCGTGCTCGAGGCGTACACCTCGTAGCTGACGTCACCTGCCTTGAACTGCATGACCACCTGCTGGTTGGAGCCGTCCGGCAGTATCCAGCCGCTGATGTTGTCGTAGCCGGACCAGTCGGCCGTGAGGCTGCGCGCGATCCCGGCGTAGGTCACGCTGGAGAAGTCGAAGGCGAACTTCATGGCGTTGGTGCCGGTGCCCGAGATGGGGGCCACCAGCGACAGGTCGCTCTGGTTGTTCCTGCGGTTCCATGCCGTCTGCAGGGCGGCGTCGTCGACGTAGGACTCGAAGTTGTCGATGCCGACGGAGCCGGCCGGTGCCGGGCTGGTGACCGTGCCGGACGGTGACGGACTCGGCGACGGCGACGTCGTGGGTCCCCCGGGCAGCGGGCCACCCTCGCCGGCGACGGCCATGAGGTTGTCGAGGCCGATGCTGCCGGGTGTGGTGTAGGCATCGGCCTTGTTGATGTAGACATAGAACTCGGTGACTGACTTCATGAGTTCGGTGGTGAGTCGCTTGTCCTTGTTGGCGGAGTCCCACGGCGGGGGGCGGAAGTCGGAGAAGTGGATCGACAGGTTCTGCGGCTCCGTGCCGGCCAGGGACGGGTAGTACTCGAAGGTCTGGCCGCCAGCCTTCATCTGCAGCACGAGCTTCTGGTTGGAGCCGTCAGGATCCAGCCACAGGTTGAAGCGGTTGAACGCCGACCAGTCCTGGCCGCTCCCGAGCACCTTGCCGAAGCCCTGGTACTCCTGTGCGGTGAAGTCGTAGGCGTAGCCCACACCCTGGGACCCAGCAGCGCCGGCGCCCAGGGTCAGCGCGGAGGACGGGGTGTTGTTGAAGGAGTAGGCCGCCCGGAGTGCGTTGTCGTCGCCGTAGCCCTCAAAGTCGTCGATCGTGCCAACGGGCAGTTCTGGTGTCGACCCGAGCACGATGGAGGCGACCGCCTCCATGGGGTCGCCCGTGGCGTAGGTGGCGTGGACGGTGACTTGGACGGTCGCGTTCGTGAGGCCGTCCTCGCCGATGTTCCACACGGCGGAGTGGTAGCCGTCGGCCCCCAGGGTGAGTTCGTGTTCCACGGCATCGCCGGAGACGGTGAACCACGCGCGGGTGGGCACCTTCACGGTGGCCTTGGCGCGAACGGTGACGCTCGGCGTGGTCACACGCACACCATCGGCCGGGGAGACCAGGCGCAGCGTGGGCTGTGCGGGAGCCGCCTCAACGTCGCGCGTGAGAGCGTCGCTGGGGATGTTGCTGGCGAAGACGGAGTACGGGTCGTCGTACATGGCCTTGAAATCCGGGAACATCTCGTGCTCGGGTGTGGAACCGAAGGCGGGGTAGGGGACGTAGAACTGGTCCATTCCCCAGTTCTGCCACGTGAGCATGTAGGCCATCCTCTTGGCCTTCGGGTCGTTCTTCATGGCGGTCAGGAGATCCGAGTAGAAGTTCAGGCTCTTGTTGCCGGTCTCCTTGATGGTGCGCTCACCGTTGCGCCCGAACTCGGTGAAGGCGGCGATCTTGCCGTGCTCGTCCGCCAGGTCGGAGAGCATCCTCAGGTCAACGAGGGTCCCCGCGATCCAGGCATCGGAGTCAGCGGCGTCGTTGTTGCCCTCGTAGCGGTCGTACCCCATGACGTCGACCCACTCGTCCCCCGGATAGGTGGCGAGATACAGGGAAGAGTCACCGGCGAAGGTGCCGTTCGGGGAGAACGCGTAGAGGAAGTTCGACACTCCCTTGGTGTCGCGGAGGTACTCCACCGTGTAGCGGAAGAGCTCCTTGTACTCACCCGCGGTGGTTTGGGCGGCTCCCCACCAGAACCAGGAACCCGTGTTCTCATGGAAGGGGCGAAAGATGATGGGAATGAGGTTGCCCTCGGCGTCCACGGAGGCATCCGCCGTGGCCGCGATCCGGTCAAGGTAGGCGTTGAACGTGGCGTTCTTGTCACCACCGGGCAGGATGTGGCTGACCACGCGCCCGCTGCTGTCGCTGAAGCTGCCGCCGGTGACGAAGTTGTTGATGTGGGTGCTGAACGTCACGATCGCGCCCACGCTGTGCGCCTGCTTGATGCCGTTGGCGACGGCAGCCACGTTCTGGGCGTCGGTGTTCGTCGGTTTTCCCGGGCCCACGGACCCCTCAAGACTCAGCGTGTCGATGCCCATGATGGCTGGGTAGTCGCCGGTGCCCGCATGGACGTCCGACTTCACCCCGTCCGGTGTGGAGAACGTGACGCCATTGTCCAGGTCACCCTGGTGGCCGAAGAGGACGCCCTCGCCGCGGGTGCCGTTCAGGTAGGACCACAGGGATTTCGTCTCCGGTGTGGCGGAGGTGTCGACGATGTTGGCGATGCCCGGCTCCGGCGGCGCAGCGTGCGCGACGCTCTGGGACATGCTGGCGCCGATGGCGCCAGAGACCACGAGCGCGGCAGCGGCGGCCATGGCAAGAACGCCCCTGCCCCGCTGATGTGGGCGGTTGCGGATGGTTGTCATGCAGTTCTCCGTTGAACGATCGACGTGGGCGCTGGCACCCCGGTCCACCCCGTCCTTGGGGCAACGATCCTCACTCTAAGCTAACTTTGATAACTTGATCAAGTATGTTTGTAGGATTGGGGCAACTCGGCAACGGGCGCCACAACCACCAGCACGCAGAGGAATCATCAGCCATGACTGCCACCACGATCTTCACCCTGGCGCCTTCCCCCTGCCGGCCATCAGGGGAATCCTGGGCGCCGGAGGACGGTATTCCCACCGCCACGATCAGGCTGCGGGCGGGGCACCACGACTCCCACGACGGCGGCGATCTTCCGGCCGTCCACCCCGGCGTGTTCGATGCCAGCGGGGGCATGACCTCGCACCGGGTGCGCGTGCACTTCACCGTGGAGGACGCCACCGACGCCGTCCTCCGGCTCGATTTCTCCTCCGAACGCGGTCCCTGCCCGGACCTGGAGGTGGTGCTGGACGGTCGGCGTCGCGGCGTCTTCCACCCGGTGGTGAAACGCGACGACCGGTCGGCCACCGGCGAACCCGGGCCGGTCGCCGGCCCCGCCGCAGTGGAAGTTCCCTTCCCCGCCGCGTGGCTGGGGGCGGGAGGGCACACCCTGGATATCTCCACCGTGGTGGACGAGGCCTCCGCCATCGGCGACCGCGACGGCGCCACCCACGACGTGCTGCGGGCCCCCCGGGAGGAACTGCCACGGGCCCGGGACACCTACGGCTCGTGGTTTGGCGCCTACCTGCGCTGGGGCAGCATCTCCCTGCACGCGACCACAGCGGTGATCGTCGGGCCATCCGCACTCCTCAGCTCCACACCCTTCTTCGTGGCCACGCCTGAGGGCGACCGCCCACTCGTCGACCTTGACGTCACCTGGGCGGCCGGGACCTCCGCCCCTGCCGCGCTGTCGGTGCACTGGGGTCACAGAGGCCCGCACCTGCAGGTTCCGGCCGTGCCGAGCGACCGCGACTTCGGCCAGTTCCGGTGGCGTTTCCCTGCCCCGTGCTTCGACGAGGCGGTGCCCGTGCGCGTCACGGGCGACTCCCTGGAGTCGACCGCCGACCTCACCCCCTCCCGCAAATGGGACTTGCATCTGATCCCCCACGTGCACCTCGACCTCGGCTTCACCGACACGCAGGGCAAGGTTCTGGAACTGCACTGCCGCAACATCGACCGCGCACTGGATCGCATGGACGCCGACCCCGACTTCCGCTTCGCCGTGGACGGCAGCATCATCGCCCGCGAGTACACGTGCACGCGTCCGCCGCGACAGGTCCAGCGCATGATGGACGCCATCGCCCGGGGCGATCTGGGCGTCAATGGCTTCCACAGCAACGCGCTCACGGGGCTCACCACCCTGGAGGAGTTGTACCGCTCCCTGGAGTTCGCGCTGACGCTGCCCCGCTCCGCCCGCACGCAGAGGCGCTACGCGAACCTCACCGACGTACCCACGTGCACCAGCGCACTCCCCGGGGTCCTCAGGGCACTGGGCATCGACGGCTTCGTCGGCATGGCCAACCATGGGCGCGCCGCCACCCGTACCAGCGACGAGATCCACCTCGCCTCCCCCGTGCGGTGGCAGGGAATCGACGGCAGCGAGGTCCTGGCGCACTTCGCGGACCACTACTCCCAACTCCGTTTCGTGGCCGGTGACCCCCAGTCCGTGGCCGCGGGCGCCAACGGCCTGGAGCGCCTGCTGGCGAGGTTCGAGCGTCAGGACTACCTCCCCACCGACCTCGCCGTCATCGGAACCCACGCCGACAACGAGGACATCGCCGACGGCGACACGGGATTCGTCGACCGCTGGAACGCGGTCTTCAGCTACCCCCGCTTCCGCATCTCCACCTTCGACGAGTACCTGGCCGCCGTCGCACCCCTGTACGACAGCCTGCCGGTCTGGCGCGGTGAGGGGGGCAGCTTCTGGGAGGACGGGGCAGGCGCCGCCGCCGCCGAGTTCGGGCGCTACCGCCGCACGCAGGCTCTGCTCCCGGCCACGGAGACCCTGGGCGCCGCCGTGTCCGCACGGGACGGCAGGTACAGGACGAACCGGCATGAACTCGACAGGGCCTGGAACGGCCTGGCCATCGGGTCGGAGCACACCATCACATGGTCCCGTGGCACCTCCCACCCGCACGCGAGCCCCGTCGCGGACCAGCTCGACTGGAAGGCGAGATTCGTCCACGACGCCGCCCGCATCGCAGTGGACGAGCAGAACAGGCACCTCTCCCAGCTCGCGGAGATCGTTGGGGTCACCGGCGCCGGGTTCCTGGTCGTCAATCCCCACTCCTGGACTGCGGACCTTGATGCCGAGATCGACCTGCCGGACGGTGTCTCGCTCGTCGACGACCGCGGACCCCTCGATGTGGAGACACTGTCGGACTGCGACGGGATGCGCCGGTGCCGACTCACCCTGGACTCCATGGCGCCAAACTCGTACCGCTTCCTGCCCATCACCGCAGCGCTGCGCACACTCCCCGGCGGCGAGTCGACCAACAGCCAGGATCCTTTCGGGCAGGCCCACGCCCGCTACGCGGTTCCGCACGGGGACGAACCCATCACCGTCGGCGGCTGGACCGTCATGCTGGACCCCTCGACGTCGCTTCCTTGCAGCCTCATCCACGCCCGCTCCGGACGGGAACTCCTCGACACCGGAACCGACATGCGGCTGGGTCAGCTCATCCGCGCCGCGGGTCGCCCGGCGCACGAGGCACAGGACTTCTCCGCCCTCCCCGAGGTCCACACCCATGAACGCCTCCGAACCGAGTTCATCGAGAACTACGGCACCGGGGCAACTCCCACCCGCCTGGTGGAGGAGTCCCCCGAGCTGGAGTTCGTCGGCGTCAAGGAGACCTTCGACGGTGCCCGCCTGCGCTGGAAGGGCGGCGGGAACGGTCTGGAAGCAGTGGGGATGGATCTGCTGCTGCGCAGGGACTCCGATGTGGTGGACCTCGACGTCCGCTTCACGAAGGTGGCCTGCCACGACATGGAGGCCATCTACGTCGCGTTCCCGTTCGCGGGCGCGGACCCGGTGCTGCGCTACGACAGGCAGCTCGGCTGGGTGGAACCCGCACGCGACCATGCGCCGGGCGCCTCCAACGAGTGGGGCGCCCTCACCAACGCCGTCACACTGGAGGGCCGGGAGGGTGCCATCGCGTGGACGGCCCTCGACGCCCCCCTGTGGTGCGCCGGCGACTTGGTGCGCGGCACCTGGACATCCGAGTTCGCCATGGGCAACTCCCACCTCTTCTCCTTCCTGATGAACAACTTCTGGCCGTGCAACACCCCTCCCGTCCAGGAGGGGGCCGTGGCGTTCCGGTACCGGTTCGCCGTCGCCGACGCCTTCTCGCCGTCCGCGGCAAGCCGCTTCGCCCGCATTGCGCGCGTGGGGGCCACCGTCGCCGAGATCCTGCCGCTCGACCGGTACGTCCCCGGCGGCGCAGCCTCCTACATGGAGGGCCTGGTGCTGGACCTCGGGGCCGACGCCGACACCGATGTTGCGCTGCGGCAGGGCTCGGATCCGGACTCCTTCAGTCTGCGGGTGGTCAACCTCGTCCCCGACGCCCGCACCGTCACGCTGCGCATCCCCGCCGGTCTGCGCACCGCACGGGACGCCACGGAACCCGGCACGCTCACCATCGACCTGCGCGGCTGGGGCGACGCCCTGGTCCCGCTCACCAGGAGGAACGCGTCATGACCACGGCCCGCATCACAATTGACCGCGACTTCATCATCGGACCGGTCCCACCGCGACTGTTCGGCTCCTTCGTGGAGCACATGGGGCGCTGCGTCTACACCGGCATCTTCGAGCCAGGCCACCCCGAGGCCGACGAGCGCGGCTTCCGGCGCGACGTCCTCGCCCTGACCCGTGAAATGGGGGTCAGTGTCGTCCGCCACCCCGGCGGCAACTTCGTCTCAGGCTACGACTGGGAGGACGGCGTGGGGCCCGTCGCAGACCGGCCGGCCCGGCTCGACGGCGCCTGGCACACGGTGGAAACCAACGCGTTCGGGCTCCACGAGTTCGTGCAGTGGTCGAAGGAGGCCGGCGTCGAGGTGATGGAAGCCGTCAACCTCGGCACCCGCGGTGTGGAGGCGGCCCGGGCCCTGGTGGAATACGCCAACCACCCCGGCGGGACCGCCCTGTCCGACCTGCGACGCAGGAACGGGGCCGAGGAGCCGTTCGGCATCCCCCTGTGGTGCCTCGGCAACGAGCTCGACGGGCCGTGGCAGATCGGCCACAAGACCGCCGACGAGTACGGCCGCCTGGCCCAGGAGACCGCCAAGGCCATGAAGCTCGTGGACCCCGGCATCGAGGTGGTGGCCGTGGGCAGCTCCAACAGGGGCATGCCCACCTTCGGCGAGTGGGAGCACACCGTGCTCAACCACACCTACGACGACGTGGACTACATCTCGTTGCACGCCTACTACCAGCAACTCGACGGGGACGCCGCCAGCTTCCTGGCCTCCGGCGTCGACATGGACCGCTACATCGAGGCCGTGATCGCCACCGCCGATGCCGTCAGGGCCGCCCGCAAGTCGGAGCGCACCATCAACCTGTCCTTCGACGAGTGGAACGTGTGGAGCCAGCGGGACTGGGACACCACCGAGGAGGCCGCCAACATCGAGAAGGGCTGGACGAGCCGGCCCCGCATCATCGAGCAGACGTACACCGTCGCCGATGCCGTCGTGGTGGGCACGCTGCTGAACTCGCTGCTGCGCCACGGTGACCGTGTGTTGATCGCCAACCAGGCCCAACTCGTCAACGTCATCGCCCCCATCCGCAGCGAGCCGGGGGGCGCGGCGTGGCGGCAGAGCATCTTCTGGCCGTTCGCCCGCATGGCCGCGATGGCCCGGGGGCAGATCCTGCGTCCCGCCATCGCCTCGGACCGGGTCAGCACCGAGCGCCACGGCGACGTCGACCTCGTGGACGTTTCCTGCACGTGGGACGAGGGGCCGGGACGGCTGGTCCTGTTCCTCGCCAACCGTGGACTCGACGAGCCCGCCGAGGTGTCGGTGCGGCTGGGGGGCCTGGCCGCGACCGGCGTGGCCCGCGCCGAGGTACTGACCGTCCCCGACGGCGGGGACCGGCTCACCAGCAACACCGAGGACCGGCAGCCCGTCGGCCTCGTCCCACTCCCGGTGGAGGTGCAGGGAACCTCCGTGTCGCTGACGCTGCCCGCGCTCGCCTGGGCCGCCGTCGAACTGGAGGTCACCACCCATGACGGGTGAGGCGCAGCCACTGCAACCCCCCAGCGTCCTGATCCTCTACACCGACCAGTGGCGCTGGGATGCGCTGGGGTGCCTCGGCTCCCCCGCCCTCACACCGGTTCTCGACGCCCTGGCCGCGGACGGCGTGCACTTCGACCACGCCGTCGCACAGTCCCCGGTGTGCATGCCGAGCCGGGCCTCCCTACTCACCGGCCGCTACCCCTCGGACCTCGGCATCACACACATGGGCGTGCCCGTCCCCCCCGACACCGAGACCATTGCCACGGTGCTCGGCCGCCGCGGGTACCGCACCGCCAACATCGGGAAGTTGCACTTCCAGCCGCACGCGAACCGGGACCACGCGAGCCCGCACCCGACCTACGGGTTCGACGAGTTGGTGCTCTCCGACGAGCCGGGTGTCTACGAGGACGACTACCGCGCCTGGGTCCGCACCGAGGACCCCACGGCGCTGGAGGGACTCAGTCCAGGCCTCCCGCCCGCCGCAAGGACCTGGCAGGAAACTCTCGGGGAACACGACGGCATCCACGACGCGGATCAGGCTCCCCGCAGCGACTTCGGCGCAGTCCACGAGTTCCCGTCCGCTCCACGGCTGACACACACCGCATGGGTGGCCACGCGCACCATCGACCACCTCGCCTCCCTGGTTCCGGACCAGCCGGCCCTCACCATCGCGAGCTTCTTCTCACCGCACGCGCCGTTCAACGTGCCGGCGACCTTCCTCGACCTGTACGACCGCGACCGGCTGCCGCTGCCGGACCTCTCCGACGCCGAGCGCACCCGGCAGGAGGTTGAGGGCCCCAGCGACGAGCAGATCCGGATGGTCCGTCACGGCTACTACGCAGCCATCAGCGAGGTCGACCACCACATCGGCCGGATCCTGGGCCACCTCGCCGACGCGGGGCGGGCGAACAACACCATCGTGGTGTTCGTCTCCGACCACGGCGAGTGGTTGGGGGATCACCTCCGCTTCTCGAAGGGGTACCCCGCCGATGACCCGGTCTCCCGCGTGCCCCTCATCATCCGCTGGCCCGTCGGGATCGCATCGCCCGGCCGCCGCGTCACGGACATCGTCGAGCTCATCGACATCCTGCCGACGCTGCTGGAGGCCTCGGCCGTGCCGGTGCCCCGCACCATGCAGGGGCACTCGCTGCTGACGGCCCTACGGGATGGGGAACTGCACCGGCCCGCCATCGCCGTCACCGAACACGACGGCTGGCGCTCGGTCCGCACGCCCCGGTACCGCTACCTCATCCACGCCGACGGCACCGAATGCCTCTGGGACCTCGACCGCGATCCCAGCGGGCACGTCGACGTGGCGGCAGATGCTGCTCACACCGACGCACTGGCGGAGCACCGGCGCCTGCTGCTGCAGCGGCTGCTGGAGACCGAGCGGCCGCTCCCCCGCACCTGGCCCTACTGAGCGGTCGCGTCGTCGAGGGCGAAGAGCTCGACCTGGGACAGTGTCACGGGCGACAGGGCCCTGACTCGCACAGCCCGCCAGGGACCCATCGCTCCGAGCCGGAACGGGGTGGTCCGGTTGGGGAGCAGCGCTTCGTCGTGCGTGGTGGGCACGATCGTGAACGTGTCACCGTCGGCGCTGGCCTCCCACACGAGGGAGCCGGCCCCGACGGAGCTGGCCGCCGTCACCGTCACGTCCGTCACAGGCACGGGCTCGTCGAAGCGCCACCCGACCCACTGCCCCGCCGCCAGGCAGACCTCGGTGCGTCCCTCGTCGTCCGCGAGCGCGCCCGCGGCGATAGCGGGCTCCGCAGCGATCGCGTGTGACCCCCGACCGGTCAGATCCGTGTGATGGTGCCGGGGCGCGCAGGGGCGCGAGCCCAGCCCCTCGACATCCTCATCCTCGTGGGCGAAGGTCAGCTCCAGCAGCGCATCGCGGTCCAGGGAATCAATGGGCAGCCAGCAGGTGTCGAGGGCGACGCCGTTCAGTCGGGCTCCGACCAGCACGCGCGCGTCCCGATGCGACCGCTCACTGCGTACCCGCAGGCGTTGCCCACCCTCCCGGTGCACCGTGACGTCGTCGAGCAGCGGGCACCCAATCAGCAGGTCCCCCGAGGCAAGCTCCACGGGGTACAGGCCCATGGCAGCCCACAGCCACCACGCGCTCATCTCGCCGTTGTCCTCGTCGCCCGGGAAGCCCTGGCCGATCATGCCGCCCGCGAACAGCCGACGCGCCAGCGCGTGCGCCGTGGCCCCGGCCCGCCACGGCTGGTCGGTGAAGGCGTACATGTACGGGATGTGGTGCGCAGGCTGGTTCGAGATGGCGCACTGACCGGAGCGCTGCGCCCTGGCCTCGCGCTGCTCATGGATCACCATCCCGTAGCTGCCCGCGAAACGGGCCTCCGCCGTCTCCGGTTCCGCGAAGAGGGCATCGAGGTGGGTGCGCAACCCGGCAGGTCCGCCGTACAGGGCCGCGAGCCCGGGTCCGTCGTGGACGGCCGTCACCGACATGCCCCACCCGTTGGTCTCGACGTTGTCGCCTCCCCACGTGCGCGGGTCGAAGTCCTCGTCCGGAAAGGACCCATCTTCCAGGCGGCCCCGGAAGAATCCGTGCCCGTGGTCGAAGAGGGTCCGGTACGCCAGCGACCGGTTCCCGAAGTAGCGGGCGAAGGCGTCCAGGCGCGGACTGTCCGTCTGCTTCGCGAGGCGCCCTGCCAGGCGGCCGAGTCCGGCGTCGCTGATGGCATTCTCCAGGCTCCAGCTCATCCCTTCGCGCACGTCGCGGGACACGAAATTGGTGAATCGCGCTGTCCCGACACCTTTGCGTCCCCGGTCCGGATGCGGCGCGGGTTCGCAGGCGTTGCGCCAGCCGCTCTCGAAGGCGGTGTCCGCATCGATCTGGACTCCCCACCTCTGCGCGTCGGCGAAGATCTGGTCGCTGGAGGTGCCCACCATGCAGTCGGAGTAGCCGGGCGCGCTCCACCGCGTCATCCAGCCACCTCGCCGGTACTGCTCCAGCATCCCGTCCACCAGTCGGGCGGTGAGCGGGGCGTCCAGCAACGCCAGCGCCGACCACACCGTCCGGTACGTGTCCCAATACCCGTTGTTGACGACGAGGTCCCCCTCGCCCACCGGCGCCCCCGTCTCCTGTGGGCCGTGGTGGCCCGCCGGGACCATGACGTCGGCGAACCGCCACGCGGGCGCCCCGGCCGTGGCCACATTCTCCGCGGACGTGTTCGGGTAGAGGTGCATCCGGTAGAGCGCGTGCGCCAGAATCGCGCGTCGCTCCTCGTCGGCCAGGCCCCGGTGCGCACGCTCCTGCGGTGGCAACGGTGGCACGACGACGCGCCCCAGCAGTCGATCCCATGCGCCGCGTGCCCGGTCCGCCAGCTCGTCCCAGCTGACGTCATCGCCGGCCTCGAGTGCCAGGGAGCGCCGGGCCTGCTCCGTGGAGAGGTAGGAGATGGCGACTCGCAGCTCGACGGCGCCGACGCCCGCGATGAACCCGGCCACGTCGCCCCGGCCTGCATCGTCCAGGTGCCCGTGGGCCGTCACAGGTGTGAGCACCCGCGCCGCGAAGTAGGTGCGCGGCTGGTTGCCGCTGTCTGGTTCCTCGGGCACCCATCCCTCGAAGCGGTCGGGGGAGGTGAAACGCAGCTGACCCGTGTTCTCCAACTGGTCGATCACAAATCCCACGGCCACGTCGTCGTCGATGGCGGCCACGCGGAACGCGGCGGCATGGCTGCTGGCGGTCACCTCGACGGACAGCCCCCCGTCGAGTTCCGCGGACCACCGGTGGGGTGCCGCGACCTCCGTGCCCCCCACCATCCATCGCCGTCTCCCCTCCCGGTCGGACAACGGCTGCCCCGACCAGGGCATGAACTGCAGAATGCCCCTGTCATCCATCCATGGGCTCGGCTGGTGCGAGAACTGGACGGACTCCAGGCGGCGACCGCCCCCGTCGTCGTGAACGAACGGCTTGTACGGCCAGCTCGAGTCCGACGCGTCTGTGGCGGGGGTGACGAAGGTGAAACCGTGGGGAACCGCGACCAGGGGCAGGGTGTTGCCCCGGGAGAAGCGGTCGCCGGCGTGGGTTCCGCGGCGGGTGTCGACACGCTCGGCGGGGCTCTGTGCATCCCGCCGGACCTGCTCACGGACCCGGACCTCCAGGAAGCCTGCGACCGGCCCACCCCCGTGCCCGATCAGCGACGACGCGCCGAGCACCACCTCCACCACGCCGACCTCGCCGTCGCGCGGTGCCAGCGACACGGTGTTGGCATTCCACTGTTCCGACATGCTCCACCGCGCGGCGAACTGCTCGTCGGCGGTGAGGGGGAAGTCGTAGCGGTCGCGCACATCCGGGTCGTCGCCGAGCCGGGTGCCGTCGGGAAAGCGCACGTCGATGGTGACCGCCAGCGCGGCGTACGGCGCGTGGACAGCGGCGTCGCCGTCGGCGTAGAACGCCCAGTCGACGACGGTGTCGGCGGTGGCGCTCACGGCCCCTCCCGGTACGTCGAGACGCACCGGACCCACTGCCGGGTCGAACTCGTAGCGGTTTACGCGGCCGCCGAGACAACCGGCCAGTGGCCGCGACGACGGGGGATCCTCGGGACCGTCAGCCACCTGCAGCGTCACGCGGCTCATCCGTTGGTCGGGGTTCTGCAGATGGTGTCTCGTCACATCCTTCATTGAATCAGAGCGGGAACCAGCTCACATTCTCGCAGGCTCGTGCTTAGTTCATTAACCTATTGTTGTTACTGATTTTCGTGTAGTAGCGTTGCCCACGAGCCTGTTTCCCCCGGGAGCGCACGCGGAACATGCGCCCCTCCCCACCCACCGCTTCAGCCATCATGCCCACCCTCGTGGCGGAGGCTCACCCCTGCATCTGTGAGGAGCCGTTGTGACGCGCGCGCTCGGAATCGTGAGGAAGTCCACCATGTCAACACCGCTGCTCGAGGACACCTACCAGGGGGACCATCCGCTGCGAACCGTCGTTGCACTCTTTGCCCCGCAACGTGGACGCCTCGCCATGGGCGCCCTGGCCTTCGTGATCAAGCACTCCCCCGTCTGGGTCATGCCGGTGCTCACCGCCGACGTCATCGACATCGTCGTGCAGCATCGCCCGCTGTCCGAGCTGTGGCTGGCGGCAGGGCTGATGGTGGTGCTGATCGCAGTGAACCTGCCCCTGTCACAGATCTTCATCCGCGCCCTGTCCAAGTCAGTGCGCACCGTGGAAACCAACCTTCGCATGGCCCTGGCGCGCCGCCTGCAGGAACTCTCGATCGGCTACCACCGCCGCGTCAGTCCCGGTGTGCTGCAGGCCAAGATCGTCCGCGACGTCGAGAATGTCGTGGAGGGCACCCGGCAAAGCATCGACACGGGGCTCGCCGCCGTCACCACCCTCGTGGGCGCCATCGTCATCACCGCCGTGCGAGTACCGGAATTCCTCATCGTCTTCGCGCTGGCGGTGCCGGCCTCAGCCGCCCTCATCGTGGCCATGCGCAGCCGGATGACGGCGCGCAACCAGGTGTTCCGAACCCAGGTGGAGCAGATGTCTGCGCGCGTCAGCGAGATGACACACCTCGTGCCGATCACACGGGCGCACGCGCTCGAGGCCGATGAACTCGCCCGCGTGGACCAGTCGCTGCTCGGCGTCCGGGAGGCCGGCATCCGGCTGGACGTCGTCAACGGCCGGTTCGGTGCGCTGTCCTGGGTGGTCTTCCAGCTCCTGTCGGTGCTCTGCCTCGTCGGGGCAGCGTGGGTGGCGTGGACCGGCACCTTCGACGTGTCGGCCGGCGACGTCGTCATGCTCTCGAGCTACTTCATGTCCCTCACCGGATCCGTCACGGCGCTGCTGTCGCTGGCACCGACCATCACCAAGGGGCTGGAGTCGGTTCGCTCCATGGGTGAGGTGCTCGCGGAACCCGACATCGAACGCAATACCGGCAAGGCCGAGGCCGGCGACGTCCAGGGCTCCTTCACGTTCGACGACGTCACCTTCGCGTACTCCGACGCCCCGGACGAGCACGCCATCTCCGGGCTGGATCTGGAGGTGCGCCCCGGTGAGACCGTCGCCTTCGTGGGGCCGTCCGGCTCGGGCAAGTCGACGGTGCTCAACATGGTCATCGGTTTCCTCACCCCCGTGGGCGGCCGCATCCTCCTGGATGGCCGCGACATGGAGGAGCTGGACCTGCGCACCTACCGTCGGCACCTTGCGGTCGTCCCGCAGGAGTCCTTCCTGTTCGAGGGCTCCGTCCGCGCCAACGTCACGTACGGAAACGATGACCTCAGCGACGAGGAGCTCAGGCGCGCGCTCCGGGACGCCAACGCCCTCGGCTTCGTCGAGCAGATGGGAGGCCTCGACGCCGTCATCGGTGAGCGCGGCTCACGACTCTCCGGCGGGCAGCGTCAACGCCTCGCCATTGCTCGTGCCCTGATCCGCGACCCACGCGTCCTTGTCCTCGACGAGGCCACCTCGGCGCTGGACACCGCCTCCGAGCGACTCGTGCAGGAGGCGCTGGCGCGTCTCATGCAGGGCAGGACGACGTTTGTGGTGGCGCACCGCCTGACCACGATCCAGGGGGCGGATCGCATCGTCGTCATGCAGGACGGCCGCCTCGTGGAGCAGGGAACCCATGAGGACCT
>JBDSRF010000089.1:0-14507 GCA_039929445.1 Arachnia sp. | reverse complement strand
TCGCGTGTGCTGGGGAGAGCCAGCCGAAGACCTGCAGGAAGTGCTGCACGGAGCGGACCCCGGCACCACCCCAGCCACCCGTCTCGATCAGCAGAGCGGTTTCGGCCACCATCGCGGCGTGGACCTGCGCCAGTTGGGAGGAGAGTTCCCCCAGCCGGGCGACACCTCGGTCCCAGCCCGCCTCACGCGCCTCGGCCTTCTCGTGCACCTGCTCACGGGTGAGCCACTGAGTCTCCTCGATGTCGGTGTCCATACGAATATCATAACCGAACACCAGTACGATAACAAGGCCTTTCTGCCCGGACAACACCCACACCACCTCGGACAACACCCCATGAACCCGATGTCTCAATGTTGTGCACTCCACAGCGTCGGGTGAGCCCCGTCCCGCCCCCACGGCGACGGTCCCGACCCTGTCGATTCCATGCCGGGCACCATCCGTAGCGCATAGTCTGAGACGTATCTGCGACCACGGAGGTTGGAGACCACGGAGGTTGGACATGACCACGTTCGTACTCATTCCCGGTGCCGGCGGGTCCGCCTGGTACTGGCACCTCGTCGCACCGAAGCTGACAGCCGCCGGGCATGAGGCCATCGCCGTCGACATCCGCCAGGACGATCCGACGCTGGGTCTGCGCGACTACGCCGACATCGTCCTTGACGCCATCGGGGAGCGCAGCGATGTGGTCCTTGCGGCGCAGTCGATGGGGGCCTTCACGGCCGCGATGGTGGCGGCTCGCCACCCGGTGCGCCTCATGGCGCTGGTGAACGCCATGGTCCCGATTCCCGGCGAGACCCCGGGCCAGTGGTGGGACGCCACGGGACAGCCGGATGCCCTACGCCTCGCCGACGAGCACGCCGGCCGCCGTGGAGCGTTCGACGAGCGAATCCACTTCCTGCACGACCTGCCCGACGAGGTGCTGGAGGGCGCCCCGGAGCAGCGCTCCCCCGCGGGCACCCCCTTCGACCAGCCGTGCGACTTTCCGGGCTGGTCACAGGTCAACGTCCGCAGCCTCCTCGGCATGGGCGACCGCTTCTTCCCCCCTGCCTTCCAGCGCCGCATCGCCCGCGAAAGGCTGGGAATCGAGCCCGACGAGTTGCCGGGCGGACACCTCATCGCCCTCGCGAACCCGCGGGGCGTCGCGCAGTGGCTCATGGACGTGGCCGCCCGGGCTGGCACGCTGAGTCCCTGACAGCAGGACCCACACCCCGAAGGGCATTCCATGCGCAAGCTCATCTACCTCGTCGGTGTCTCCGCCGACGGTTTCATCGCGGCAGCCGACGGATCCGCCGACGGTTTCCCGCTGGACCCAGAGGTGCTGGGGCGCATCTTCACGGAGTACCCCGAGACCTGCCCCGCGCACCTGCGCGCCGCCCTTGCCGTCACGGGCGAGGCACGCCGCTTCGACACCGTGGTGATGGGCTACCGCACTCACGAGCCCGCCCTCCAGGCCGGCATGACCAGCGCCTACCCGCACCTGCACCAGTACGTCGTCACACACCGCACGGACCTTCCGCCCGACCCGCAGCTCACCGTTGTCCACGACGACCCCGTGGCCCTCGTGCGCGAGCTCAAGGCACAAGACGGGCTCGACATCTGGCTCTGCGGTGGCGCGAACCTCGCCGGTCAGCTCGTGGACGAGATCGACGAGGTGCACCTGAAGGTCTACCCCGTGGTCTTCGGCTCCGGGGTGCCGCTGGTGACAGGGTCCATGACGTGGCAGTTGCGGCTGCACTCCAGCACGCCGCTCGGCGGCGGAGCGTTGCTCAACGTCTACGGCCGGGCCTGAACCGCATCTTCGATGGGGTGTGTCGAGAACCGGGACCCTGTTACGTCTCAGGTGTGAGGGCGGCACAATGGCCGCACCCGTACGAGAAGGAGTAGGCGATGGCCAAGTACCTGTTGCTCAAGCACTACCGGGGCGGGCCGGCCCCCATGCCCAACAGCTGTGAACCCATGGAGAACTGGACACCGCAGGAGGTCTCCGACCACGTCGCGTTCATGCATCACATGATCGACGCCCTCACCGAGCGCGGCGAGTTCGTCGATGCGCAGGGCCTCTCCCCCGAGGGCACGTTCGTCCGGTTCGACGGCGAGGGCCGTCCGCCCGTGACCGACGGCCCGTTCCCCGAGACCAAGGACCTCATCGCGGGCTGGATGCTCATCGACGTCGACTCCCTCGAGCGGGCCCATGAGGCCGCGGCGAACCTGTCGTCGGCACCCGGGGCGGGCGGCAAACCGTTGCACGAGTGGATTGAGGTGCGGGCCATCATGGGCCCGCCTCCCACCATCACCGACCAGTGAGGCGCCCGGCATGCCTGACCTCGACGACCTGCTGAAGGACCTGGGACCGCAGGTACTGGCGATCCTCGTCCGCCGCGGGCACGAGTTCGCGGCGGCTGAGGACGCCGTCCAGGAGGCCCTCATCGAGGCGTGCCGCCGCTGGCCCGACGCACTGCCCGACAGCCCCCTGGCGTGGCTGGTCACGGTGGCCACGCGCAAACACCTCGACGCGGTCCGCGCCGATTCCGCCCGGCAGCGACGGGAACTGCGCACCGCCGAGGAACCACCGCCGGGACCGGCCGCGCACGCCGACGACACCCTCCTTCTCCTGTTCCTCTCCTGCCACCCGTCCCTACCCGCAGCGTCAGCGGTGGCGCTGACGCTGCGCGCCGTCGGCGGGCTGACAACGCGTCAGATCGCCGAGGCCTACCTCGTGCCGGAGCCCACAATGGCGCAGCGCATCAGCCGGGCCAAACGGACGCTGCGCGCCAGGCGCCTCACTGAGCGCGGGAGCCTGACTGCCGTGTTGAAGGTGCTGTACCTGATCTTCAACGAGGGACACCAGGGTGATGTCGACCTGGCTGCCGATGCCATCCGCCTGACCCGCCAACTGGCGGCCACCAGCGCTGAACCGGAGGTGGCGGGCCTGCTCGCGCTCATGCTCCTGCACCAGGCGCGTCGCGTGTCGCGTTGGACCCCCGACGGGCAACTGGTGTCGCTGGGCGAGCAGGACCGGTCGCGTTGGGACACGCACCTCATCGCCGAGGGCGTCGACATCCTGCAGGCGGCGCTGGCGACGGACGCGCTGGGCGAGTACCAGGCGCAAGCCGCCATCGCCGCGCTCCACGCCGACGCCGCCACGGTCGAAGAAACCGACTGGCCCCAGATCCTCCACTTCTACGACGACCTCCTGTCACTCACCGGCAGTTCCGTCGTCGCGCTGAACCGTGCCGTGGTGGTGGGCGAGATCGACGGCCCGCTCGCCGGGCTGGCTGCCGTTGCGCGCGTTCCGGAAACCGTCCCCCGTCACACAGCGGTGCGGGCGTTCCTGCACGACCGCGCAGGCGACGTAGGCACGGCGCATGCCCTGTACGCGACTGCGGCCCGGGAGGCCACGAACGCCGCGGAACGCGACCACCTGCTGCGGCAGGCAGCCCGGCTCCACGGCTGAACCCACCCGCCTCAGTCGCGCAGGATTCTCTGGAACAGGACGTGGTCCTGCCAGCGACCGTCGATGGCAAGGTACTTCTCGGCCAGCCCGATCCGTGTGAAAGAGCAGCGCTCCAGCACCCTCTGCGACCCGATGTTGTGGACCACCGTTCCCGCCTGGATGCGGTGCAGGCCCAGGACCTCCGCCGCCTCGCCGCACACCCGGGCGACGGCGGCGCTGGCGATTCCCTTCCCCTGCCGATCCGCAGCGACCCAGTAACCAAGGTTCCCGCTCTGGAAAACCCCGCGCACCACGTCGGTCAGCGAGATTCGTCCGACGATGGCGTCCCCCTCCACCAGCACCCAGAAGTAGCCGCGGCCTCCCTCGCGGTCCGTCACGCACCGCGCGACAGCGCCCTGCTGGCCCTCAGCGGTGAAGAACACGTCCGGGCGCGTGGGTTCCCAGGGCCGGAGGTGGTTCCGGTTGCGTGCGTAGGCAGCAGCCAGTTCGGGCGCATCGAAAGGGTCGAGGGGTCGCATGCGGATACTTCCGCGCAACTGTGGGCTCACGGTCGCCAACCTACGCGGTGGCAATACACTTTCGACACGTCATCCACTCCAGCGGAGGTAGACCGTGGCCGATCAGGTTCTGCAGGGCGCGAGGCCCAGAACGGCTGCCGATCGCGCGTGGTGGCAAAAACTCACGTGGCTCGTTGTGCTGATCGCAGGCGTGGGGTTCTACCTTCTCGTGTTGCGCACGCTGGTGGCCACCGAGAACATCAACTTCTTCCCCTCACTGATTCTGCTCGGGTCCATCACAGTGCCCGCCACCGTGCTTGTTTTCGCCTGGGACACAGGACGGCAGCCGGCAGTGTCGGCGAGGATCGTCGCCGTGACCGCCGTCTGCGGCGGAATCATCGGGACCCTGGCCGCCGGGACCCTGGAGTACGACGCCCTCAAGCGACTGGGCACGTTGCCGATGCTGGCCGTGGGCGTCATTGAGGAACTGGCGAAGATGGTGGTTCCCGCCATCCTGCTGCTGGTCGTGCGCCGACCCAAGCCCGGGGCCGGACTCATCGTCGGCGTCGCGTCCGGGATGGGTTTCGCGACGCTCGAGACGATGGGGTACGGCTTCACCGCTCTCCTCCAGGCCAAGAGCCTGGCGGCGGTCGACGAGACCCTGTTGCTGCGGGCGCTGCTGGCCCCGGCCGGACATGTGGCCTGGACCGGGATGACCGTCGCTGCGTTGTGGCAGATCCCGATCGCCCACCGCAAGGGCCGAGCTGTCGCCGTCGCCGTGGGCGCTCTCGTGCTGGCCGTGGTCCTGCACACCCTTTGGGACGGCTCGAACAACCTGATCGTGCATATCGCCGTCGTCGTGTTGAGCTTGGCCATCCTGCTCGTTCTCATTCACCGTTCCCATCGCATCCCGCGCGTTGACGCGAGCGACATGGGCACATCAATCCATTGACCGGGCCCCGGCGCCGGGAATATTCTGGAACTCCAATCCGGGGGCGGATCGACGAACTGACCTCAAGGACCGCGTCGACGGTTCCCCACCAGTTGTGAGGGGTCCGCAATGACGCAGACAGTTCTTCATCGATGGCTTCGCAAGGCCGCCGTACTGGCCGCCTCCGCAGCTCTGGGGCTTGCCGCCGCGGTGGTCACCGTGACGCCGGCCCACGCCGAGATCGACGTCTACTCCGCACCCGGCCATTACTACGTCAACGGGCGTGAATGGCTGACCACCTGCGAGCCCTACTCGCAGACCCAGCGTTGCCGCACCGAGATCTGGGCCACCCAGATCACGCAGGTCGACGGCAAGTTCGTCTCGAGGACGGGGTGGTACTTCAACAACCTCACGTACCTGCCGTCGCCGCGTTCGTTGTGGAGGAACAACCCGCTGGGCGCCTATGGCCAGGTCAACGGCACAGCGAAGTGGAAGGCCGCCGACGGGCGCCAGTGGCGCACCGTGTGCGACACCGCTGCCACCGGCCGCAACGGCTGCCGCTCCTACGCCAGCGCCCGTGTCATCGAGTCGTACAAGACCAGCGGGGGCGCCACGGCGTACCGGTGGGTCACCAAGGAGATCTTCAACAACATCGTCCGCTTCGGCACCCTGCCGGTGTTCAAGAACGTGAACATGAACACCACGGTCTCGCTGAAGTACTTCGACGTCACCGTCAGCAACCCGGTCTACGAGCCGAACGGCACCGGCTTCGGCGCCATGGTCAAGGTCTGTTACACCCACGCACACCCGGATGCCGGCTCCGACGGCAAGGTGCGGGTGAGCCTGGACCCGTGGTCCTTCGGCGTCCTCGACCTGGAGGCCGGCGCCACTGACCTGGCGTACTTCGAGGCGGGAGAGGTACCCAGCAGCACTCTGTGGACGCCGCTCTACAAGGAGACGAGGCTGGCGCTGGGGACCTGCAACACGGGCTACATCTCCGCCCACCACGGCAACCCCGACCTCTCCACCGGTTTCACGATGCGTTACGCCCCTTCGGGCTCGGCGGATCGGATCACCTGGTACTCCCCCAGCTGAGGCGCAACACCTGAAGACGACCCCGGCCCGCGTCCCCCACGCGCGCCGGGGTCGTCGCCGTCCGGACGGCAGGTGTGGTGGGATGTAGCGACTCCTCACGAAAGGCCACCGGATGATCACGCGTCGCCACCTGCTGTACGGAACGGGGCTGGCCGGACTGGCGCTGGCTTTGGGGGCGTGTTCCGGCTCGGCCGAGGAGCTGCGCGGCACCACCGCCGTCCTGACGCTGCCGCTGGAGGGCACGCCGCACGTCGCCGACGCGGCCACGGCCAGCGCCCGCATCGCCTGGCAGCTCATGGTCGCAGACCCCCAGGTGACGGCGACCAACAGGGCCATCGCCCCCGGTTCGTTGGCCGTCACCCTGGCCATGCTGGCCGAGGGTGCCGCTGGCACGAGCCTGCAGAGCCTCGACGAGGTGTTCGGCCTCACCGGCGATGAGCGTTCGGCCGCCGTCGGTGCGCTGCGGCAGGCCCTGGCCGACTACGAGGACCTGCCGAAGTCGGTGGACGCCGACGACCCGCCCGAAACGCCAGTGGTCCACCAGGCAAACCGCGCCGTGATCATCGACGACGCCAAGGTGAACCAGGACTTCCTGGACAGGCTCGCGAGCTACTACGACACCGCGGCCGCCCGCCTGCCACTGGATGGTGCGCAGGCGGACCTGGATGCCTGGGCCAGGAAGAACACCGCCGGGCTGGTCAAGAAGTCCGCCATCGTGGTGACCCCCGAGCTGCGGCTCATCACGCAGGACGCGTTGCTGTTCGCAGCCGCGTGGCGCCAGCGCTTCACGAACGCCAACGCCCCGCTGAGCTTCACCACCGGCGACGGCACCAGCGGCGACATCGATGCCCTGGCCGACACCTTCATGGTGGCCCACGCCGAGGGCGACGGCTGGGAGGCCGTCCGCCTCCCCTACGACGACAACCTGGCCATGGACGTCGTCCTGCCGGCAGCCGGCACGCACCCCGCCGACCTGGACTTCGACACCCTCGACGCCAGCGTCACCGCGCTCAACGAGGCGGCTGCCCGCCCCGTCGACCTCGTGATGCCGCCCAGCGACATCATGGCGAAATGGGACCTCCTCCCGCCACTGGGGGATCTGGGCGTCGACCTCTCCGATCTGGGGGGCATCTTCCCGGGCGCGTACGTCGGGGTCGTGGCCCAGCAGGTGCGGCTCACCGTCACCGCCCGCGGCACCGTGGGCGCCGCGCTCACCGAGACGGGGGTCCCGACGGGCGCCCAGCCCCCGCCCGAGGAGCCCGTCGAGCTCATCGTCGACCGGCCGTTCGTGATGCGTGTCCTCGACACCCGCACGGGCTGGCCGCTGTTCCTCGCCATAGTCAACGACCCGGCGGTCCGATCGGACTGATCGACGAAGTTGGCGAATCGACCCTTCCTGTACACACGTACTGTACAGCCGTATAGTTGTGGCCATGACTCCTCGCCAACACATCTTGGACGCCCTCCTGAGAGTGGGCGCGACCCGGGGCCTGGACGCGGTTTCCGTCCGCTCGGTCGCCACTGAGGCCGCGGTGTCACCAGCCCAGGTGCAGTACTACTTCAGCTCCAAGGACCGTCTCCTGGCGGCGGCGTTCCGGCACGTCCATGACCGTATGGGCCTGCGGGCGGCGGCTGTCGACCCCACTGGAACACCCCCGGAGGTGCTCCGGCGCCACCTTCTGACCTGGCTGCCTCTCGACGGGGAGCGCCGCGCCGACGCCAGCATCTGGTTGGCGTTCACAGCCGCCGCGACCACGTCCCCGCAACTGGAGGAGATCGTGCGTGAGACCGACGCCGTCGTGATCTCAGCCCTCGCGCGTCTGCTGGCCGAGGGGCAGACACTGGGCGCCTTCCGCCCCGATCTGGAGCCATCACCCACGGCGAGCCTGTTGCTGGCCGTTGTCGACGGGCTCACCGTGCGGGCTCTCACCCATCCGGACCCCGGCCTCGTGCTTCCCGTACTCGACCAGTTCCTCCTGACCCTCCACACCCACCCAGGGGCTTGACGATGACCACCCACACGGCCACGGCGCCCCAGGTCCGCACACCCGTCAGCCGTGGCACCGCCCTCCTGCGCGGACTGCTGGGATGGCTCGTCATGTGCGTCGGGCTGGGCATCGCCATCGGCATCACGACAGTATGGGAGCAGGATTTCGGACTGACGGGCATCCCGAGTCACCTTCTGCGGGCAGCGCTGATGACGGGCCTGGTGGTGCCGACGGTCCTCATCCTCCGCTCCCGGCTCGACCGTCGCTCCTGGGCAGGCCTGGGCTGGACACGCCGCATCGGCCCACCCGTGGCGTTGGGTCTGGGGGTCGGTCTGACATCCGGCCTCCTCGCCTGGGCCCCGGCGCTGCTCGCCGGCTGGATCCGCGTCGACGCCATCGACCTCGGCGCCTTCGCCTGGTTCCTCCTCATCAACGGGCTGGCTCTGCTGTTCTACGAGGCACTGCCGGAGGAGTTGGCGCTGCGCGGCTATGCCTGGACCAACCTGCGCGACGGGTGGGGCACGACGACGGCGACCGTCATGACCACCGCGCTGTTCCCGTTCGGGGGCATCGTCATCACGGGCGTTGCGGCCGGTGTCGTCGCCGCACTCGGCGCAGACGGAGCCGGAGTCTCAGCCTTCCCGGCGGACCCCGTGGTCTACATCGCGCAACTCGTGCCGTTCGGACTGGCGCTGATCGCGGCGCGGCGCATGCCCATCCGTGGTGCCCTGTTCGTCGCCGTCGCCTTCCACTGGACCCAGCTCACGGTCACCCGGACGCTGCTCGGCGGCATGGGCTGGGTGGGGAGCGGGTGGTCCACCACCCTCGTCGAGCCCGACGCTGCCGCCCTGGTGCTGGTCCACATCATCCTGGCGGGCGCGATGTTCGTGGCCCTACGCCTGCTGCTGACCCGCGCGGCGTCGCGCCGGTGACGCTGCGGTACGACCGTAGCGCTCGGAGATGTCTTGGCAGGCCTGCCGCAGCTCGGCGGGTTCGACGTCTGTGATGTCCGCGTCGAAGGTTGCGAGAAGGCCGGCCACGCCCGCCCACGACCAGGCCCCCAGCGGCATGCGGCTCCGGCCCGGGTCGACGTAGTCGACCACGGAACCGCCGGGGGCCCACCGCGCCACCACCTCGGCAGGCAGCGCCATCACCACCGAGCCCAGGCACTGCCACGACGCCGGGGTGTCACCGCGGTCGTGGCTGGTCATGACGTATTCGGCGACGCTGCGTGCCGGCAACTCGCGGCGGGGGAACCAGACGCCCGTGGGGTCGAGCGGGTGGATGCGTTCCACGCGGTAAATGGCCCATTCCCCGCGGGCCGGGTTGTGGGCCACGAGGTACCAGCGGCCGGCCCACATCACCAGGTCGTGCGGCTCCACCCTGGCGGGAGCCGTGAAGTCGGGGTCCCCGGGATCCGCTCGTCGGCCGTCGGCCGCGAGGTAGTCGAACCGCAGCACGTGCTGTTGCGGACGGCGTAGCCCACGGCCTTGAGCGTGCGCGACGCGATGGGCGGTGCGGAGAACTCATGGAGCCAGTCTGCTGCAGATGGCGGACACTCGGTGTCCGCCATCACCGGTTCAGTGATGACATGACCTCCGACGATCCTCCTTCACGCCCGCGGGCATGGCCAAGGCGTTCGGCGCCTACGGTGCCGTCCAGGGCCTCGCAGCAGCGGCCGGCCCACTGCTGGGTGGGTTCCTCGTCGATGCCGACCTCGGAGGCCTCGGGTGGCGAACCATCTTCTGGGTCAACGTCCCCGTGGCCGTCGTCGCGCTCGTGGCCGGCGGGCGGTTCCTGCCGGAATCTTCGGCGTTCCGGCGGACGGCGCTCGACCTGACCGGCGTGGCGCTGTCCGCGGCCGCGGTCCTGCTCATCCTCCTGCCCCTGGTGCAGGGGATGGACTGGGGCTGGCCGTGGTGGGGCTTCGCACTCATGGCGGCGGGCGTCGCGGTGATGGGCGCGTTCCTGCGCCACGAGCGGCGCCTCGCGACCCTCGGCGGCACGCCGCTGCTGGATCCCGCGCTGCTGGGGGTCCGCAGCTTCTCCGCGGGACTGCTGGCGTCGCTGTTCTTCTTCGGCGCCATCGGCGACTTCTTCCTCACCCTGTCCATCTACCTGCAGTCAGGGACGGGACGCACGGCCACCGGGACCGGCCTCGTGATCCTGCCCTACGCGATCGGCTCCATGCTCACCTCCGGGCTGGGCGTGGCGCTGGCGGCCAGGGCCGGGCGAACCCTACTCGTCGGCGGTTCCCTGACGCTGGCCGTTTCCCAGGCGGTGCTCTGGTTCGTGGTCCGCGACGGGCAGGAGACGGGCTACTGGAGCCTCGCCGTTGCCCTGCTGATCGGCGGCCTGGGGCTCGGTCTGGCCGCGCCGATCTTGGTGAACGTCGTACTCGCCGGGGTCCCCCGCCGCGACGCCGGCGCCGCGGGCGGCGTCCTGACCACCGTCACCCAGATCGGCGGGGCCGTCGGCATCGCGGTGCTGGGCACCATCTTCTTCACCAAGCTGGCCTCAGGCGAGGGATCCCGGCTGCAGGTGCACGGCGACGCCTTCTCCCTCGTGCTGCTCGTTGAGGTGGCGCTGTACGTCGTGGCGGCGGCCCTGATGCTGCTGCTGCCCAGGACAGCCGCCGCGTACGAAGGCTGATGCTCTACGCCGGCCGCTCCGACAAGGCTGAGGCCAGACTGGACCCGAGGTCTGCCACGACCTCGTCGAGCAACTCCACCGACGTGCCCGTCAAACCGGCCACCGTCTGATCGGCCAATTCGCACCACACGGCCTTCAACTGCACCAGAACCTCCCGTCCGTGGTCGCTGAGACCCACCATGGTCACCCGCCCGTCATCAGGTGACGGCCAACGCTCCACGAGGGCCGCGGCCTCCAGTTTCCGGACGCTGTGGGTGATGGTGGGCGGTTCACACCCACTGGCGACGGCCAACTGGGCCTGACTCCGCGGGCCCTTCTCCCCCAGTTCCAACAGGAGCACTTCCTGCCCCGCGTAGAGCCCCAGGGTTCCGAGAAGCCTGTCAGCCAGAGCCCTGTGCCGGATGACGATGCCGCGGATCGACTGGTTGATCCGATTCGCCTCATCGAAATCCATTCCAACCAACCCCTTGACGTCCGATGCTTATGCGCATAACCTTTATGCACATAACCAATTCTATCGCAGGAGGATGCCATGAGTCACCCATATCTCCAGGAGAACGCGCACACACACTCACCACAGACCTCGAAGCGTTCGGCGACGCTCGCCACCCGAGGACGGGGCCGCACACTGGTGGTGGCCACTGCCACGCTCGCAGCTTTGGGCACGTGGATCGTCGCGGCACCGGTGATGGGCATCGAGCTCCTCGTGACCCCGGGCGGCTCGGCTCCGCAGTCAGTGGGCGTGGCGTCAGTGATCCTTGCCGCCGTCCTTGCATCGGTGCTGGGCTGGGCAGCGCTCGCGCTGTTGGAACGCTTCGCGACGCACCCACAAAGGCTCTGGACCGTTCTGGCCTCGGCCATCCTGCTGTTCTCGCTGGCAGGCCCCCTCGGCGCCGGCGCCACCCAGGCCAGCCAGATCGCACTCTCCGCCATGCACGTGGTGGTGGGCGCCGTTCTGATCGTTGGGCTGCGTCACACGTCCTCAGCCAGTCGATCGGAAGACCAATGAGAATCCTGGCCGTCTCCGGGTCCGCCCGCACGCAGTCATTCAACACCCGGCTCGCCGGACTCGACGTCCTCGTGGCCGCCGCGCCGCAACCGGATCCCCTCGGCGCGCTGGAATCCGACGCCGAACTGCCGGCTGCGTAGTGCCCACGTGCGTAGGATCATGTCCCTGGAGGACACCATGGACACCTACGACATCAAGAAGGCCCACCCAGCGCTGTACGCCCCCAAGCCGGGCGACTGGCACGTGGTCGAGGTGCCCGAGCTGCAGTTCCTGCAGGTGGACGGGCACGGCGACCCAAACACCTCCACCACCTACACCGAAGCCGTCGAGGCCCTGTTCTCCCTCTCCTACGCCGTGCGCGCCGCCGCCAGGGACGACCTCGGCCGCGTGCACGTCGTCGGCCCGCTGGAGGGGGTGTGGAGCGCCGAGGATCCCCGCGACTTCGTGGAACGGAACAAGTCCGCCTGGGACTGGACCATGATGATCGCCCAGCCCGCGTGGATCACGCTGGCCCTCGTGGAGACGGCCATGGCCAAGGCGGCTAAGAAGACCCTGCCCGGCCTCGAGCGCGTGCGATTCTCGCCGTACACCGAGGGCCGGAGCGCCCAGGTTCTGCACGTCGGCTCCTACGACGACGAGGCCCCCACCCTGCGGCGCCTCCACGACGAGTACCTCCCTGCGCACCAGCTCACGTTCAACGGCCGTCACCACGAGGTCTACCTGTCCGATCCGCGACGAACCGCGGCAGACAAGCTCCGGACGGTACTGCGTCAACCGGTGACCGACGCCAGCTGACACCGCTGCCCGCTAGCGTTGCCGCACCGCCACCGGCCGACGACGCACAGGAGATCCGACACATGAAGCTCACCGTCAACACGTTCATCACCCTCGACGGCGTCATGCAGGGTCCCGGAGGTGCCGAGGAGGACCCCACCGGCGGGTTCACCCAGGGCGGCTGGCTCGTCCCCTACGTGGACGAGGGCTTCGGCCAGGTGGTCGACCAGTGGTTCGCCGCCGGTGACGCCGTCCTGCTGGGGCGCACCACCTACGACCTCATGAGCGCCTACTGGCCGCTGGTGACCGACCCTGAGAACGCGACGGCCACGGCACTGAACGACCGCCAGAAGTACGTGGTGTCCGACACACTCACCGACCCGGGCTGGCAGAACACGACCGTGGTCACCGGGGACGTCGTCGAGAGGGTCCGGGCCCTCAAAGAGGAACTGGGCGAGGGCGAGCTCCAGGTCCACGGCAGCGCGCAACTCGCGGCCACCCTGCACGAGGCGGGCCTCGTCGACGAGTACCGCCTCCTGATCTTTCCCGTCTGCGTGGGCCCGGGCAAGCGGCTGTTCCGGGAACAGGCTCCCCCCGTCGGCTTCGAGGTGGTGGACTCCCGCAGCACCGAGGCCGGCGTCACGCACCTCGTCCTGCGCCCCACGGCGTTCCGCAGCGGCGTCGTCGGCATAGAGGACGGTCGGGAGACTGTGTGACGAGTTGTCGCATTCCCAACCACTCATGATGCTCTGGACTACGGTGGACGCACCTCTACGACCGCAGGAGTGACATGAACGAACCCTCGCAGTCCGCTGCCCTCACCACTGCCCTGACCTATCACCGGGCCTGGACCGGCGGTGACATGGATGGCGCCATGGCACTCGTCGCCGACGACATCGCATGCCGGGCACCCGGCCTCACCATGAGCGGCAAGGACGCGTACCGCCACTTCCTGGAGGGTTTCAGCCAGGTCATGACGGGCCTCACCGACGTCGCGGCGTTCGGCGACGAGGAGCACGCCGTGCTGTTCTACTGCCCGCACACGGCCGTGACCAGCACGGCACCGGCTGCGGAGCACTTCACCGTCCGCGACGGGAAGATCACCGAGAGCCTTCTGGTATTCGACCGCCTCTCATACGCCCCACCCCCGCCCCCGGTCGGGGACTGACGCCATGGGCAGCAGCAACGACGTCGTCGATCGCATCCGCGACGCCCTCCACACCGGGCACGCTGTGCGGGAGGTGCGCATGTTCGGCGGCCAGTGCTTCATGGTGGACGAGAAGCTCCTGCTGGGCGTGATGAAGGACGGCGCCCTATTGGTGCGCACCAGCCCCGACCGCAGCGACGATCTCCTCGCCGTCGACGGGGCGACGCAGGCGGAGATGGGCGCCGGCCGCTCGATGGGGCCGAGCTGGATCGCGGTTGCCCCGGACGCAGTGGCAACGGAGGAGGCCCTGCAGTTCTGGATGGGCGAGGCACTGGCCTACAACGCCACCATCACAGCCACATCGTGACGGTCACGAAAGCCTCCTCCATCAACGGGCGTGGGATGGCCAACGTGACTCCCAGCGGCTAGTGCACGTCCGGCAGGGCGAGCCGCGTGGCGTCGAGCAGTGCGCGGGCGGCGGCGGGGTCCCCCACGATCGCGACGTCTGGGGCATCGGCGAGCGGGACTCCCCCAATGACGCAGGCCTTCCACGCCCGCGTGGTGGCGTAGACCTCCGCCGCGACGGGGCCGGGCTCGACGCCCTTCGTGACCGTGGTCCCGGCGACGGTCATCGTGGCGACGTAGTCCACGCGGTCACGGTCGGGGTGGCGGGAGTCGCTCAGTCCCAGCGCAACCCGGCACTCACCGGCACTGTCTGGAAGCGGACGGGCGTGGGCCCGCATGGCCAGGACAAGGGTGTCGGGGCTCATGTCCGCCTCCAGCGGCAGGCGCGGGGACGAGACGGCCCACAGCGCCAGCGCGGTATTCACGGCCTCCAGGCCGTGGCCCCACTCGGTGAGGTCGTAGACCACCACCCGCGCGGGCTCCGGCAGCATGACGCGCACGACGACGCCAGCATCTTCGAGGTCCTGCAAACGTTGCGAAAGGGGGCCGGGGCC
>JBDSRF010000088.1:0-8962 GCA_039929445.1 Arachnia sp. | reverse complement strand
TGCTGGCTGCAGCGTTCAGGACGGCTCTTCCCGTCCGGATCGACTTCTGGGACGGCAGTTCGCTTGGCCCGCGTGACTCCACGTTCGCCCTTCGTTTCACCCGCCGCCGTGCCCTACGAAGAAACATGTGGTCTCCCAACGAGCTCGGCTTCGTGCGCGCTTACGTATCGGGAGACCTCGAGATCGACGGAGACCTGATGGAGGCGATGTCGACTCTCACTGACTTCGCCCATTCGGGCCAAGGCCCAGTGATCACCATCGATGCCGCGACGACGGCTGCCATCGCCCGCGCCGCCCTCACAGTGGGCGCAGTCGGCCCACCACCGGGCCGCCCCGCAGAGGAGGCACAACTCGGTGGCCATTTGCACTCACGCCGTCGGGATGCCGAGGCAATCTCCCACCACTACGACGTTGGCAATGACTTCTATCAGATCGTCCTCGGACCCAGCCTCGTCTATTCCTGCGCGTACTACGAGGAGGAGCCGGGGGCCACATACGGCCTCGACGAGGCGCAGCACTCGAAGCTCGACCACGTCGCCCGCAAGCTCGGCCTGCACGAAGGCATGCGGGTCCTCGATGTGGGATGCGGCTGGGGGTCGTTCGTCATCCATGCGGCACGCGCGTACGGGGTCCAAGCCGTGGGTGTAACCCTCTCGGCTGAGCAGGCCGCCCTTGCCCGCAATCGTGTCCTCGAGGAGGGTCTGGAAGACCTCGTCGAGATCCGTGTCCAGGACTACCGCGACATCACAGACGGCCCCTTCGACGCGATCGCGAGCATCGGGATGGCCGAGCACGTGGGCTTCACCCAGCTTCCCGCGTATGCATCAGCCCTGTACAACTTGCTCGCACCAAATGGCCGGTTGCTCAACCACGCAATTTCGCGTCGACCCGGGCCGAGGCACACCAAGCCGGACGAGGCTTCCCTCATCTGGCGCTACGTCTTCCCCGACGGGGAGCTCAATCCTCTCTCCGACATGATCGACGTCCTCGAAACCGCAGGCTTCGAGGTGCGGGATGTCGAGTCGCTGCGCGAGCACTATGGCCGCACGCTGAGGGCATGGGTGGCAAACCTCGAGACTCAGTGGGATGAGGCCGTCCGTCTGACGACCCCGGGGCGGGCCCGGGTGTGGCGGCTCTACATGGCTGGCTCCGCGCTCGGCTTCGAGGCGAACTGGGTCGGTGTGAGCCAGGTGCTCGCTGTCAGGACACCGCCGACAGGCGAGAGCATGATGCCTCCAACCCGGGCGACATTCGCCTAGGAGGATCCGTCAGGAACGACCCACTGCTAGATGGGCTCACGCTCGTTGGAGTACTTGCGGGCCATCATCCCGTTGATCACGTCGGAGTCCAACAGAGGGCGGTCACTTTCGGTCTTCCAGTTCCAGAACACCACTTCGTAACCATTCTTCTTCACCACTGCTGTGTAGAACTTGTCGTCCTGGCCATTGCGCTTGGTCTCCAGACGAACCCGGTCGCCGTAGATGGCCTTGATCTCCCCAAATGTCATGCCGACGTGGGCGCCGTCCACTGTGCGGATCTGGGGTTCGAGGATTATCGTTTCCCTGAACGTCTCATCGTCATCCCACAACCAGGTGGAGATGCCACGGTTGTTCAGGCTCGGGCTCTCCATCCACTTGTTGCCTTCCTCGTTGGGCTCCAGCGAGAAGTACCCCAGCCTCTCCAAGTCCTTCATGGATGTTCCCCATTGGAGGGGCGACGGCACCAGGCCGGTGAAGTCCAAGCGCGACTGGTCGACGATCCACAGCGGGACCTTGGTCACTGGCTGAATCGCTGAGGTCGAGAACTGCACGATGTTGTTAAACACCCATTGGGGCCGGGAGACGTACTGCCCACCCTCGAGGCCCACCTGCTGGGTCCAGACATAGCTGCGGCACCCGCCCCGTCCCGTGGTGGCGGTGTCGCACTCGGTCCTCCACGTCCTGCCGGCACTCTTCCAACTCGCGTTGTTCCTCGCCAGGTTGTTCCCCGCCCACGAAGCCTGCGGGGACGGTAGATACGTGAGGTTGTTGAACGTCCACCCAGTGGTGGAGACATAGCGGCCACCCCGGTACTGCACCTGCGTGGCCCAGATCTCCGCCCGACATCGCACGACGTTGCTGGAGTACTTCTCACACGTGGTGTTCCACAACCGCCCATCGGAGATCTGCCCACCAGGGGTGTTGTACACAGTGGGTGGGGGGTCAGCATGAGCTACGAGAGCACCAGATGTTACAGCCATTATCACTGCTGCAGATGCCGCGAAAACCGTGCGCAGAATACGCATCGCCCCTCCAAGAGTAAGCTAATTGATGGATTTCTGATCAATTTAGACCAGCGACCCATTTATATCTCGCAAATAGAACATTTCATCCGTCCTTATTCGAACGAGGCGTGAAACGATCCCAACCACAGACTCCTTCTGCGGGACGGTGACGGGGATGGTCACCGAGCCTCCTGGGAAGCGTTGAGGTGTTTTCCCACCTTGGACACCGCACCCGGGCCGCGCCGAGAAGGGGTTGTCAACCTCACGCCGCCCCGGGGACGCCGGCCTCGTGTCGGCTCCGAGCGTGGTCCCCCTCCCGGGGCGTCGGTGAACCAATCCCTCCTGCCCGGTGATCCGAAGCGGCTCAGGGGTGAATCCCTGTTGACGGGGGGACAGCACGATGAACACTGTGGCCGCCGCGGCTGCCAGGAGCGAGACCATGAGGATTCCCGCACGCCAGCCGAAGAAATCACCCACGGGTGCCGCAACGATCCGGCCGGACAGCCCACCCAGGGTGGTCCCGGAGATGTAGCTGCCCCCCGCGATCGCGGTGTGCAGCGGGTGGACCTCTTCGGCAAGGTAGGCCATGGCCACGGACGGGATGCCCCCCAGTGCCATGCCCTCCACGAAGCGCATCGCCACGAGCGATTCGAAGGTGGGCATTGCACTCATGGTCATGCCCAGCACCGTGGCGGAGACGACCGCGGCCACCATGGTGCGGCGCCTACCGAAGCGGTCGGACACAAGGGACCAGGGGATCACCGCGACTGCGAGCCCCAGGGTGGCGGTGGAGACGGTCAGGGACGCCTGGGCGGCGTTGATCCGCAGATCAGAGGCCATGATCGGCAGCACGCCCTGCAAGGAGTACAGCTGGGCGAACGTGGCGATGCCGGCGCACAGCAACGCCAACAGGATCCGTCGATAACCCGAGCTGCCCCGCTCGTAGCCTTTCCACGCCCCGCCGGAGACCACGGTCCACCCCTTTTCGGCTCGGTGTCCCGGATCAGCGTACGCTTCGCCGGGGCCGCGGCGGGACGGACCGGAGGGGGCCAAGGCCCCACGGAGCGCTCACCGCTTTAGCGGACTGTCCGCCGAGCCAGAGGCCCATTTGTTCTATGTGGGCTTCGTCCTACCAGCAAGAAAGTCGGCCGGCGTACAGTTTCTGCTGACGATTCCCGCACCGCTCAGGAGGCCAACCGGGTGAGCCACATGCAGGAGTTCTTTCGCATGCCACCGTCCGAGCGAGACCACATCCCCGCGTTCCGGATTGCGCTGGGTGTGGCAATCCCGCTGCTGACCCTGTTGTTCATCGATCGGCTCGACCTCGCTGTCTACGCTGCCTTCGGTGCCTTCACCGGGATATATGCACGGTTCGAGTCACCGCGATCGCGCCTGCTTCGGCAGTCCATCGCAGGAACAGTCCTCGTCGGGTGCGTGGGCATTGGCGCCCTACTCAGCAGTCTCCAGGCGTCCATGTGGCTGCTGATCGTGGTGACAGCACTCGTTTCGGGCGCGGGTGCGGCTATCGCCTTGCGCTGCAACCTCAAGCCCGGCGGATCGATCTTCTTCGTTTTTGCCACCAGCGCCCTGGCCTCCAACCCTGAGGGTGGGCCCGTCCTGGTCGCCGTCGCGGTGGCTGGGGCATCCGCCTGCGTGAGCATCGTGCTCGGCGCCGTGGCCCACCTCGTCGGGGAGCGCATGCCGCCAGGCGTCACGGCTCAGTTGGTCACCCCGACACGAGGCGACCTACTCTCCCACGCCGCGCGATTCACGGTGGCGCCCCTCCTGGCAGGCGTGGCCGGTGGTATTTCCACGGGCGCGCTTCCGATCCTGACCCACTCGTACTGGGCGATGGTTGCGGCTGTCGCCATGATCACCCCGCCGCACCGCTCCGCCCGCATCAAGCGTGGCCTGCACCGCATGGTGGGCACCCTCGGTGGTGTGGTGGTCACCGCCTTCCTCCTGTCGTTCCCAAGCCAGCCGTGGCAACTCGTGGTCTGGGTGATCATCCTCCAGTTCTCGGCGGAGGTGTTCGTGCTCCGCCACTACTCCATGGCCCTGCTGTTCATCACCCCCCTTGCGCTACTGATGACGCAGTTGGGGATGCCGCAACCTGTACCCGGACTGCTGATCTCGCGTGCTGTGGAGACAGCGATAGGTGTCCTTGTTGGCGTCCTCGTCGTGATCTTCGGTTTTCGGAAAGAGACATTCGCTGCCGCTGTACACACCAACCTGCCCGATGAGGACCCCGCACAGGACGATTGATGCACGGCTTCGCGATCATCACCTGCGCCACGCCTACGAGGTAGGCACGACCACCGGCAAAACCCGCCGGTAACCTTTCGGGCACCTCGGCGCAGTTAAGGGGTAAGGGCGCCCCGGTGCCGCTGGCACACAAGGAAAGGGAAACGGTGAACGCTGAAACGAGCGACGAGCCGTCGACCGCCCGACTGCTCCCCGGCGACACGCATGCGGTGGTTGAGCGGTACGAGTCCATGGTCTATGGCATCGCAGTGACGAACACGGCCTGCCGCGGCGACGCCGACGACGTGTACCAAGAGGTGTTCCTCACCTACCACCGCCGCTGCCCGGCGTTCAACGACGAGGAGCACCGCAAGGCGTGGCTGATCACCACCGCTCTGCACTGCGCAAAGCGGGCTCGGCTCAGTTCGTGGCGGACGAGGGTCGTGCCCCTCTCCTTGGACCACGTCGACACCGGCAACGCCAGCGCCGCCGACGATTTCACGCTGGCCACCGACGAGCAGAACGTGCTCTTTCGGGCGCTGCGCTCGCTCCCCGAGGGCCAGCGGAGCGTGCTGTACCTGTTCTACTTCGAGGATCTTCCCGTCGCGCGGATCGCGGATCTGCTCGGCGTGGAGCCCGGAACGGTACGGGTGCGCCTCTCCCGAGGCCGCGCCCAGATGCGAGACAAGCTCCTGGGAGGGCTGTGGGATGAATGACGACATCTTCTCCGAGATCGCAGACCAGCTGCGACCCGACCCAAAGGTCAGGGCACGCCTGTTTGAGGCGCTCGACGCCGAGCCCGCAACACCACCGCTCGCGCCCCGGCCCCGCCGTCGGCTGGCGTGGGTAGCCGCGGCGGCAGCCGTGGCGATGGTGGGGCTGGCGGTCGTGCCGACGCTGATCCCCTCCGACCGGGACCTTTCCGATCCCCCCGTTCCGCTGGCCCCGGCCTCCCACGCAGCCATCGATCCCGACGGCTACGCCCAGGCCTACGCCGCGGTACAGAAGGCGTTCGTGGCCTTCCCACAGGGCGACCGCCTGATGTCGGGCACTTTCGCCGCCGCCGACGTAGCCCGGCCCGCTGGCTTTCAGGTGGCCGAGGCTGCTTCGACGGGAGACGGAGGGACCTGGACCACCAACACCCAGGTCGCCGGCATCGACGAGGGCGACATCGTCAAGAGCGACGGCCGCACCATCTTCACGGTCTCTGGCCACGACGTGGTCCTCGTGTCGGCCGCTGGTGCCGACACAACCGAGGTTGCTCGGATCGACACGACGGCTGAGGATACCGGGCCCACGGCAGGCACCGTCCAGGGCCCGGTGATCGACCTGATGCTGCACGGCAATTCGCTCGTGGCGCTGGTCACCGAGTACACGCCGCGGCTGTCCGAGCTGCCGGCGAGCCAACCCATGACGTATGTGCCCTACGACGCATCCCGGACGCGGGCCCTGCTCTACGACGTGACCGACCCCTCGTCGCCACGTTTCGTGACCGGTCTCGGCCAAAGCGGCGCCTACGCGACCTCGCGGCTCTCGGGCGATCTGCTCTACTTGGTGACGGACTACCAAGTCCCCGACCGCGACGCCGTCGACCCGGACGACCCGGCGACGTTCGTCCCGTCCGTCGCCGACGCGCAGGGGGTCACGCCGGTGCCGGCCGCCGACCTGACTATCCCGTCGAGTCCGACAGGGCCGTCGTTCCAAGTGATCACCAGCATCGACCTGTCCAGTGGGCAGCGCCTCGACACGGCGTCGGTGATGGGACGCGCGGACGTCACCTACATGAGCGACGACAGTCTCTTCCTGGCCTCCACCACACAACAGCCCACCGCCGCGTCCGAGTTCATCCTCGACCAGGACACCGGCTTGCGCGAAGTCACCCAGAAGACCGACCTGGTCCGGGTCGAACTCGCCGATGGCGGGGTCACCGTCGCGGCGAGTGCCAGCATCCCGGGCATGCCGCTGAACCAGTTCGCCCTCGACCACTACGAGGGGCATCTCAGGGTCGCGGTCACGATGGACGGCGCCACCGCCTCCGGGGGCTGGGCGACGTACCCCACCCTGTTCGTCCTCGATGACGCACTCAACGTCGTGGCGTCGCTGCCGAAGCTGGCCATCAACGAGCAGATCCAGTCGGTGCGCTTCCAGGGCCCGCGCGCCTACGTCGTCAGCTACCGCCAGATCGACCCGCTCTTCACGCTGGACCTCAGCACCCCGACCGAACCCAAGGTGATGAGCGCCCTGAAGATCCCCGGCTTCAGCACCTACCTCCACCCCTGGGCGGAAGGCCGTCTGCTGGGACTCGGCGTGGACGCATCCGACAATGGCCAGGTCCTCGGGATGAAGCTCACCATGTTCGACACCTCCGACCCGTTCGACGTCACGGAGGCCACGACCATCAAACTGCCGTTCCACGACGCCGAGGCGCTGCACAACCACAAGGCCGTCTTCATCGATCCCCACCGGGGCCTCATCGGGTTCGCCGCAGGGACTCCCGACGGCTCAGGCAAGGTGGACACTGACTACCTGCTCTACCGCTACGACGAAGCGACGGGCTTCACTCTGCTCGGCGAACTTCCCCTCCAGCAATCGACCACGAACCAGCCCGCGACCGCCAGGGCGATGACCATCGACACCGCCCTGTACGTTGTCGCCCCCACCGGTGTCGACGTCTACCGAACCGACTCCCTGACCCGGATCGCCTCGCACCAATTCCCCGAGCGCTGACGCGCGGCCCTGGAGCGGGCTTGGAATATCCCGGTTGCGATCTCGAGCGCCGCGATCAACGCAACCCGCCGGTGGCTACACCGTCACGAGTGGATCGCGTCCCGCCGGCGACGAGTCAACTGTCGGACCCAGCGTCGTGTGCGTTGCTCGTCGAATGGCAGCAACCGAGACTCCAAGTCAGGAATCAGCGAAGCCGTGGTCTTGAGCACCCGCTCCAGCCCACTGGTGGCCGCAGGAGAAGACAAACCGAGGCTCCGGCCGAAGTCGAGCAAGTGTTTGCGGATCAATCCTTCAGCGCGTCCACCCATGGTCAGGGCCATAGTGGTGTCGCCGTAGGGCAGGGTGCTGGGCACGTCGTAGATCGGCGACATTCGCCACTCCCCCTGCAGCGACTGCACCGCGGAAAGGTTCTTGGCGTGGACGTCACCATCACCGGTCAGCCATGCAAAGAGCAGCTGCAGGTAGGCGTTCCGCACCGCCACTGGCCGGGCCGCGCAAACCGATGACAGCGCCTCGACCACCTCTTCGGCCGACACGTTGTACTTGTCCGCGGGGTAGATGTTGAGCAGTTGGCAGCCGTCTTCGACAGCCAGAGCGACGGGCTGGTCGTCACGCAGTACCCGGTCGAAACGCTCCACCACCAACGCCGGTTCCCCGTCGCGGTCATGAATGATCCGATGCGGGCTGACCGTAACACCCAAGCCTCGGGCCATCGTCAGGAAAAGGGACTCGTTCTGCACCGCGAAGGGATACTCCGGCGGGTTGAGCTTGATGATCGACTGTCCGGAAGGGGTGGACACGGGGACCGTGATCATGCCACTGGAAAGTTTGTCCTGTATCCCGGGGATCGACGAGGGATCGACGCTCCCAGCTGAGATCAGTTCCCGAAAGCTCACCTGGGCCACCTCGGGTGGCAACTCCATCCGAGCCGGGGTGATCCCACGGTCAGATACGACACTCACATCCCCCACGGGGTCCTTCCCGACTGCCACCAGCAATGAGAAGTCGTCGTCGGCCGAGGTCTTGACAGCGCGCCTCAGCATTCCGAGTCTTCGTCCTTCGGGGAGCAGGTTCGCGAACCAGGGTGGGACCGCAGCGCCGGGGAGTTCCACCGATATTCCCAGGGGGAGCGCATGCCCCACCGGGTCCCCGGTGTATCCCGCCAGATAGTTGAAACGGGTGGACGTCGCGGTGCGCTCCAGCGTTGCTGCGGGCACCCCCTTCTTCAAGACTTGAGCCTCTCGTGGCGCACCGGTCTGTGCAGCCGGGATGGTCATCTGCGGACCCTTGCTTGGAGCTCCATGCCGAGGGCATCGAGGACCTTCTTGAAGCTGTCGAACTGAAGAGAGGACTTGCCGTGCTCCATGGAGCGCACGAAGCGGTCCGAGACGCCCGCAAGCTCGGCCAACTCGATCTGGGTCAAGCCCAAATCGCGGCGACGAGTTTTCAGCTGCTTTCCCAACTCTTCCATGGTCCCTTCCATTCGGCACGGTCATTCCGATCCACCCATTCTGACACACGGAATGCAGCGATTCGTGCAGGATCAGATCGCTCGTGCCGATCAATCTAGCAACATCCACGTCCAGGCCCCATCGGCAGGGCAATCGGCACGGGCGTACCGAATGTCGGACCTCGACGCCACCGCACGCAAGCTCCGACGCAACGTTGAGCACGACCTCGAGTTGAGCTACCCATCGAGATCGTCCGCGACGTCATCTCCAGCACCGT
>JBDSRF010000087.1:0-13347 GCA_039929445.1 Arachnia sp. | reverse complement strand
CCGGGGTCAGAACTGTTTTCATCTCCGGCTTCTCGCCGGACAGCGCCTGGATGGCGATGTGGGCGCCGACGCCGCCAATGATCGCCGGGTTGGTGGTCACTGCGCCGGGCGCCCCGCCAATGAGTTGGCCGATGAACGCGTTCGTCTCCTGGCCCGTGACAGGGATGGGATCGATGCCCGCCGTTTTCATGGCATTGACGACGGTGTAGTCAGCTCCGCTCGTCCAGACACCGTCATACTTGGATGCCGAGAATTCCTGGACAGCCAGTTCGCCGCCCTTCGTGTAGTCCCAGCCTGTCCAGACTGTCTTGTAGGTGATGTCCGGGTAGGCCTTGAGCGCCTCCTGGAAACCCTGATCCCGCTCGGTGTCCGCGGGGACTCCTTCGATGCCGCGCATGTAGAGGATATTTCCCTTGCCCCCGACGGCCTTGAACAGCCATTCGGCGCTCATCCGCCCCCACTCCTTCTGGTCGTTGACCGCGACATAGGCATTCTCGCTGCTGACCGGGCTGTCGACGGCGACGACGACGATTCCCTTCTTCTCCGCCTCGTCGATGATGGGGTTGAGCTTGTCCAGATCGGCCGGGTTCACGATGATGGCGTTGACACCCTGGGAAATCAGGCTCTGCAGGTCCTGGATCTGTTCCGTGGGGCCACCATTCTTGGAGATGGCGATGACCTTGCTGACCTTCCCGCTGACCAGCGCCTCCGCCTTGACGGCACAGATCATCTCTTCGCGCCAGCCATTGCCCGCCAAGGTGTTGCTGACCCCCACGACCCATTCAGCTTCGGCCGGTTTCTCGCTCCCAGTACTCGCCTCGGTGCCGGCGGTCGATCCTGCAGGGGTACCTGTCGCCTCCCCCGACGGCGAGCATCCAGCAGCGAAGGTCATGGCCGCGATGGCGAGAACTCCGGCCAATTTCATCAATGGCAGATTCTTCATGTTGTGCTCCTTTGCAAATATTCGGTGATGGCGCTTCCGCTCGGAAGGACGCTTGATGTGTTGCTGTCCGCCCACCTGCACTGGTGGTTCGGTCTTTCTGGATTGGGTCCCCTCCGCAGTGCTCTCAGCTCTTGGAGCCCCGCAACCACAGGTCCACCGGCCGCGCCACATCCGGGGGCGAGAACGGCAGGGGCACGCGTCGCCCAGTGCCCGCAGATTCATACCCTGCGAGGATCATCTGGAGGGCGAGCCTTCCATCGGCACCCGTCGCGTCCGATTCCTCCATTCCCAGAACCACGCGACAGAAGTGGTCCAGTTCCTGGGGAAAGCCATAGTTCCAGAGCTCTTCGAAGACCGGATAGGTCCACCCCGTCGTGGTGGGGGCCTTCTCGACTGCGTAGCCAAATCCCTTCTCGGAGTACGTGGGAAGGGCGTTACCCATGAGGAGGTTGGCGTAGGTGACGCCCTCGGAGCCGTAGACCTCGATGCGGTCGTCCATCCCGCCTCGCCGCGCCCAGCTGTTTTCGACATGCCCGATGGCGCCGCCGTCGAATTCCACGATCGCGACGGCGTGATCCTCCCCCTCTGTCTTGTCCTTGTGGACATACGTGCCCATGTGCGCGGTGATCGCCACGGGGTCGGGACGCCCCAGGAACCAGTGGCAGAAGGAGAGCCCGTGACAACCCATGTCCATGAAGACGCCGCCCCCGGAACGGTTGACATCCCAGAACCACTCCGAATGCGGACCGAAGTGCATTTCGGACTGCTTGACGAGGAACACCTCTCCGAGTGCGCCCTGATCGGCCATTTCCTTCGCCTTCACGTACTTGGGGGTGAAGAACAACTCCTCCGCATAGAAGAGGTGGACTCCAGCGGATGCGCATGCCTCGATCATCAGATCGCATTCATCCAGCGTCATGGCCATCGGCTTCTCCACGACGACATGTTTCCCGGCCTTCGCGGCGGCGACGGTGATCTCGCAGTGGTACTTGTTGGGGGCGGTGACCGAAACCAGCTCCACCTCGTCGTCATCAAGTAGGTCCTGGTAGTGGGTATAGGACCGGGCAGCGCCATATTCCAGCGCCAGTTTGGCAGCGTTTCCATCGGTCGGGGAGGCCACCGCGACCACGTCGCCCCACTTGCCCATCGCGATCGATGCGGCGTGGATGTCGGCTATGAAGCCTGATCCCACGATTCCGATCTTGACAGTTCCGCGCCTCATGCCTACTCCTTCATCCATTGATGTCACGCGCCTTGTGTACGCGCAGTCGTGTAGTACGCCGAAGCCCATCGGGGATTGTCAATGTCACGCCCTCGTCTCAGCCCAAGTTCCGCAGCTAATGCCACGGAGGCCGGGAATGCTGTGATCGGTAGCTCAAGAAATGTGGTCGACGGGGGTTCAGGTAAGCGAATGACGAGCGCTCCCTGCGAGCCGCAGACCCTTTCCGCCTCCCCGGCCTGGGCGTCGCCGGCCACGGCATGGGAGAGCACGAGATGATCGGGAGTCAGTGCGTACATCCCAGTCGTCGCAGCCTCCCTGCTTTCCAGCCCCTCCACCGTGAGGCCCGCCACCTCCTTCATGAGGAGCGCCGTCTGCAGCGCGGTGGACCATCCACTTGATGAGGCGAGGACGATGCCGGCACGACGGTGGTCCACCAGGCTGGCAGCTTCGACGGCCCACTCCCCCGCGTCGCAGAGTGAGGCACGCAGACGGGTCGGCAGTGTTGCCGCGTCCAGGGGGAGTTCCTCCCCTGTCACTGCCTCCCAGAACAGCAGGCTGGTGAGGACATTGGCGATGTATGCCTGGGTGTGGGTGACGGCGTCAGAATCGAAGACAGTGACGACGATGGTCGCGCTCGCACATTTCGCCAGACTCGATTCCGGGGTTGCTGTGAGGACGATGGGGTCGGGAATGATTCCGGCTGCCATGGCGTCCACCATGTCCCCCAACTCGCCGGACGCGGAAATGATCAGTGGCAGATCACCCGCCCTCCAGACGAAACCGCCGGCAGCGACGACTCCCGCCGACACTGCACACACGGAGGGTCCTCGCCGCATCAGCCGCGCGGCAGACTGAAGTGCGAGCCCAGCGTAGAAAGCTGCCCCGTTTCCGGTCACGACGACGCGCTCAGCATCGCGAGCGATGTCGATGACCTCGCGGAGCGCTGCGTCCGGGGAGGCAAAGCGTTGCACCACCGCTTCAACCACGTCCGGAACGCGCTCGAGTTCCCGCCACAGGAGGTGATCTTTCAATGACTTCGTCGTCATACCGGTATGCTACTGGTATTGCTTTGGTCGTGCAGCAATATCCAGAACCACACGGTTAGAGTCAGCTGCGGTATGCTCCGGCGCATGGATAAGGGTGTCAGCGCGCTCGCCGCTCCCACCGCCCTGTACCTGAGGGTGAGTGAGACGATCACCCATGAGATTCGGTCCGGGACCATACATCCAGGCGACCGGTTGCCGGCCGAGCGGGACCTTGCCGATCGCTTCGGCGTCAGTCGGGTCACAGTGCGTCGTGCCATCGCTGAGCTCGCTGCATCAGGCCTGGTCGAATCGCGGCCTGGACGCGGCACATTCATCGTGGGCACCGTGATCGGCGAAGCACCCAACATGCTCACCAGTTTCACCGAGCTCGGTGCCGGGCGGGGCCTGGTTCCGGCAGCACGCGTCCTCGTCTGCCAACTGCGCCCTGCAGACCTGGACGAATCGGAGCTGTTTGGCATTGCCCCTGGTGCTGATTTGTTCGTCCTGCAAAGAGTTCGCTTGCTCAACCACCTGCCCGTGTGCGTCGACCACAGCCGCGTGCCCGCTGGGCGCGTGCCCAGAATCGAGTACCTGGACTTCAACACAGCCTCCCTCTACGCGGCCATGGAAGCGTCAGGTGCTGGCCCCGTCCGCGCGGAGTACACAGTCCGGGCGCTGGCTGCCGACTCGCGCCAGGCGACGCATCTCGATGTGCCCGTGGGATCTCCCATCCTGATGGCCCGAACCGTCGCCGTCGACGCGGACGGCAAACCTGTCGAGATCGGTGAGATGGCCTATCGAGGCGATCGCTACCAGTTCCGTGCGAGTCTCAGCCGCGCCGAGTTTCAGGACTGAGTACAGGGAAGCTCGCCCTCGCGGACAGCTGACTGGGAGTCGCACCCCACCGCGGCCGCGACTCAGGCAACAACGCTCGCGGGTTGACCCGTTCGGGCCGATTCCTGGGCTGCGTGCACGATCGCCAGTGTCCGCAATCCGACGTCTCCTCCTGGGGTGAAGTCCCGCGAACCGCGCACACTTGCGAGGAATGCACTGATCATCAGATCATCGAGGTCCGGCCCGTATCCAAATGCCACGGGCCCTGAGCCACCCATGCCGTTGACGGTGCGCCCGAAAGGGTTGATCGCGAGATTGGCTGCGGAGCCGACGATCTCCAGGCTCAACCCTCCCCAGAGTGGGGACCCATCGGGTTCGCTCCATGAGGCATCGATGGACGCGGTCACCCCCGATTCGTAGGAGATGGTCACGAGGGCGCCTGATTCCACCCCGGGGCGAAGACGCTCCTGCTGAAGCACGTTTGTGGTCGCAGCCGAAACCGATTCTGCCCTCAGGCCAAGACGATCGAGCAGTTCGGCAATGTGGACGACATGGTCGACGATCGCACCGCCGCCCGACATCTCCGGGTCTGCAAACCAGTCCCTCGTCGCCGGCAACTTCCCGGTGTTCACCCCGATGGCACTGATGACCTCGCCCAGGGCGCCGTCCTCCACAGCCGAGCGCATGATTTCAGCCTCAGGAGAGAATCCCACCGGAAAGGCCATCATGAGCCCCACCCCTGCCCGTCCGCACGCCTCGACGATTGCACGCGCATCCGCGCGGGTCGTGGCGATGGGCTTCTCGCAGAGGATGTGGGCCCCGGCTGCGGCCGCCGCCAAGACGTCCCTGAGGTGGTGCACCGTCTCACTGGTGATGATGACCGCATCCGGCGCCCATCCCCAGAAATCCTCGGCACGGGACATGCAGACGGTGAGATCCGACACGTCGCTGCGCAGCGAGGCATCCTGCTCAAGTATCCGCAGTTCGACATCGGGCCGCCCGGACAGCAGTTCGGCGTAGCTCCGCGCGTGCACGTGTGCGAGCGAAACAATCCCGACTTTCAGCACGACCCACTCCCCTCCAGCGTCACCGTGGCACCTGATACCGACGACTCGATCGCCGCGCGGGCGATCCTGACCGCATACGCGCCCTCCGTCGGCGTGGTTCGAGGAGTCCCTCCGTCACGCAGCACAGTGAGGACGTCGCGCAGTTGGTTCTCGTAGGGGTCCCCCACTGCTTCCGCCGGCCGTCGGGATTCGACGCCACGTCGCCCGCCATCGAAGGTCACGGACGGGGTGTCGCGGGAGTCGTGATCCAGGCGCCCCTCAGAGCCCGCCACATGGAACCGGGTCGCAAAGGTCAAACCCGGTGCCCCCCAGACACCCGTGGCTGTGCTGATGGCTCCCGATTGATGCGTCAGCGTCACGTGCGCGGTTCGAGCCGGTGCGGAGGTCGCGTGGTGCGACACCGCATGGACCGAGAGGACGGGTCCGAGCAGCCATGCCGCCATGTCGAGATCATGGATCATCTGGTCCATCATGATCCCACCTGACTGGGAATCGTCATCGAACCAGTCCGACCAGTGTGGGAACTCCCCCATGCGGACGAATCGTGCGACGGCGGGTTCACCCAGGGCGCCGGACAGGAGAGCATCCCTCGCGGCCACGTAGGCGGGGAAGTAGCGCACCACATGGGCGGGAAAGAGCGGCACACCCGCGCTCTTGGCCAGGGCCACGAGGCGGTCGGCATCGGCGACGGTGAGAGCCAGCGGCTTCTCGCACACCACCGGAATGCCGGCATCGATCCCCGCAGCCGCGGCTTCAAGGTGCGTCGGTGTGGGGGAACACACATCCAGAAGATCAACGTCAGACACCAATTCCAGAAGGGACTGGGCCTCCGTCTCGCCGTCAAGGAGTAGGTCGCTGCCACCCGATCTCGAGAAGACGGCAACTTTGACCCCGATCCTCCTCCAGGCGTCGGCATGGACGCGGGCCATGCCGCCGGCACCAACGATCCCCACGGTGGAGACGGATGAAAGAGTGGCCTTCGAATCCATTGGGTGCGCTCCTGGATGGACGATCTCCCCCGACGCTAGCATGGGCGCGCGATCCGCAGGCGTGGTTCCCCACGCGCGTACTCAGGGCTACTCAGGCAGCATTCTCACCCACGCAAAGGCTCCGTCCTCGAACTCGACGAGCCGATTGCCGTCGCCGATCATCGACAGCACCTCCCCCTCCAGGACCAGCGGGCTCGGACCGGCCAGGTCGAGCAACAGGTGCGCGGCGCCGGCCGGCGCCACGGAGGCCGCGAGTTCGTCGAGATGGCACGGGACGGGGCGTGCGTCGGGCCGCCATGCGCGCAGGGCGTCCATGCCGGTGAACGCCAGGAGGTGGATCGATCCGCCATCGGACAGGGTGACAGCCGCCATCTCGGCATGCCGGTGCGGGTCGGAGTGCCCGGTGTCGTCGCCCGAGGCCACGATGGGCATCAGCAATCGCGACGCGCACAGCGCCACCACCGCGCGGCTGTAGGAGACCTCGTCCTGTACGGCCGTCATGGCGGCACGCACGAGGGGGTCCGGGCTGCCGTCGTCGCCGAGGAAGCGGGTGTTCGGCTGCGCGAGGTGGCGTGGCGGTTCCATGGCGCACCAGCCTAGGGCCGATGTGGGAAGCTGGGACAATGGAAGCGCCGCTGATCATCACCATTTTCCTCATGACCCTGATCGTTGCCATCACCGCCGGGTTGTGGGCCCGTCACCGCGGCGCGCGACCGCTGATGGGCGGGATAGGTGTGCTGCTGATCCCCCTGGGGCTGTACCTGCTGGGCATCACGCGGCTCAGCTACAACGGCGTCGTCAGCCTCATTGACTGGGCGCAGAGGACCGTCTGGTCGCCCGTCATGACCTGGGGCGCCACGCTCGCCGGCGTCGGCCTGCTCATGTTCATCGTGTCCCGCTTCATCAAGCCCACCGTCCGCCCCATCGTGGAGCAGTCCGGGAAGCCAGCCGTGTCGCCGCAGGGCAGGGCACCCCGCACCGCCACCGCCGTCTCGACCGGGCCGGCCGCAAAGCCAGCGTCCGCGAAGGCCCCCGCCCGCACGGCGGAGGATGACGAGGTGGAGGACATCCTGCGCAAGCGCGGGCTGTTGTGACCGGTCACTCCTCTGTGAGGGTGATCCCCATCGAGGTGGCGCCGTGGGCCCTGAGCCATTCGCGCAGGTCCCTCAGCTTCTTCTTGCCCTGAGCACCTTCCAGTTGCTGGATGGCCAGGACCGCGCGGCGCTTGACCCCGCCCTGGTCCTTGATGAGCAAGTAGGCCCACGCGTCGCCGCTACGCAGTCGCAGCCCCGCGATGTCCTCCACAGGGAACTTGCGGAGCACGGGGCCGTTGCGGATCGTGACGCCCTTCTCGTCGGCCCACAACCGCGAGTAGCCGACGCTCAGCATGATGACGATCATGGCCAGAACCAAGAATGCCATCGTTGCCGCCTGCGGCCAGGTGACCCTCGCCCGGATTCCCGGTCCCAGCGCATACCAGCCGTAGAGCGAAAAAATCAGCAGGATGCCCGACAGGAGCAGGGACGTCAGCAGCGCCGGGACGCTACTGAACGAAATCCGCTCTGCCATGGGCTCCTGCGGTGCCTGTTCCGGGTTCACAGCAGACATGCGGTCAGCTCCGTCAGCAGGATCCCCCGCGCCCCGGCCTCGAAGAGCCGGTCCATGAGGAGGTGGGCGCCCTTGCGGGGCACCAGCACTCGCACCGCGAGCCATCCACTCTTGGCCAGTTGCGACACGGTGGGCCCGTTCACGCCGGACGCCAACGCCGTCGTGGCGGCCAGGTCGCCCTCGGCGACGTTGTAGTCCATCATCAGGTAGTTGTTGGCCACCAGCACGCTGTCCAGCCGCGTGCGCAAACCGTTCATGCCCGCCGGTTCGTCGCCGCCGCGGCGACGGATGAGGATGGCCTCCGAGGAGCAGATGGAGTCACCGAACATCTCCAGGCCCGCGCGGCGCAGCGTCGTGCCGGTGTCCACCACGTCTGCCACGACGTCGGCCACACCCAACCGGATGGCCGACTCGACGGCCCCGTCGAGCTTCACGAGGGTGGCCTCGATGCCCTGGGCATCCAGCCACACCTGCAGCAGGCCGGGGTAGGAGGTGGCGATGCGCTTGCCGCCCAGGTTGGCCACGGTGTTGCCCTGCCCGGCCGGCGCAGCGAAACGGAACCGGCTGCCGCCGAAGCCCAAAGACATGATCTCGTCGGCGTGTGCTTCGGAGTCCAGCAGCATGTCGCGGCCGGTGATGCCGAGGTCGAGGTGACCGGCGCCGACGTAGACGGCGATGTCGCGGGGCCGCAGGTAGTAGAACTCGACGTTGTGGTCGACGTCGATGAGCGTCAGATCCTTGGGGTCGGTGCGCTGACGGTATCCGGCGCTGCGGAGCATGTCCGCGGCCGCCTCCGCCAGGGCGCCCTTGTTGGGGACGGCAATCTTGAGGAGTCGATCAGTCATGCGTCAGGCCTTCACATTCTTCTCTGCGGATCACAGGTAGCGGTAGATGTCGTCGAGGTCGAGGTCGAGTGCCAGCATCATGGTCTGCAGGTGGTACAGCAGCTGGCTGATCTCCTCGGCGGCCTCCTCCTTCGACTGGTATTCGGCGGCCATCCACACCTCGGCCGCCTCCTCCACCACCTTTTTTCCGATGGCGTGGACGCCCTCGTCGAGGCGGGCCACAGTGTGGGAACCCTCGGGGCGGGTACGGGCGGTTTCGGTCAGCTGCTCGAAGAGCTGTTCGAAGGACTTCACGGCTGGCAGCCTACCCGCCGCCGCCGCCCCGGCGCTCACGGTGGGGGCGGCGTCCGACTGGTGGTTGCTCAGAGCTTGATGCCGAGCAGCGAATCCACGGCCGTGACCATCTCGGGGATGGCGCCGGTGTCGTCGGAGTCGACGGCGAGGCTGCCGGCCACCCAGGCGTCGACGCTCTGCAACGCCGACGGCGAGTCCAGGTCGGTGCGCAGCGCCTTGCGGAGCTGGTCGATGAGTCCGGCGGCGGGGAGCGCGGTGTCGTTGTTCATGACGCTGCGCCACAGGTGGAGGCGCTCTCCTGCCTTCTCCAGCATCGAAGCGTCCCACTCCCAGTTGCTGCGGTAGTGCTGGTCCAGCAGCGCGAGGCGGATGGCCATGGGGTCGGCGCCAGCGTGGCGCAGGCGGCTGACGAGTTCCAGGTTGCCCTTGGACTTGCTCATCTTCTCGCCGCCCAGGGCCACCATGCCGGAGTGCACGAACGCCTTCGTCATCGGCTCCCGGGAGGCGACGATGGCCTGGGCCGCACACATCTCGTGGTGCGGGAAGATCAGGTCTGAGCCACCGCCCTGCACGTCGAAGTTGGGGCCGAGGAAGCGGAGCGAGATGGCCACGCACTCGATGTGCCAACCGGGCCGACCGGCGCCGAGCGGCGACGCCCAACTGGGCTCCCCCTCCCGGGCGAACTGCCAGAGAAGCGAGTCCAGGGGGTGGCGTTTGCCCGGGCGGTCGGGGTCGCCGCCCCGCTCCGCGAAGACGCTGAGCATCTGGTCGGCGTCGAGGTTGCTGACGCCTCCGAAGCCGGGCGCGGCCACGCTGTTGAAGTACCAGTCCGGGTGCTCATCGTCCTCCACCTGGTAGACGAGGCCGCTGGGCAGCAACTGCTCAATGACCTCCACCACACAGGAGATCGTCTCCACGGCGCCCACGTAGTGGTCCGGGGGGATGACGCGCAGGTCGGTCATGTCGCTGCGGAAGAGCTCGATCTGGCTCTCGGCCAGCTCCTCCCAGTCCTGACCGGTGGCCTCGGCCCGCTCCAGGAGCGGGTCGTCGACGTCGGTGACGTTCTGGGTGTAGTTGACGCTGAGCCCCAGGTCCCGCCACACGCGGTTGACGAGGTCGAAGGCCACGTAGGTGTTGGCGTGACCGAGGTGGGTGGCGTCGTAGGGGGTGATACCGCACACGTACATGCGCGCCTCGTCCTGGTCGGGCTCGATCGCCACCAGCTCACGGGTCGCCGTGTCGTGAAGGCTCAACCTGTCCGGCACGTCACCTCCCTGGTGGGAGATGGGGGGGACGTCAACTTTCGGCCACGCGTACATGGGATCGGAATCTACCGTCTCCCACCAAGGCGGCGCACCGCTGTTCGCCTGCAGCAGGCGAGTCGTCAGCGCCGAAGGCTCACCATGCGGGCCAGGGGATGGCCGGCCACTGCCTGCTCGGGCCCGGGAACACCCCAGCCGCCAACAGCGCCTCGGCGCGCTTCGCCATGGCCTCCCACTCCTGTTCGTTGAGCCCCTCGGGGCGTTGCCCGAGTTCCGGGACGGACTTCAGCACGGCTTCCTCGTCCCCTGACAGGGGTTCACCGGCGAACCCCCACAGCACGGTGCGGAACTTGTCGTCGACGTGCATGCTGACCCCGTGGTCCACACCGAACAACCGGTCGCCGTCGGCGATGATGTGGCCGGCCTTGCGGTCTGAGTTGTTGATGACGAGGTCGAACAGGCACATGGCGCGGAGTCGCGGATCACTGCGGTGGGCCAGCAGGATCGGATTGTCGTTCTCGTCCACGCCGGTCACCACCGGCAGCCACATCTCGTCGAGCTGTTCGGGGCGGAGCAGGTCGACGGTGTCGGTGACCTCCCCGTCGATCCACATCTGGAGCGACCCCTCCCCCGCCGGTCCGTCGTGCCACAGGGTGCGCGGCACCACGTGGAAGCCGAGGGCCTCGCTGAGGTCGTGGGCGGCAACTTCTCGGCGGCTGAGCGTGCCATGGGGGAAGTCCCACAGGGGCGCCTCCCCTGCCACGGGTTTGTACACCCACAGCCGGTCGTCCTCATCGCGTGTCAGGAAGGTGGCGTTGGAGGCCTCGGTGAGGCGACCCAGAACGTGCAGCTCACCCGCCGGCACGATCCCGCCCATCAGAAGAGGTCGGTGCGGTAGCCGTTCGAGCGGGGACAGATGTGGCCGCCGGCGTCAACCGGCTGAGCGCAGAACGGGCACGCCGGACGGCCCGATGCGACGATCACCACCGTGCGAAGCGAGAAGTCCCTGGCCAGGCGGGGCGTCAGCCAGATCTGCATGAGGACGTTGCCCTCCTCGTCCTCATGCTCCTCGCCGAGGTCAGTGGAGAACAGCTCCAGTTGAATGGCGGAGCGTCCGGCGTCCCAGGCGAGGCCGATGGCGCCCACCCGGAACTCGATGTCGAGGGGCACGTCGAGGGGACCCATGTCACGGGGTTCGGTCATGTCACTGGTGGAATGCCCCAGCGACTCGAGCTGGTCGAGGATCTCCCCCATGCGACGCCCCAGCACCTGCACCTGCTGCTTCTCGATGGCAACGGATGCCAGGGACCCGCCCTGGGACACCTGGATGATGAACAACCTGTTTCCGGGCTCACCGATGGTGCCGACAACGCAACGGTCCGGGCGTGGGAACTCAAGCAACATGGCTCCAGCCTATTCCTTGTGGGCGACGTCGCCGCCGCCGACGACGGGAGCGACCGGTGCAGCCAACAGGCCGGCGACGTCGCTGTTGGCGTTGATGCACACTACGAACGGTCGCTCGTGGCTGTAGTCGACGATGCTGACGGAGGCGGGCGCCACGTTGAGGCGCTGGAAATCGTCGAAGCCCTGGGCCAGCGCGTCGGACAGGATTGCCTTGATCACGTCACCGTGGCTGATAACCACCACGGTGTCCCCCTTTTCGTGGCGGCTGCGGATGTCCGCGATGGCACCCACGGCACGGGCCCGCATGTCCTCCATGGACTCACCGTCCGGGAACACCACCGCCGAGGGCGACTGCTGGATCGTTGACCACAGGGGCTCGACGGCCAGTTCCATGAGCTTGCGGTTGGTCCAGGCGCCGTAGTCGCACTCATCCAGCCCTGGGAGGATCTCGGCGTCGGGCTGCCCCAGCAGGCTCGCCGTCTGCTGGCAGCGCAGGCTCGGTGAGCAGTAGGAGGCGGCGATCGATGAGCCCGCCAGGAGGTCCTGCAGTCCGGTCGCCTGCAGCCGACCCTTCTCGTCCAACTCGACGCCCTCGGCCCTGCCCGCGAGGACGCCTTCGGCGTTGGCGGTGGATCTGCCATGTCTGATCAGGACAACTGTGGTCATGGGAGACCACGCTAGTCGGTCTACAGTATTGGCTGGTCCGGATGACGCCGGACCTGGGCGAAAAGGTGCACACATGGGTTGGTTCGATGCGATCGTGCTGGGGATCGTGCAAGGTCTCACGGAATTTCTTCCGATCTCCTCGAGTGCACACGTGTCGATCGTCGGGCAGCTGCTGTTCGGCGGACGCGACCCGGGCGCGGCTTTCACCGCCGTCACGCAACTTGGAACCGAGACCGCGGTGCTCGTCTATTTCTGGCACGACATCGTGCGGATCATCAGGAAGTGGTGCCTCGCGCTGATGGGGCGGGCGGATCGCTCAGATCCTGATGTTCGGCTGGGATGGCTCGTCATTCTGGGGTCCATCCCCATCGTGGTGCTCGGCCTGATCTTCCAGAACGCCATCGACTCCACCCTGCGCAACCTGTGGATCACCGTGGCCATGCTGGCAGGCGTCGCAGTGGTCCTGTGGTTCGCGGACCGTGTCGGTGAACACAACACCATGGAGCTGAAGGACCTCACCTGGAAACACGGCCTGCTGGTCGGTCTGTTTCAGGCATGTGCGCTCATCCCCGGGGTCTCCCGCTCTGGCGCCAGCATCTCCGCCGGGCTCTTCATGGGCTACACCCGCGAGACGGCGACGCGTTATGCGTTCCTGCTGGCCGTTCCGGCGGTGTTCGGTTCAGGCCTCTACAAGCTCAAGGACATCGGCGGCGAGGCCACCAACTGGGGGCCGACCATCCTCGCCACCGTCCTCGCATTCATCGTCGGGTACGCCGTCATCGCCTGGCTGATCAAGTTCATCTCCACCCACAGCTTCCGCGGGTTCGTCTACTACCGGCTCGGGCTTGCCGCCGTCGTCACAGTCCTCCTGCTGACCGGCGTCCTGCAGGCCGCCTAGGGTGGCGGACATGGAACGTCGCGCGCTGGGGTCCTCCGGTCTGCAGGTGTCACGCATGGGGCTCGGCACCATGGCCTGGGGCCGAGACGTGGAGTGGCCGACGGTCAAGCAGATGGTCAGCGACTTCGTCGACGCTGGCGGCAACCTCCTGGACACCGCACCGGCCTATGGCGGCGGGGTGGCCGAGAAGATGATCGGCAAGCTGCTGCTGGGGGGCGTGGCACGCCAGGACCTGGTCATCGCCACCAAGGCGGGCTTCGTCATCCGCGGCGGCAAGCGCGTGATCGACA
>JBDSRF010000086.1:0-4054 GCA_039929445.1 Arachnia sp. | reverse complement strand
TCGCGTGTGCTGGGGAGAGCCAGCCGAAGACCTGCAGGAAGTGCTGCACGGAGCGGACCCCGGCACCACCCCAGCCACCCGTCTCGATCAGCAGAGCGGTTTCGGCCACCATCGCGGCGTGGACCTGGGCCAGTTGGGAGGAGAGTTCCCCCAGCCGGGCGACACCGCGGTCCCAGCCCGCCTCACGCGCCTCGGCCTTGTCGTGCACCTGCTCACGGGTGAGCCACTGAGTCTCCTCGGTGTCGGTGTCCATACGAATATCATAACAGAACACCAGTACGATAACAAGGCTTTTCTGCCCGGACAACACCCACACCACCTCGGACAACACCGCGAGGATCGTCCCAGCGCAACCTGTGTTCACGATGAGCAGCGCCTCCGCCGTGGTCGCGTGCAGGGATACCGCGAAGTGTCGCGCAACGGCCCATGCATCGCCGCGACGGGAATCGTAAAGTGTGGTGATGAGTACGCATCTGTGCGACACCAGGCTGGGCGCCGTCGAGGTTGTGTATTTGCCCGGCGACAGGCCTCCCGTGGTGTTCTTTCCTGGGGGTCATTGCTCGGCGGCCAGTGACTGTGGGTGGCGTCTCTACACCTCTCAAGGGTTCGGGGTACTTGCGTTCTCGCGACCCGGTTACGGGGCCACCGACGTGGGGGCGTTGACAGCTGCGGAGTTCGTCCCTGCTGTCGTCGAATGCTGCGACCAGATGGGCGTCGGCGAGACGTCGGCAGCGGTCGGGGTGTCCTTCGGCGGAATGCAAGCCATCCATGCGGCGAGGACGGCAAGCCACCTGATACCACGGCTGATCCTTCACAGCTGCGCCCCGTCGACCCACGCGTACCCGGACACTGCCCACGAGAGACTGCTGGCTCCGGTGTCGTTCGCCCCCGCTGTGGAGCGGCTGACGTGGGCGGCGGTGGCGCGTCTGGTCGCATCCGAGACCGGGCTTCGTCGAATGGTGGGGGCGCTGTCCTCTCTGCCCACCGGAACCTGGTGGCACACCTGGTCCACCGGCGACAAGGACCGGGCCCGGACGCTGTTCCGATCGATGCGTTCAGGTGGCGGCTTCGTGAACGACCTCAGGCAGGCCCGGACCGATCGCTCCCTGTATCGCCAACGCATCCAGGCGGGCATTCCCTGTCCGACGCTGGTGACCGCCTCGCGCCACGATGGCGGCGTCGCGTTCGCGCACGCCGTGGACCAGGCGCACACCATCCAACGCAGCACCCTCGTTGAACTCGGCGCACCCAGTCATCTTTTTTGGCTCGGGCCCGAGGTTGCTGAGGCGCAGGAAGCCGTCAGCAAGTTCCTGAACGGGCACGACGCAAACACCGGAGGATCCTGACCACCGCTGCAGGTCCCACCCCGTGCTCAGATCACGTGCAGCGACCCGTCGGCCTCCAGACGAACGACCGCGTCGAGGACCAGCCTCTCCACCAGGTCGTCATCGTGGGAGACGACGAGCAATGCACCCCTGTACGCCCGGAGCCCGTCCACCAGTTGGTTGATGCTCGCCAGGTCCAGATTGTTGGTGGGCTCGTCGAGGACGAGGAGTTCAGGGACGGGGCTGGCGAGCAGGATCCCGGCCAGCGCCACGCGGAAGCGCTCCCCTCCCGACAGGCCACCCACGACGCGGTCCACCATGTCCCCGCGGACGAGGAACCGTGCCAATTGTGCGCGAATGTCGTGCGGCAGGCGCGTGGGAGCCGACTGGCGCACATTCTCCAGGATTGTGGCGCCGTCGTCGAGGACCAAGTTCTGGTCGAGATACCCCACACGGGCGGTGAACAACTCGCCGCGCGCCGGTGACCTCGACGGCTCGCCATCGTGCAGCAGGCTCCGGAGCAGGGAGGTCTTCCCGACCCCGTTGTCGCCCACAAGCCCCAGCCGTTTCCCCCCGGTGATGTGCACGCTCTGATTGGTGCCCACCAACTCCACGAGCCGGCGCCCTACGGCGGTGTGTGGGTCGATGGGGTCGACGCGGATCCGTTCGTCGTCGCGGAGAGCCTTCTCGGCCTCCGTGACGCGGCTCTTCGCCGTCCGGACCTTCTCGGCCGCCCCCTTGACCTCCCCGGCGCGCCGGGCCTCGGCCGAACGCTTCGCCGTCGGATCGGACAGGCGCGGACCGCCAGCCGCCCTCCTGAAGGTGGAGGCATTCTGGCGGGCCCTGCTCGCCATGGCCTTCTGAATGTGGTCGCGGTCGCGCTTCTCTGACCGCAGGTGCTGCTCCGCGGACCTCACCGACTGTTCGACGGCGGCCTTCTCGGCGGCCAACTGTTCCATGAACACGTCGTAGTTGCCTCCGAAGAGGCGCACCCCGGCGTCGTGGATCTCGACGATGGTGTCCATCCGCCGGAGCAGCGCCGCGTCGTGGCTCACCACGAGCAGCGTGCCGGTCCACTCCTCGACGGCCTCGTACAGCCCGCCACGGGCGCTGGCATCCAGGTTGTTCGTGGGTTCGTCGAGGACGGACACCTCCGCGCGCGACAACTCCAGTCCGGCGAGCGCCACCAGCATGAGCTCACCGCCTGAGAGCGTCCCGGCGCCACGATCGAGGGCGTTCTCGACGGCGAGGCTCGGCACGCGACGCGCCAGCAGGGCGGTGGCGCGGGCCTCGATGTCCCAGTCCGGGCCGACGGCGTCGAAGTCCGCCACGTTCACGCTGCCCGCCTCGATGGCGGCAATGGCGCGGCAGACCTGGTCGACGCCGAGGATCTCGGCCACCGTCCTGTCGGGGCGCTGCAGGAGGTCCTGCGGCACGGTCCCGACGTCCCCGGGCGCCGTGAGTGATCCAGAGCTGGGGGAGAGCTCACCAGTGATGAGGCGGAGCAGCGTGGACTTGCCCGTGCCGTTACGCCCCACAACGCCGATCCGGCCCGTGGGGATGGTCCAGCTGATGTCGTCAAGGACCGGGGCGCCGTCGTCGAAGGCGAGGCTCAGGTTGGTCAGGACGATGGAGTGCGGTGCGGGCATGGTGGCTCCCAGATGTCGGCGTTTGGAGGCGCCGATACCGGGGACCCGTGGGGCCGTCGGTACAGCGCGGGATCACAGCGCTGACAGGTTCACCGCGTTGCCTCTCGTGGGGGACAGAACGCCTCCCAAAATATGCCGGGGCCGCTGCGCCGTCAAGGGGGAAGCGGGAGCGTGGATATTACGCCGCGAATGGGCGGATAGGATGGCGCGGGTGCTGTTGATTTGCCGTTGAAAGGATCACACATGAGCGAGCCCACCATCATCAAGCCGGTGGTTGCAGTGGTCGGACGGCCAAACGTCGGCAAGTCCACCCTGGTCAACCGCATCCTCGGACGCCGCGAGGCGGTCGTTCAGGACGTCCCCGGTGTGACACGCGACCGCGTCTCCTACGACGCCAACTGGGCCGGGCGGGAGTTCGTGCTCGTCGACACGGGCGGCTGGATGTCCGACGCCACGGGCATGGCGGCGCAGATTGCCGAGCAGGCTGAGCTGGCCATCTCCATGGCCGACGCCGTCATGTTCGTTGTCGACGCCACCGTCGGCACCGTCGACGAGGACGAAGCCGTCGTCAGGGTGCTCCGTCGGTCCAAGAAGCCCGTCATCCTCGCTGCCAACAAGGTGGACGACCAACGTCACGAGGTCATGGCCTCCACCATGTGGAACCTGGGCCTCGGCGAGCCGTACCCGGTCTCGGCCATGCACGGCCGCGGCTCCGGTGACCTGTTGGATGCACTCCTGAAGTCGCTGCCTGAGGCGCCGGTCGAGTCGTTCGTGGATGAATCCGGGCCGCGTCGCGTGGCCATCGTGGGCAAGCCCAACGTCGGCAAGTCGTCGCTGCTGAACAAGCTGGCCCAGCAGCAGCGCGTCGTGGTCTCGGACATCTCCGGCACCACCGTCGACCCCGTCGACGAGATCGTCGAGGTGGGCGGCCACACGTACCGGCTCATCGACACCGCCGGCATACGTCGCCGCGTGAAGGAGGCGTCGGGCCACGAGTTCTACGCCAGCCTCCGCACACAGACCGCCATCGAGCGCGCGCAGGTGTGCATCGTGGTGGTGGATTCCTCCGAGGAACTCACC
>JBDSRF010000085.1:0-22192 GCA_039929445.1 Arachnia sp. | reverse complement strand
CGTCCTGAGTAGCCGGCGCGACGAAGAAGATCGGCATATCGAAGGATTTCCTGCACCCCACCCAGCCTTCGACCCATCGCCGTTCGTTCCTCTCACCGGCGACACCCAGGAAACGGATTGGGCTTGGGGCGCTCGTCCTCCACGGACGGCGCCAAGCCTTTCGGCCGTTCCGGCACCATCGGGGACGAGGATGGCGTCGATCATCACTGCCAGGTGCGTCGTGGGGGACGGGTCCGGGCATGCAAATGGGGCGGACCCGGAGGTCCGCCCCACACTTGGCTCAGCACCGTTGTTCAGGTCCTGAACCTCAGGTGGAGACCACCACGGGCACAATCATGGGCCGACGGCGGAGCTTCCTTGAGACCCACGCACCCATTACGCGGCGGGTGATCTGCTGCAGGCGGTGCACGTCGACGACGTCATCGGACAGGGCCTCCTTGAGCGCCTTGGCAACCTCGTTGCGCACCCCTTCGAAGACCGAATCGTCCTCGGCGAAGCCGCGGGCGTGGATGTCCGGCCCGCTGATGAGCTCCCGGGTGTGCAGGCTGACCACGGAGACGATGGAGATGAAGCCCTCCTCCCCCAGCACCCGCCGATCGGTCAGGGAGTCGGTGATGTCGCCCACAGTCTGGCCGTCGACGAAAATGTAGGAGGCGTCGATGCGCCCCACCCTGCGGGCCTTGCCCTTCACCAGGTCGATGACGTCGCCGTCCTCGGCCACGATGACCCGCTCAGCGGGGACACCGGTGGAGATGGCCAGCTTTGCGTTGGCGATGAGGTGGCGGATCTCCCCGTGGACCGGCAACACGTTGCGGGGCTTGATGATGTTGTAGCAGTAGAGCAACTCACCGGCGGACGCGTGCCCGGAGACGTGCACCATGGCGTTGGCCTTGTGGACCACCTGGGCGCCCAGTTTGGACAGCCCGTTGATGACCCGGTAGACGGAGTTCTCGTTGCCGGGGATGAGTGAGGAAGCCAGCAGTACGACGTCGCCGGGGCCCACCGAGACGACGGGGTGCTCCTGGCTGGCGATGCGGCTCAGCGCCGCCATCGGCTCGCCCTGGGATCCGGTGGACACGATGACCACCTTGTTCTTGGGGTACTTGTCGATGTCGCGCATCTCGATGAGCGTGTCGCCCGGCACCGTCAGGAAGCCCAGGTCCCGTGCAATGGCCATGTTGCGGACCATGGAGCGGCCGACGTAGACCACCTTGCGCCCGTGCTTCACGGCCAGGTCGAGGACCTGCTGGATGCGGTGGACGTGGCTGGCGAAGCTCGCGACGATCAGCTTCTGGTTGGCGGTCTCGAACACCCGCGACATGGCCGGCTCGATGTCCTTCTCCGGCGTCGTGAAGCCGGGGACCTCAGCGTTGGTGGAGTCCACCATGAAGAGGTCGACACCTTCTTCGCCAAGACGCGCGAAGGCGCGAAGGTCGGTGATGCGACCGTCCAGCGGCAGCTGGTCCATCTTGAAGTCACCCGTGTGGAGCACCATCCCGGCGGATGTGCGGATGGCCACGGCCAGCGCATCGGGGATGGAGTGGTTGACGGCGACGAACTCGAAGTCGAACTTGCCAACCTTGACCCTGTCCCCCTCCCTGACCTCGTGGAGCTGGTGCCCGCGGATGCGGTGCTCCTTGAGTTTGTTGGCGAGGAAGGCGAGCGTCAGCCGGGACCCGTAGATGGGGATGTCCGGGCGCTTGCGCAGGAGATAGGGGACGGCGCCGATGTGGTCCTCGTGCCCGTGGGTCAGCACCAGGGCCGTGATGTCACCCAGCCGGTCGTTGAGGTTGTTCAGGGCAGGAAGGATGAGGTCGACGCCCGGGTGGTGCTCCTCCGGGAACAGCACGCCGCAGTCCACCAGCGCTATCTCGCCGTCGATCTCGAAGGACGCCATGTTGCGGCCCACGTCTCCCAGGCCTCCGAGTGGGGTGATGCGCAGCGTCCCGGGCTTGAGCGTTGGTGGTGTTTTCAGGTCAGTCATTGCTTCAGGTTAGTGGACCGGCGCACTCCACATGGCTCGGCGGGGCTGCGGTCTCATAGACTGTCCCCCATGCCCGTGCCTGATTCCGTCCGTTTGGCCATGCCCGCTGAAGCCGTTGACGTCGCGCGGCTGCAACGACGCTCGTGGTCCGCGGTGCCGGCGCTGGCCGGTGCCATGTCCGGCATCTCCGCCGATGAGACGGTGCGCGCGTGGCATGACGCCATCGTGAAGCCGCCGTTGGCGCACTGCCGTGTCCTGGTGGCCATCGGCAGCGGTTCCATCGTGGGCTTCGCCGTGACCGGCCCCAGCAACGACCCCGACGCCGAGCCCACCGACGGCCTGATCGCAGAATTCGTCATCGACGAGCCCAGCATCGAGGCAGGCCACAGTTCCCGGCTCATCAACGCGGCCGTGGACACCCTCCGGGCCGACGGCTACACAGTGGCCACCATGTGGCTCCCCGCTGACGCCGACTCCACTCGCGAGTTCCTGGTGGGCTGCGGCTGGGCCACGGACGGGGCGCACCGCGAAATGGGCGTCGACGACGACTCCGCCACCATGAAGCTCATCCGTCTCGTGACGGACATCACCACCACCTGACGCGGCCACCGAAGGACCGGACTCGCCGCGTCGACTGTTCGCCGGGACGTATACGACCTCCGTGGACAGTGCGTGAGGCGTGTCCGGCTTCCGCCTGACCTTCCGGGCTCTGCGTCGGGTGCCCGGACCACAGTCACACGACGCTGACCGGACTCGCCGCGTCGAATGTTGCCTGGGACGTATACGACCTCCGTGGACAGTGCGTGAGGCGTGTCCGGCCGCGACCGGCGCCGGCGTCAGAGGCCCAGGACGGACTCGATGCCCTCGGTGAGGCCCGGGTGGTCGACGACGTGGCGAATGCCCGCCAGGACGCCGGGCATGAAGCTGGTCCGCTCGTAACTGTCGTGTCGGATGGTGAGGGTCTCCCCCGTGGCACCCAGCAGCACTTCCTGGTGCGCCACCAGCCCCTGCAGCCGGACGGCGTGGATGTGGACGCCGTCCACCACGGCGCCGCGGGCACCGTCGTCATGGACGGTGGCATCGGGGACCTCACCCATTGCGGCCTCGGCGCGCGCCGCCCCAATACGCCGGGCGGTGCTGACGGACGTGCCCGACGGAGCGTCCACCTTGTTGGGGTGGTGCAACTCCACGATCTCGACACTGGGGTAGAACTTCGCTGCCTGCTCCGCAAAACTCATCATGAGCACGGCACCGATGGAGAAGTTGGATGCGATGAGGACACCCACGCCCGGGTTCCGGTCGCAGGTCTGCTGCACGGCGGCAAGCCTCTCGGGGGTGAACCCGGTGGTGCCGATCACCATGCTGATGCCCCGTGAGGCGCACCACTCGATGTTGTCCATGACGGCGCCGGGATGGGTGAAGTCCACCACCACCTGGGCGCTGTTCAGTTGCTCGCGGTCGTCGTCAACGTCGACCCCCGCCACCAGCACCAGGTCCTCGGCCGCCTCCACGGCCCGCACGGACTCCGCGCCCATCCTGCCGCCGGCCCCGAAGACGCCCACCCGAATCTGATCCATGTCGCTGCCCCATCCCTGCTGTCGTGTACGCACCCAGTCAACCAGCCACCAGTGGCCGGACACCAAAAAACCAGCGGGTGGACCCTCCGTGGAGGGCCCACCCGCTGGTGGCAGAAGCCGTGTGGCCTCAGTTGTGGTCGGAGGTCTCTTCGCCCTCGATGACGGGGATCAGCGACAGCTTGCCCCGGTCGTCGATGTCGGAGATCTCAACCTGCAGCTTCTGTCCGACGGACAGGAGATCCTCCACGTCCTCCACGCGCTTGCCGCCGGCGAGGCCGCGGAGCTTGGAGATGTGCAGGAGGCCGTCCTTGCCGGGCAGCAGCGACACGAAGGCACCGAAGCTCGTAAGCTTCACGATGGTGCCCAGGAAGCGCTCGCCCCGCTCGGGCATGTGCGGGTTGGCGATGGCGTTGATCATCGCAACAGCGGCGTCGGCGGCTTCACCGGTGGTGGCGCCCACGTAGATGGTGCCGTCGTCCTCGATGGAGATGTTGGCGCCAGTGTCATCCTGCATCTGGTTGATGTGCTTGCCCTTCGGGCCGATGATCTCGCCGATCTTGTCGACGGGGATGCGCACGGTGATGATGCGGGGTGCGTACTGGCTCATCTCGTCGGGCACGTCTATGGCCTCGCCCATGACCTCCAGCAGCGTGTGGCGCGCCTCACGGGCCTGGAGCAGTGCCTTCTGCAGCTCGGAGGCGGGGATGCCGTTGAGCTTGGTGTCCAACTGGAGGGCGGTGACGAAGTCCGGCGTGCCGGCCACCTTGAAGTCCATGTCGCCCAGGGCATCCTCGGCGCCCAGGATGTCGGTGAGCGCGACGTAGCGCGTCACACCGTCAACCTCGTCGCTCATGAGGCCCATGGCGATACCGGCCACGGGTGCCTTCAGCGGCACACCGGCGTTGAGGAGGGACAGCGTCGAGGCGCAGACCGACCCCATCGAGGTGGAACCGTTGGAGCCCAGCGCCTCGGACACCTGCCGGATGGCGTAGGGGAACTCGGTGCGGGTCGGCAGGACGGGCGCGATGGCGCGCTCGGCGAGTGCGCCGTGCCCGATCTCGCGACGCTTCGGCGAACCGACGCGGCCCGTTTCTCCGGTGGAGAAGGGGGGGAAGTTGTAGTTGTGCATGTAGCGCTTGGTCGACTCCGGGGACAGCGAGTCAATCTTCTGCTCCATGTCCAGCATGTTCAGCGTGGAGACACCCAGGATCTGGGTCTCGCCGCGCTGGAACAGTGCCGAGCCGTGGACGCGGGGGATGATCGCGACCTCGGCGGACAGCTCACGGATGTCGCTCGGGCCGCGGCCGTCGATGCGGATGCCCTCGGTGATGGTGCGGTGACGCACGATCTTCTTCGTCAGCGCCTTCATGGCCGCGGACACCTCGCTGGTGCGTCCGGCGAAGCGCTCGGCGAGCTGCTCCGTGACGTCCTGGCGGATGGCGTGGGTGGCCTGGTCGCGCTCCTGCTTGCCGGAGATCGTCATGGCCTCGGCCACGCGGCTGGAGGCGAGCTCCTCCACGGCAGCGAAGACGTCGTCCTCGTAGTCGCGGAAGATGGGGAAGTCGCGGGTCTCACGCGGCAGCTGCGCGGCGAGCTCGGACTGGGCGTCGCAGAGGATCTTGATGAAGGGCTTGGCCGCTTCGAGGCCCTGCCCCACGACCTCTTCGGTGGGGGCAGTCTTGCCCGCACGCACGAGTTCCCATGTGGCGTCGGTGCCGCCGGCCTCCACCATGGTGATGGCGACGTCACCGTCGGGCAGCACGCGCCCGGCAACGACCATCTGGAAGGCGGAGGTGGCGGACTGCTCAACGGTGGGGAAGCAGACCCATGCGTCGTCGATGAGTGCAACGCGGACGCCACCGATCGGGCCGGTGAACGGCAGACCAGCAAGCGTGGTGGACATCGAGGCCGCGTTGATGGCGACGACGTCGTACAGGTGGGTGGGGTTCAGCGAGAGGACGTCGACGACGACCTGGACCTCGTTGCGCAGGCCCTTCACGAAGGCGGGGCGCAGCGGACGGTCGATGAGGCGGGCCGTCAGGATGGCGCCCTCACCGGGGCGGCCCTCACGACGGAAGAACGAGCCGGGGATGCGGCCGGCCGCGTACATGCGCTCTTCGATGTCAACCGTCAGCGGGAAGAAGTCGATGGAGTCGCGCGGCGTCTTGCCGGCGGTGGTGGCGGCGAGCAGCATGGTGTCGCCGTCGAGGTACACAGCGGCCGACCCGTCGGCCTGCTGTGCGAGGAGTCCGGCTTCGAACCGGACGACGTGGCGCCCGTGGGCGCCGTTGTCGATGATTGCTTCAGAAAAAACGAGACCTGGTCCTTCCATGGACAGGCTCCTTTCGGTGGAGGGGTTGCTGCCCGGGCAGGGCAGGGCGTTCCGCTTGGTCCACCGGTCTTCGATCGAGGTCCGCGGGGGCCCCGATTGGGCACCCGAAAACCACTACCGAGGACCAGATGAGACCCCCTGCGGGCAGCAAAAAATAGACCTTGCTATGAAGTTGTGTGAGCAGTGTAACCTGCACGCCCGGAAATGGTCGAAGAGCAGCGCCCCGCCAGTGGCGGGGGCTGCCCTTCGACCAGATTTCGGGTGATGGAGATCAGCGGCGCAGGCCGAGGCGTGCGATGAGCTCGCGGTAGTGCTCCACGTCGTTCTTCATGACGTAGTTCAGCAACCGGCGGCGCTGGCCGACCATCAGCATCAGACCACGACGGGAGTGGTGGTCATGCTTGTGCATCTTGAGGTGCTCTGTGAGGTGCGCGATCCTTGCGGACAGCAGCGCAACCTGGACGTCCGGCGATCCGGTGTCGCCCTCGGCGGTTGCGTACTCTTCGATGATCTGCTTCTTGTTGACAGCTTCCATGCGGGGCTCCTTCGGTTCGCTGCACGGCGCCCCGCTGCGGGATGCATCTGGGGCTCTTGGGCTTCCGTGGCCGATCAAACGGCAACCCCGGAACGTTACCACGAGCACCTCCGTGCCACCCATTCGGACGGCCCCACCCCAGTCGACTCCGGGACCGGGTGCACGTCGCGCCGCCCGCCCGATAGGGTGGCGGTCTAGGCCCGCGAGGTCCTGTTAGGAGCTGCCATGTCCATCGTTGTGCGTACCGCCACTGAAGACGACCTTCCCGCCATCCGCCAGCATCTGGGTCAGACCGACCCCCGCCTCGTCGACGAGCACCTCCGCCTCCAGCACGAAGGACTGATGTTCTTCGCCGTGGCACTCGACGACGACGAGATCGTGGGCACCGCACTGCTGGACCTCAACTCCGAGATGGCCCCGGAGCTGCGCAACATGTTCGTGGCCACGTCGGCCAGGCGCCGTGGCGCGGGTCGCGCACTGTCGGAGTGGGTGGAGCAGAAGGCTCGCGAAGCCGGCCACACAGCCGTCTTCCTGGCCGTGGACCCCAACAACGAGAAGGCCGTACCTCTGTACGTATCGCTGGAATACCACCCCACGGGCGAGCACCTCTTCGTGGAGGCGCCGGAGGTGGAGCAGGTGCCGGATCCGTCCCGCGCGAGCTCCCACTACGCCATCTACAAGAAGTCGCTCACGGCGCGCTGAGCGCTGACGACAGGGCCGCAGCGGGAATCCCCTGACGGCCCTGCGTTGTGGTTCTCGATTACTCGGCGACGCCGAGCACGCGGCGGCACTGGTCGATGTCCTGGTCCATCTGCGCGATGAGCCCTTCGATGCCGTCGAACTTCACCTGGCCCCGCAGCCGGTCGACGAAATCGACGACGATCTCCTCGCCGTACAACTCCAGGTCGGTGCGGTCCAGCACGTAGCTCTCCACGCGACGGTCCACGCCGTTGAAGGTGGGGTTGGAGCCCACCGAGATGGCGGCGGGGAGCCTCACGCCGTCGGTCGCCATCAGCCAACCGGCGTAGACGCCGTCTGCGGGTACGGCCAGGTCCGCCGGGACCGGCAGGTTCGCCGTCGGGTAGCCGAGTTCACGGCCGCGTTGGTCACCCATGACCACCACACCACGGACGCGAAACGGGCGGCCCAGGTGCTCCGCGGCACAGGCCACGTCTCCCTCGGCCAGGCATGCGCGAATGAGTGTGGAACAGGTGACCATGTCGTTGATGGATTCCAGGGCCAGGTGGACGACCTCGAAGTGCCCTGCACCGAGGCGTGCCAGTTCGGCGACGTCGCCGGCGGCCCTGTGGCCGAAGCGGAAGTTCTCCCCCACCACGACGCGTGTCGGCTGGAGTGGGAACACGAACCGCTCCACGAACTCGCGGGGGCTGAGCTGGGCCACGGCCTCCGTGAACTGCACCACCCTCACCTCGTGTGCACCGGCGGCCTTCAACAGCTCGATGCGGGTGGTGAGGTCCCCCAGCAGCTTGGGCGCCTTGTCGGGGCGCAACACCGACATGGGGTGCGGCCAGAAGGTGATCACCACGAGTGGTTCCTCATGTTCCAGGGCGGCCTCCTTGAGGACGCGCTGGTGTCCCAGGTGGACGCCGTCGAAGTTGCCGATGGCCACGACGGTACTCACTGCACCTCCCCCAGTTCCGGCGCCACCAACACGGCCAGCGGCCGGCTGCCGTCGCCGTCCGGACGGTAGAGGGCCAGCAACTCGTCCAGGGGTGAGATCATGCCCGTCACCTCGGCGGGTACCGCGAGCTCCAGGCGCCTGCCGACGAGGATGTCGTCGGCCTGCGCGGCGTTGACGTCGACGCAGGGGAAGCTGAGCCGCGCCGCATCCGCCATGGACATGAGCGGGGGCTGGTCGTCGGCGAGGACAACGGCGGTCGACAGGTCGTAATGACCGATGCGCGTGCGGCGCAGTGCGGTGAGGTGGCCGCCCACGCCGAGGGCGTCCCCGAGGTCGCGGGCTATGGCGCGGATGTAGGTGCCCGTGGAGCAGGCCACCTCAACGTCGACGTCGCATACTCCGTCGCCGGGGCGGACGTCGAGGATGTCCAGCTGGGAGACCTCGACGTCGCGGGACTTCAACGTGACGGTCTCGCCGTCGCGCACCAACTTGTAGGCGCGCTGGCCGTTGACCTTGATGGCCGAGACGCTGCTCGGGACCTGGCTGATGTGTCCACGCAGCGGCTCGCAGGCGGCATCGATGCCGACGCGGGTCAGCCCGGACGCGTCCGCCACGGCCTCCACGGTGCCCTCCGCGTCGTCGGTGGTCGAGCGTTCACCCAACCGGATGGTGGCCAGATAGGACTTGTCGTGGAGGGCCAGATGGCCCAGCAGGCGTGTGGCCCTGTTGACGCCGAGGATCAGCACGCCTGTGGCCATCGGGTCAGGGTGCCCGCGTGGCCCACCTTGCGCGTGCCGAGCAGCCGGCGCAGCTTGCCGACCACCTGGTGCGAGGTGAGCCCCTGTGGCTTGTCCACCACGACGATGCCCGAGCCGACCGTCCCGGAAGAGGGCGTCACTCGTCGTCGTCGCTCTCTTCACGAGGCTTCTTGTAGGGGTCCGCGTCGCCGGCGAACGTCTTCCCCGTGGCGTGCGATGCGGCCTCGGCGTCAAGGCTCTGGACCCGCGCCAGCAGGTCCTCCATGCTCTTGGCCACCTCGGGGGTGGCGTCCAGCATGAACGCCAGCGACGGGGTGAACTTCATCCCCAGCTGGCCACCGACGGTGGAGCGGAGCATGCCCTTGGCGGACTCCAGCGCGGCCGCGGTTGCGGAGCGGTCATCCTCGTCGCCGAGCACGGTGTAGAAGGCCGTGGCCTCACGGTTGTCGCCGGTGAGGCGGACTTCCGTGAGGGTCACGAACCCGAGGCGGGGATCCTTGACGCGACGTTCGATCGTCGACGCCAGGATCACCTTGATCTGGTCCGCCAGCTTGGCGTTGCGGGGGTTTGCCATGATTCCTCCAGAATTGGCCGAAGCCGGCGGACCAGGAGCGTGCGGTCAGGACCGCTCGCGCTCCACCATTTCGTAGGTCTCCACGACGTCGCCGATGCGGACGTCGTTGAAGTTGGACAGGGTCATGCCGCACTCGAAGCCCTCACGGACCTCCGTGGCGTCATCCTTCTCCCGACGCAGCGAGGCGATCGAGGTTTCGGAGATGACGACACCGTCGCGCAGCAGGCGACCCTTCTGGTTGCGGCGGATGGTGCCGTTGAGCACCATGCAACCGGCAATGTTGCCGAATTTCGAGCTGCGGAAGATCTCGCGGATCTCCATCCGGCCCCGGGTTTCCTCGGCGTAGATCGGCTTGAGCATGCCCTTGAGCGCTGCTTCGATCTCGTCGATGGCGGAGTAGATGACGGAGTAGAACCGCATGTCCACGTTCTCGCGGTCGGCCATCTGCTGGGCGTGCACCGTGGGGCGCACGTTGAAGCCGATGATGACGGCCTTCGAGGCGGCTGCCAGGGAGACGTTGGTCTCCGTGATGGCACCCACACCGCGGTCGATGACACGGAGCGAGACTTCCTCGCCCACGTCGATCTTGGACAATGCGTCCTCGAGCGCTTCCACCGAGCCTGCGCCGTCGCCCTTGAGGATGAGCAGCAGTTCCTGCGTCTCGCCCCTCTCGAGCTGCTCGAACAGCTGGTCCAGCGTCTTGCGACGCGAACCGACTGCTTGGGCTGCAGCACGCATGCGCGATCCACGCTTGTCGGCGATCTGGCGCGCCATGCGGTCGTCGTCGACGACCAGCACGTTGTCGCCGGCACCGGGGACGGCGGTGAGGCCCAGGACCTGCACCGGCATCGACGGTGGGGCCTCCGTGAGGTTCTCACCCTTGTCGTTGATCAGCGCGCGGACTCGGCCGTAGGCAGAACCAGCCACGATCGACTCACCGATGCGGAGCGTTCCACGGTGGATGAGCACGGTCGCGACGGGGCCACGGCCCTTGTCGAGGTGCGCCTCGATGGCAACACCCTGAGCAGGCATGTCCGGGTTGGCGCGCAGGTCCAGTGCTGCGTCGGCGGTCAGGACGACCGCTTCCAGCAGCCTGTCCAGGCCCTCACCGGTCAGTGCGGAGACGTCAACGAACTGTGTGTCGCCCCCGTACTCCTCGGGCACGAGACCGAACTCGGAGAGCTCGCCGCGGACCCGGACGGGGTCGGCTGCTTCCTTGTCGATCTTGTTCACCGCGACCACGACCGGGATCCCGGCCGCCTTGGCGTGGTTCAACGCCTCGATCGTCTGAGGCATGACACCGTCATCAGCCGCCACGACGAGCACGGCGATGTCGGTGGACTTCGCACCACGGGCACGCATGGCGGTGAACGCCTCGTGGCCCGGGGTGTCGATGAAGGTGATGCCGCGGTCGACGCCGTCGATGGTGGTCTGCACCTGGTAGGCGCCGATGGCCTGCGTGATGCCGCCGGCCTCGCCACCCGCCACGTTGCTCTTGCGGAGCGTGTCGAGCAGGCGCGTCTTTCCGTGGTCGACGTGACCCATGACGGTGACCACCGGCGGGCGTGCCGCCAGATCGTCCTCGTCGCCGAGGTCCTCGCCGAACTCCAGGTCGAAGCTCTCGAGCAGTTCGCGGTCCTCGTCCTCGGGCGAGACGACCTCGATGTTGTACTCGAGCTCAGCGCCCAGCACCTCGAGGGTGTCGTCGGACACCGACTGGGTGGCCGTGACCATCTCACCCAGGTGGAACAGCACCTGCACGAGCGACGCCGCGTCGACGCCGATCTTCTCGGCCAGGTCGCTCAGCGACGCGCCGCGGCGCAGACGGACGGTCTGGCCGCCGCCCTTGCGGAGCCGCACGCCGCCAATGGCGGGAGCTTCCATCTGGTCAAACTCTTGCCTGCGCTGCTTCTTCGACTTGCGTCCACGTCGGCCACCGGCACCGCCGCGCCCGAAGGCACCCTGGGTACCGCCGGGACGACCGCGACCACCGCCGCCACCGGGACGACCGGCGAAACCGCCCATGGGCGGACCACCGACACCACCGGGAGCGCCGCCGGGACGGCCACCGCCACCGCCGCCGCCGGGACCACCGGGGCGGCCACGGCCTCCGCCGGGACCTCCGCCGGGACGTCCACCGCGTGCGGGGGCAGCTCCGATCTGTGCCGACTGCTGCTTGGGCATCATGGCCGGGTTCGGACGCGGGATGCCGGGGGCACCGCCGCTTCCACCGGGGCGAGGCATGCGCTCGCCGGGTGCGCCGTCACGGCGAGGTGCGGCGCCGGGTGCGCCGGCTCCACCCTCGGGGCGGGGGCGACGCTGCTGCGTGCCCATGCCCTGTGCCGGAGCGAAGGGGTTGTTGCCGGGGCGGGGACCGCTGGGCCGGCGAGCCGGTCCGGGGGTGGGTCCGCCGGCACGGGGCGTGCTGGGACGTGGCGACTGCGACGGCGTGCCACCCTCACCGCGCGGCGCGGGAGCGTGGCGCTCGGCGCTGGGGGTGCTGGGACGCGCCGGGGGTGTCGTGGGACGCGCAGCGGGCCTGGGTGCGACTGGCTTCACGCCCGGCTTGGGCGCCGAGGCTGCGCCGGGCCGTGGTGCCGACGCGGACGGTGCCGCAGAGCCGGCTGCGGGAGCGTCGGTGGCGGGTGCGGTGACAGCGGGAGCCGTCGCAGCTGGCGCAGTCGCCTCGGGTGCAGCGGGGCTGGCCGGGGCGGGCTTGGCCGCTTCGGGTGCAGCCTGCTGCGGGGAGGCCGGGGATGGCTTCGGAGCCGCGGGTGCGGCGGCGGGGCGGGCATCGGCAGGCTTGGTCTCGGACTTCTCCGAGGTGCCCAGGGTCTCACGCAGCTTGCGCACGACAGGCGCTTCCAGCGTGGACGACGGGCCGCGGACGTATTCGCCCATTTCGTTCAGCTTGTTCAACAGCTCTTTGCTGGTGATTCCAACTTCTTTTGCGATCTCATGGACGCGAGGCTTGGCCACTACTCTCCTTCGACAGGGCCAGACTCAAGTCCGGACCTATTGGTTGGTTTTCTTGCTCATCGGTAAGTACTCATCGAGAGGTCATGAGCGTCAGCCCACTTTCTGGTTGCGCCGGATGTATCCGACGTTGCGATGACGGTGCCGAGCGCGAGTGAGCGCCGGACCGTCGACCACCTTACCGCGTGGCCGCCGCGTCTTCCCAATCAGCGGCGAGATCCGGTGTCCACTGCGCTCCGGGGCCGAAGAAACGTTGCACCGCGCGACGCTGCTCTGCGAGCCGCCAGCAGGCGGGGTCGCGGTGCAGGTACCCACCGCGGCCCTCCAGCCTGGGCCTGGTGGCGTCCACGACGTCGTCGCCGATGCGCACCATCCGCAGAAGTACGGACTGGTCGCTGCGGACCCGGCACCCGAGGCAGGTGCGCACGGGTGACACGGGAGCCAGCTCAGTTCTCCACAGCGGTGTCGGGCTGGATGTCGATGCGCCAGCCGGTGAGGCGCGCCGCGAGCCGCGCGTTCTGGCCCTCCCTGCCTATCGCCAGGGAGAGCTGGTAGTCAGGGACGATGGCGCGGCAGGAACGGGCGGCCTGGTCCACGACGGTCACGGAGATGACCTTCGCCGGGGACAGGGCCGCGGCCACGAACTTCGTGGGGTCCTCGGACCAGTCCACGATGTCGATCTTCTCGCTCCCCAGCTCATTGGTGATGGCCCGGACGCGCTGCCCCATCGGCCCGATGCAGGCGCCCTTGGCGGAGACGCTGGGGTTGTTGCTGCGCACGGCGATCTTGGTGCGATGGCCGGCTTCCCGCGCCACCTCCATGATGTCCACCACGCCTTGTGCGATCTCCGGCACCTCGAGTGCGAACAACTTCCGCACCAGGTGGGGATGGGTGCGGGACACGACCACCTGGGGGCCCTTCAGCTCACGCCGGACACTCACCACGTAGACCTTGAGCCGCTTGCCGTGGGAGTAGTCCTCGCCGGGCGACTGCTCGGCCAGCGGCATGATGGCCTCCATGCTGCCGAGATCGACGCGCACGGTCTTGGAGTCCCTGTCGGCCTGGACCATCCCCGTGAGGATGTCGCCCTCGGTCCCCGCGAAGTGACCGAACTTCTGGTCATCCTCCGCCTCGCGGAGCCGCTGGAAGATCACCTGCCGGGCGGTGGAGGCGGCGACCCGTCCGAAGTCGGAGGGGGTGTCGTCGTAGAAGCCCACCACCTCGTCGTCATCCCCGAACTCGGGCGCGAGGACGGACACCTTGCCGGTCTTCCGGTCGATCTCCACCTTCACCCCACGCAGGGGGTGTTCCGTCTTGTCGTAGGCGTTGAGGAGCGCGTCCTCCAGTGTGTTGATGAGGTAGTCCATGGGGATTTCCTTGTCGCGCTCGATCGCGCGCAGTGCAGCAAGGTCGATGTCCATGCTCAGGCCTCCTCGTCCACGTCGGTGGTGTCGTCATCCGCGTCGTCGTCCGCTTCTTCATCGATGTCCAGAACCTCGTCGGCGTCACTCCCGGCGGCGGCGTCGGCAACCTGCGTCTTGGGCGGATTCATCTCCACCTGCACCAGGGCCTTGTCGACGTCGGCCAGCAGGCGGCTGATCTCCTTGCCCTTGACGTCCAGAACCACTTCCTCCGACGTCACTGACAGGATGCGACCGGTGACCTCCGAGGTGCCTGCCGTGACGCTCACGAGGCGACCGATGTTGCGGCGGAAGTGCTTGGCATCCGTCAGCGGCTTGCTGATGCCGCGGCTGCTGACCTCGAGCGTGAAGGGTGCGGTGCCCACCGCGTCGCTGATGTCGAGAGCCGCAGAGATCTGCGACGCGGCTGCGGAGATGTCGTCGAGCAGGGGGCCCTTGCCGTCCGGGCCGTCCCCGTCCACCGTGATGCGCAGCAGTGAACGCTTTCCCATGGGCTTGACGTCGAGTTCGTCGAGCTCCAGACCGTGCCAGGTGAGAATGGGAGCGATGAGCTCCGTGAGCTGTTGTTCGTGCATGCGGGTGCTCCGATTTAAGTTGTGGGCTCAGTCGTGAACGCCCAATCATACGGGTCCGTGCCCTGTGCGCCAGCCACCGACGTCCGCGCTCCCCCGTCGATCTGGCGCCATGCCCGCCTGATGGTGCCGGCGCAACTACGATCGGAGCCAGTCACCGTGAAGCCCGACACCTGGAGGTCGCCATGACAAGCACGAATGCCACCCAACTCTGGCTTGTGCGCCACGGCGCCACGGAGTGGTCCCGGTCCGGTCAGCACACGTCAGTCACCGATTTGCCGCTTCTGGCCGACGGCGAGGAGGACGCCCGCCGAGTCGGCGCGCGCCTGACCGGCACCGATTTCGGGTTGGTCCTCACCAGCCCCCGACGCCGGGCCCGCGACACCGCGGCAGGGGCGGGCTTTCCCGGAGCCGAGGTCGACGACGACCTCGTCGAGTGGGCCTATGGCCCCGGCGAGGGGCTGACCTCTGACGAGATCAGGGAGAAGGTCCCGGGGTGGCGCATCTGGACGCACGGGGCGCCGCAGTTCCAGCGCGACGGGTACGAGCCGGGCGAGACGCTCGAGCACGTCTCCGTGCGGCTGCAGCGCGTGGTGGACCGCGTCAGGGCTTCCGGCGCCGAACGCGCCATCGTGTTCGCGCACGGCCACTCGCTGCGCGCGCTGGCCATGGAGTGGCTGGGCGTCGAGGTGGCCATGGCCAAACACTTCCCCCTCCAGACCGGCACCATCAGCGTGCTGGGATACGAGAAGGACAACCCGGCCATCGTCCACTGGAACGCCGAGGACTGAGCTGGCCGAGACGGCCCGTCCAGCGGCTACCGTTAGGGTTGCCCCCATGCACGCCACCCGCCGGAGCCTCCTCCAGCTTCCCCTGTTGGCGGTCCTGGCGGGATGCACCACGAGCCCCGTGGTCCAGGGCTCACCGGGTCCCCCGGCGGAACCCGCCCGACCCACCCGGACAGCCGAGGCCGCTGCCGCTGCCGCGTGGGTGACGAATTTCTCGTCACTCATCGCCGCCGTCGCCGACTCCGCGGACGCCTGGAAGGCGGACCCCCAGTACGCGGCATGGCTCGCGGCTCTCACCCTTCAGTCCACGGCACACCTGTCGCGACTGGTGGCCGAGAACCCCGTGGTGGGAGGCGTCACAGCCTTCCCGACACCGGAGGCGACGGAGGCGGCCGCGCCCGCCCCGGCCACGCCCGCCGACGCTCTCGCACTGCTCACGAAGCAGGCTGCGGACGGCTCGACGGTCCTGCAGGCTGCCGTCATCGCCGCGGAGTCCGGGCCGGAGCGGCTGTTGTACGCCTCGATCGACACGGCGGTCTCCGCCAGTCTGCGGCCGGATCTGCCGCCGCTGGAGGGCGGGGCCGAGCCCGCCCCGTTCACGGAACCGCAACTCCAGCCGTCGATAGGTCTGGCTCTGGGCCACGTCTGGGCACTCGTGCGCGCGCTGGAGATCGGGCTGGGCCGGCTACCCCGGGGCGATGCGCTGCGGGATGCAGGAACACAACGACTGGACGGCGCCCGGACCCTGCGCAACGTTCTCCTCGCAGCACTCACCGCCGATCCACCCGAGACCGGCAACTGGGACCTTCCCAACCCCATGTCCACGCCCGCGGAGATTCGTCTGGCGTGGGCCGTGCTGGAGACCAGCGTTCTCGACGCCCTTGGCGTGCTGGTGGCCGCGGACACCACTGGCGAGGCCTCGTGGCTGCCGGTGATGCGCGCCCAGGTTGTCTGGGTGCAGCGGTGGGGCGGCCGACTGCCCCACTGGCCGGGATGGGTGGAGACGGCCTGACCGTCCCACGCCCGGGCTTGGTTGGCCGTGGTGGCTACGCCGTGAGGTGTGGGTTGCTCGAGGAGTCCAGGATGCGCTGGGCGCCGTTTCGCCAGTTCACGGTCAGCGCTGCGGTGGCCTCGGCTATGTTGCCGGCGGCCACATGCTTGGCGATCAGCGCGTGCTCCGCCGCCACCCGCCCGATGACCGCCTTCTCGGAGACCAGCAGCGACTCGTAACGGTGGAATGCCCGACGCACGTTGTTCAGGATGTCGTGCAGTCGGCTGTTGTCGCACCCGCTGACCAGAAGGCTGTGCCACTCGTCGTCGCGGGTGGCGACCAGTTCGTGTTCCGCCGATTCCTGATCGAATTCCGCGGCCAGTGCAGCGAGGCGGCCACCGATGTCGCGGACCTTGTCAGGTGGAGTGCACTGGAGGGCCAGGCCTTCCAGCGCGGCCATGATCGGGGCGAGCTCCTTGAACTCCCGCGCACTCAACGGCACGAAGCGGAACCCCTTGCCGTTGACGCTCTCGATCTGCCCCTCGCTGTGCAAAGTGATCAGCGCCTCACGCAGCGGAGTGCGGCTCACGCCCAACTCGGCGGCCAACTGCACCTCGTTGATGTCCTCCCCGGGCAGCACTGACCCGGCCCGCATGCGGGCGAGCAGTTCGTCCCTGACCTGCACCCTCAATACTTTGCGTTCGATCGCCATCGGCGCCTCCTGTTTCCCCACTACCGTCGAAAATGACGCAAGTATACGAATTGTCCCCGACGCGAGGGCCGCATTCCCTCGTGGAATGTCACGTCCCCACCCTTGACCCGGCCAACCGTTGGACCCTATGCTATCCATATCTGTATACAGAATACAGCTGCTCGTGGAGGACACATGACTCACCCGTTCGTACACCCCTACATCCCGAACTCAGCGCCAGCGACCAAGGCTGCCATGCTCAAGGCCGTCGGGGCGGCATCCATAGAAGAGTTCTACGCGGACATCCCCGCCGACCTCCGGTTGGCCCGCGCCCTGGACCTCCCGGAGGCGCTAGTGGCCGAACAGGATCTGGTGGCCCACGTCGAGAAACTGCTGTCGGGCAACGTGTCCACAAAGGAAACCCTCAGTTTCCTCGGCGGGGGCACGTACAACCATTTCGTCCCCGCCGTCGTGGACGAAGTGATCAACCGCAGCGAATTCCTCACCGCCTATGCGGGTGAACCGTACGAGGACCATGGCCGCTTCCACGCGCTGTTCCAGTACCAGTCGCTCATGGCGGAACTGTTGAACATGGACGTGGTCAACGTTCCGACCTACGACGGCTTCCAGGCCACGGCAACATCCCTGTCAATGGCGGGGCGGATGACCGGCCGCCGCAGGGTGATCGTCGCCAGCGACGTGCTGCCCGACAAGCTCTCACGCGTGCAGGACTTCACCAGCCCCAACCTCGATCTGGTCTTCATCCCCACGGTGAACGGCACGGCCGACGTTGCGGCCATCGGCGCCCTGGTGGACGAGAGCACCGCCGCCATCTGGGTGGAGACCCCCAGCTACACGGGTGCGGTGGAGACGGCCATCCGCGCGCTGGCCGATGCCGCACACGCAGCCGGCGCCGTCCTCGTTGTGGGCACCGACCCGGTCGGGTACGGCGTCATCACGCCGCCCGCCGACCAGGGAGCGGACATCGTCTGCGGCGACATCCAGTCCTTCGGCCTGCACCAGTGGTTCGGGGGTGCCCACGGCGGGTTCATCGCCGTGCACGACGACCCCCGCTTCGTGATGGAGATGCCATCGCGTCTCTTCGGCCTCGAGTCGACGAACGTCCCCGGCGAGTACGGCTTCGGCGACGTGGCCTACGACCGCACCTCGTTCGCGGTGCGCGAAGAGGGCAAGGAGTGGGTGGGCACCGCCGCCGCACTGTGGGGCATTGCCGCCGGCGTTTACCTGGCCCTGATGGGGCCAGAGGGGATGGCGGAACTCGGCGAAACCCTGCTGGCCCGCACCCGCTACGCCCAGCAAGAACTGTCCGCACTTCCAGGTGTGGATCTCACCGATTCTGCGCTGCACCTGCGCGAATTCGTCGTGGACTTCTCGGGCAGCGGAGTTGCGTCGCAGTCCGTCATCGAGACGCTGCGTGGCCAGCGCATCGAGCCCGGCATCGCCGTGGGCGAGTACGAACTGCTCGTCTGCGTCACCGAGATGAACAGCCAGGCCGACATCGATCGTCTTGTCGAGCAGGTGGCCACTGCCACGTCCAACGCTGTCGATGCCCACACCCAGGAGAAGAACGCATGAGCCTGCCCGTCGCACCCAAGCCCGCCGTCCGCCGCTTCCACCAGGCCAGCTGGGACGAGAAGATCATCTTCGAGCTGAGCACCCCCGGAGAGCGTGGCGTGCTGGTCTCCCGGCCCGAGCCGGGCGTCCGGGCGGCCGTCGGTGACGTCGTCGCCGACCTGCCGGAGGGGCTCCGCCGCCAGCACAGGGCCGCGCTGCCCGAGATGGCCCAGATGCGCGTGCTGCGCCACTACCTGCGCCTCAGCCAGGAGAACCTGGGCGCGGACCTGAACATTGACATCGGCCAGGGCACCTGCACGATGAAGTACTCGCCCAAGGTGAACGATGCGCTGATCCGCACCACCAAACTGGTGGACCTGCACCCGCTGCAGAACGAGGCCGACGTGCAGGGCATCCTGGAGATCATCTGGCGTCTGGAGCGCATGATCGCCGAGATCTCCGGCATGCATGCCGTCTCGTTGCACACCAGTGGCGGCTCCACCGCGATCTGGATGAACATCTCCATGATCCGCGCCTACCACGAGGCAAACGGGGAGGGCAACCAGCGCGACGAGGTGGTCACCACCATCTTCAGCCATCCGTCGAACGCCGCCACGGCGAAGGCCGCGGGGTACAAGGTGATCACGCTCTACCCGGATGCCGAAGGCTACCCCGACGTGGATGCGCTGCGCGCAGTCGTGGGCCCCCGGACCGCCGCCATCATGATCACCAACCCGGAGGACACCGGCATCTTCAACCCCGGCGTCCGGGAGTGGGTCGACCTGGCGCATTCAGTGGGGGCGCTCGCCTCCTACGACCAGGCCAACGCCAACGGGATCCTCGGCATCACGCGTGCCCGCGACGCCGGCTTCGACGTGTGCCACTTCAACCTCCACAAGACCTTTTCCACCCCTCACGCGTGCGGTGGGCCCGGTGCCGGGGCGAGCGCGGTATCCGAGGCCCTCGCACCGTTCCTGCCCGGCCCTGTGGTTACCCGCGACGGCGACGGCCTCCACCTGGAGCGCGACCTCCCCCAGTCGATCGGCAAGGTCGCGCCGTTCTACGGCGTCGTGCCCAACCTTGTCCGCGCCTACTCCTGGATCATGGCGCTGGGCGCCGAAGGCCTGCGCGAGGTCGCCGAGATTGCCGTGCTCAACAACAACTACCTGATGAAGAAGGTCCTCGAGATCCCGGGCGTCACCGCGCCCTACGCCCAGGGGCGGCGCCGGATCGAGCAGGTGCGCTACTCCTGGGAGGAACTGCACGCCGAGACCGGCATCTCCACCGAGGAGATCGGCGTGCGCATGGCGGACTACGGGATGCACTACTGGACCAGTCACCACCCCTATGTCGTTCCCCAGCCGTTCACGCTCGAGCCCACCGAGTCCTACTCCATGGAGGAGCTCGACGAATACGTCGCTGCGCTCGCCCAGGTGGGAATCGAGGCCCGGGAGAACCCCGAGCTGGTGCGCACGGCCCCGCACAACCAAACCGTGCACCGCACGCACGAGGACAGCCTGGATGACCCGGAGAAGTGGGCCGTCACCTGGCGCGCCTACCAGCGCAAGTACTTCGGCTGATCCGGCCAACTCATGGATCGCGTCATCGGCCTGCTCATCAACCCCATTGCCGGGATCGGCGGCCCCGCCGGCCTCAAGGGCAGTGACGGGGCGGCCGTGCAGGCTGCAGCGCTCACCCGCGGGGCGACGGCGCGGGCGCAGGAAAGAGCCGTCCGTGCACTGCGGGTGCTCGCACATGAGCATCCGGGGACGACCATCCTGACCGCGGCCGGGGCGATGGGGGCCGACGCGGTGGCGGAGGCCGGCCTCGTCGCCCGCGTGGTCCACACGCCGGAGGCACCGACGCGTGGCTGCGACAGCACCCGGGCCGCCGCAGCCCTCGTGGAGTCCGGGGCGGGACTGCTGCTGTTCGTCGGTGGCGACGGGACGGCACGCGACGTGGCGGCCGCCGTCGCGGGCACGGGCGTGCCCATCCTCGGCGTTCCCGCGGGGGTGAAGATGTACTCCGGATGCTTCGCGGTCAGCCCTGCGGCAGCGGGTGCACTGGCTGCGCGCTGGATCTCCGACACCGCGCTTCCCCTGGCTGAACGGGAGGTGCTCGACGTCGACGAGCAGCAACTCCGCGAGGGCCCCGTCGATCCCACCCTGTACGCGCTCGTGACGGTTCCTTTCGTCGTGGGGAGAACACAGTCCCGCAAGTCCGCCACGGCCGCATCGGAGGCGGGTGCCGTCGGCGCGGCGGCACGGGGAGTGGTCGAAGCCATGGATCCCGAGACGCTCTACATCCTCGGCCCGGGAGGCACCTGTCGCGAGATCGCACGGCAGCTCGCGGTGGAGAACACCCCACTCGGCGTCGATGTGGTGCTGGGCGGCCACCTGGTGCGACTGGACGCGTCCGAAAGGGAACTACTGGCGCTCCTGGAGGGCCACGCGGGCACCGCGAAAGCCATCGTGACCGTGATCGGCGGACAGGGTTTCCTGCTCGGCCGAGGGAACCAGCAGATATCCGCCGGGGTGCTGCGGGCACTCGGGCCCAACCCACTCCTCGTGGTCGCCACCGAGGACAAGATCACTGCCCTGACCGGCCAGCCCCTGCTCGTCGACACCGGCGACGGCGAACTCGACCGGTCCCTGGCCGGCTACATCCGGGTGACCACCGGGGTGCAGTCCGCCCTCGTCTACCGCGTCGCCGCCTGCTAGCACGAACACCCATCACCCCACCCCCACTGATTCAGCAATGAAGGAGCACCAGGATGCAACTGGAGAACAAGAAGGCCATCGTCACCGGCGGTGCCGGCGGCATCGGCCGCGCCACGGCGCGCGCTTTCGCGGCCGAGGGTGCCTCCGTCGCCGTCGTCGACCTGCAGGGCGAGGCGGCCGAGAAGGTGGCTGCCGCAATTCGCGAGTCCGGCGGTGAGGCCATCGCCATCACGGCCGACGTCTCCAGCGAGGCCGACGTGAAGCGCATCGTCGCCACCGTGGTGGCCGAGTTCGGCACCATAGATGTCCTGTTCAACAACGCCGGCATCATCAAGCGCAAGAGCGCCACCGAGATCGAGGTCGAGGAATGGGACCAAGTGTTCGGGGTGAACGTGCGCTCGATCTTCCTCATGTGCAAACACGTGGTGCCGGTGATGGAGGCCGCCGGGCGTGGTGCGATCGTCAACACCGGCTCCGGCTGGGGCCTGACGGGCGGCGGCCGCGCACTGAGCTACTGCGCGTCCAAGGGCGCCGTCGTGAACATGACCCGGGCGCTGGCCATCGACCACGGCCCGGCTGGTATCCGCGTCAACTCGGTGAACCCCGGGGACGTGAACACCGGCATGTTGCGCGACGAGGCACGCCAACTGGAACAGTCCCCCGACTCGTTCCTCGCCGAGGCAGCCGACAGGCCTTTGCGACGCACGGGCGAGCCGGAAGAAGTGGCCGCGGCGGTCCTCTGGCTGGCCTCGGATGCCGCCAGCTACGTCACGGGCACCGCACTGGTGGTCGACGGTGGCGGGATCGCGTAGCCGACGAACACGGAACAACCGTTGACACCCACTTGGGGCCAACGTACTGTATACAGTATTATTCGATTGTTTCATCACACGAGGAAGTCTCATGAAACTGACAAAATTCTTGGCACCGCTGGCGGCATTCGCACTCCTGGCGGGCTGCGGGGGCGGCAGCGCACCCACCACGCAACTCACCCCCGGTGGCGAGGTCTCCGGTGAGATCACGGTGTGGTCTTGGGACGTTGCGGCCGTGTCACTG
>JBDSRF010000084.1:0-7459 GCA_039929445.1 Arachnia sp. | reverse complement strand
GGCATCGGGTGTTGTGGGCGGCGGTGCAGGATCTGCAGTTGGACGTGCGGCGGGCGTGTGTGGCGGCCATGAAGTGTGCTGGTTTGTCGCGGGCTGATGCTGATCTGGTGGGGCGGCAGTGGTACCACCAGCAAGCAGGCCTCGGATGGAAGGGCGCCTTCGACCTCCTCGAGAAACTGGTCATCGAAGCCGACCCGGCCCTGGCAGCGAAGAAGCAGGCACAGGCGGCCGCGACCCGTGAAGTGGTGTTCTGGGGGCACCGTGAGGGTGCTGTCGACATGACCGCCCGGATGGATGTGCTGGACGCCAAGTACCTGGATGCGACGATCGAGCAGATCGCCGGGATCCTCTTGAGCGATTCGGCGAACACGGGGTTCACGAAGCAGGTGATGCGGGCGAAGGCGTTGGGTGTCATGGCGACGCCCGCTCTGGCTTTGGCGTTGCAGCAACAAGGTCTCGTTCCGCGGGCCGCGGAGCAGCCGGAACTCCTCAGCGGCGACGACTGCGTGGAGAACGGGGCCACGCCAGCCGCGACCACATCCGCTTCGGGTCTGCTGATTGATCCTGACACGGGCCGCATCGATCGGGACCCCCAGCACTGTCTGGGTCATGTCTGTGGCCGGGTGACCGTTCCCCCGGCGAAGCTGCAGCCCAGAGCGAAGGTGTATCTCCATATCGAGGCCACCGACCTCAACCGTCTTGGCGGGGCCGTGTTGGTCGAGAAGGCTGGCTGGATTTCATCCTTGACGTTGAAGAGCATGTTGGGTGGGAAGAAGATCACGATTCAGCCAGTGATCGATCTCAACAGGATCCCGGCCGAGTTCCAGTACGCGCCGTCGGCCCGGATGCGTGAAGCCACCCAGCTGCTGTGTCCCACCGAAATGTTCCCGTTCTCCCATACCCCGAGCCGGGGTCTGGAGTTGGATCATACGGTCGCGTACCGGCGATCCTGTCGTGACGCCCAGACTGGGATCGGGTTGCTGGCGCCGCTTCACCACAAGGTCCACCACGCTAAAACCGTGGGGGCTTGGAACGCCCAACAGCCCATCGTCGGCGAGATCTTCTGGACGAGCCCGCTGGGGTTCCAGTACGTGGTCACCCCCGAGCGCACCTACGCATTGGAGTAGCCGGACGAGTTGCGCGTCTCAGTGTGCGCGGCGGGCGATGAGGATGAGCGCCACGGCGACGACGGCTGCGAGCGCGATGCTGATGCCGTCGGTGACCAGCGCCGAGCGGGGCGTCAGGACGAATCCGGCCAGGTCAAAGGTGGCGTGCAGGACCACGGCGGGCCAGATGCTGCCGGTGATGCGCACCAGCATGGACGCGACCACGCCGAACAGGAACGCGAAACCGATGGTGCGGAGCGTGGCGCCCATGCTCTGGTCTGGAGACAGGGCAGTCACCGCGTGTGCCACAGCAAAGGCGATGGAGGTGACCACGACGGTCTCGACGGTTCCGCGCGAGGCGAACACCCTCGGCAGGATCCCACGGAAGATGGCCTCCTCCACAAAGCCCACCAGGATCGCCATCCCCGCGAACCCCAGGACCCCCACAGCGGATGTGGAGAGCCCCTGCGCGCCGGCCAGCACGCTGATCGGCAGGAGGGCCGCCAGTACCATGGCGGCCACGGCGCCGGCGTTGTGCGTGCGCACAGGCCGGAAGCCGACGGAAACCCACGCGTGACGCACGGTGAGGATGATGGCGATGACGACGGCCAGCGGAATGTAGGCGGCCACCAGTGGCGCATACCCCGTGAAGCCGAGAATGTAGCTGGCGGTGCCGACGACACCCAGCAACAGGACCAGGCCCACGGTGATGGCCACGAGGATCAGGTACGGCCTGCGTGTGCGGCTGGTGGGGCGTGTGGTGGTGGACATCTCGGATCTCCTCAGTAGGATACGGGTGTATTCCCACAACGAAGATACACCTGTATTCTGATGGGAATCAAGGGGTCCGGGGACAAATTCTGGAGGACATCATGTCGGCTCGCATTACTGAGTTTGCGGACGTCGCGCTGGGCATCGTGGCGCGGGAGGGACTGCCTGCCCTGTCCTTCCGGGCGGTCGCCGCGGAGTCCGGATGGTCGCTGGGAGCCGTCCAGAAAGCGTTTGCGTCAAAGGAGGAGCTCCTGCACGCCGCCCTCGACCGAGCGCAGTCGCAGGTGAACAGCAGCGTGTCGGCGGAGCCGGCCAAACCGACGCTCGAGCGGTGGCTCGTCGGACTCATTCTCGCCACGCTGCCACTGGATGCGGAGCGCCGTGCCGCCGTGGTGGTGGGGGTGGCCTTCGCCGACCGGGCGCCCTTCGATGAGCGCATCGCGACAGCCATCCGTACCTCCGACGAGGGAATCCGCGCGCAGTTGGTGAGGCTGTTCGCCTGGCGGCGGGCGGAGGGTGAACTCGTTGCGCGGCTCGACGACGAGGCGCTGGCCCGGCTGGTACTCGCCTTCAGTGGAGGCCTGGCGTCCCAGCTCCTCTACGACCCACAGCCCCAGAAGGACGTGGAGGAACTCGTCGCCGACGTGATCGGCGCTGCGCTGCACTGATCACGACGAGGAGCCCGGGACCTGCCGATGCTCTTCGTTCGTCGCGCTCGGCTCACTCTCATGCCGCACTGCCGGACCCTCCCAGGGAGCCGGACGGCGCGGCCAGGTGGCCCATCGTCCCAGCAGCGTGAGCAGGGCCGGAGTGAGCAAAGGCCGCACGACGAACGTGTCTATGAGCAGTCCCACAGCCATGGTGAAGGCGATCTGCCAGAACGTGGCGAGCGGGATGACGGCGACGAGGGCGAAGGTCGCGGCCAGGATCACTCCGGCGACGGTGATGGCGCGGGCGGCGCGGGGCACGGCGAATCGCACGGCGCTGACGATGTCACGCTGCTGCATCGCGCGCCAGATGCTGCCAACGGAGAACACGTTGTAGTCGGATCCGAGCGCGATGAGCAGCACGGCCGAGGCAAACGGTGCGTAGAAAGTCAGTCCCTGCTGCCCGAGCAGCCCCTGGAACACCAGCACAGTGAGGCCCAGCGTCGCCGTCACGCTGAGGGCCCCGGTGGCCAGCAGCACGATAGGGGTGATCACGGACCTCAGGTAGAGCATCAGGATCATCAGCTCGATGACCAGTGCGGCGATCAGGACGACACCGAGGCTTTCGCGTGTCTGCCGGGCCACCTCGCCCGCGATCAGAGTCTGGCCTGTCACGGCCAGATAGCTCGGCGCCAGGCCTGCCTCCGCGGCCAGGAACGGGAGCCGCTCCTGGAGACCTTTGGCATGACGGATGGCCTGGTCGGCCAGCGGGTCGCTGTCGAGGACGACGATGAACCGGGCCGCCCTGCCATTGCGTGACATCACCACCCCGCGTGGCCCCTGCAGTGGGTTGTCGACGGGGCCAACGACGTGGGCCACCCCCGGCATCCTGCTGATCAGACCCTGCAGCGTGCTCAACTGTTGGCGGTGCCCAAGGATGTCGTCCTGCTCGACGAGGACCTCCGTGGGCGCCGTTGCTCCTCGGAGCTCGGTGCGCTGGAGCAGGGCCGCACCCTGGGCCACCTCGTCGTCCGCGGGCAATGACGAGGTGAAGGAGAGGTCGAGCCGGGCCGCGGCGAGTGGAAGGCTGAGGACCCCGAACACCGCCAGCAGCACCACGACGGCCACGACAGCGCGACGAGGGGTGGTGAGACTGGTCACCTGTCGCTCGAGGAGCCCTCCGCCAGCGTCCGGGCGACGGTTGCCCAGGGTGCGCCAACGGGCGATCGGGAGGGGAGCGAAGAGCCGCCACCCGAGAATCGCCATGATCGCCGGCGTGAGGGTCAGGCTGACCACCACCCCGACCACGACGGTCAGCGCCAGCGCCGGCCCGAGGCCACGGAAAAGGATGAAAGGGGCTGCCAGCAGGGCGAGGGTGCCGCCCGCGACCGTCAGCCCAGCGGTCGCGATGATGGGGCTCTGGTGGAGCATCGCCGCATCAGCGGCTGGGCGCGTCGCGAGTCCCCCATCAAGTGCGTCCCGGAACTCTTCGAAGAAGAGAACGCAGTAGTCGGTCACCACACCGAGCAGTAGGGCCAGCAGCACGGGCTCGAGCTGGCTGGGGACTTCAAACCCGAATGCGGCTGCCCCGAGGCCGAGCAACGGCCGGTACACGGCGTACCCGACCCCTGCGATGACCAGCACGACGACGGGAGCCAGTAGGGAGCGGAACACCAGGGCGACAACGACGAAGATGAGGACGACGCTGGCCAGTTCAAACGTGGGAAGGTGCGCGCTCAGATAGTTGCTCTGGGCGATCTGGGAAGGGATGAACCCCGTGACGTACGTCTGGTGCTGTGGCACGTTGGCGAAATGCCGCGCGTACTCGTGGGCGAGGTTGTACATGCCGCGAGGACTGGTTTGTTCGCTGGCGAACAGATACGTCACGGTGGTGTCGGAGCGACCGGTGGGCAGGGGGATGGCCGCGACAATCTGGTCCGGGCCCGGGTTGGTGACCCGGAGTGCCTCCTGCGTCGTGGACGCAGCGAACAGGTACGAGTCGGCGCGCGCGAGCACCCCCAGCCCGCCCTGCTGGTAGAGCACGACGGTGGTGCCGCTGATGACTGGCACGTCGAACTGGCGCAGGATCCGCAGCTCGTCCTGCACCACGGGGTTGTCCTGCGTCACCAGGTTCCCGAAGTCGGTGGCGGGCGGCCGATCCTCGATCAGCCGGGGCACCAGCAGTGCAATGACGATCCAGCCCAGCACGACCAGCCATCGCCACGACGTCATGATCCGGCGATACGTGGCGCCACCGGACTGCCCGACGGCCCGCGCAGCGACACGGGCGCGTCTACCCATGTCCCGCATCCCTGATGCCATGCGCTTATCATTGCCGGAAAAGTCCCCACGATGAGGGAGACGATGCAATGACTCAGGACCAGACCCCGGCTGACGTGCAGGAGCCTGACCCGGCGACCGCGGCCTCAGCGAAGCCGGCGCGCGCCTTCGTGTGGCCCGTCGTGGCGGTGGGCGCCCTGCTGCTCGGCCTGCTCGTGGGCTACAACGCGCCTGGCAGGACCCCGGCCGTAGTGGAACCAGCCGGGGCGACCCCGTCGGCGTCGCCGCGGTCCACGCCTCGTTCGACGAGCGGCGATGCCACGGTGGCGGCCCGGGCCCAGGTGAATGCCGCGTGCCTGCGGGCGCTCAACGATGCCCAGAATGTCTACGTCGTCCTCAGCGGCCTGGACACGGCTGTCTCAGACGTGGACCTGGGGGCGTTGGACCAGATGGTCCGCGACCTCCAGCCGCTGCAGAAGCTGCTGCAGCGCGACCTCAGCGAGTGCGAGGTCAACACCACCGTCGCCAACGGCCAGAGCGAGGCCCCGCCGCCGACGCCCACGGCAACGACGGCGCCCGCCAGCGTACGAACGGTCACCAGTTTCCCGTCGACCACGGTGAGCCCCACAGCGACCCAGGGGTGACATCGGTCCCCCTCCGGGGAAGGAGGCCGGGTCAGATGCCGCTTGCCGACTCCGTGAACTTCTTGACGGCGTCCGGCTCCCCGACGAGCTGCACGTTGGCGTGTTCGGTCCGGCCGGAGACGAACAGCAGGACCTCCGACGGCTTGCCGATGAGGTGGACGGGACGGGTGCCCTGGCCGAACTCCAGCTTCTTGCCGTCCAAGGTGTCGATGACGACCCTGTCGCCGTAGGTCTTCGCGGTCCTGCTCGCGAACATCTTGATGGGCGTGCGAAGGGTCTCCTCGTCCTTGGGGCTGATCTCCTGGTCCCGGTCATTGGCCCGGAGGACGTCCATGTGGTGGATGAATTACTCGGCACCGTTGACCATGGCGTCCATCGGACGCATCATGAGGCTGGGCTTGCGCAGCCGCTCGACGAGGCCGATGAAACCGTTGGCGTGCAGCGCCTCCATCTGGACGCGGGTCGTGATGCCCGCGAACCTCTCGGAGAACATGCCCAGCATCGCCTGGGGCTTGTGTTCCCGGATGTAGAGGTGTGCGGCCAGGTCCTGGGTCTTCCACCCCTCGCAGAGCGTGGGGGCGAAGGGGCCGAGCTCCAGGAAGAGGTCGAGGAGCTGGGCGCGCTGGCTTTGGGCAAGAGTCATGGGGCAAGCCTAGTTGGCCGAAGGCCGGGTACGGCGCATGGTGATGCCACAATGTCGGCCATGGGACCGCAACTGAAGTTCAATGCCGATGGGCTGCTGCCCGCCGTCGCGCAGGATGCCGCCACCGGAGACGTGCTGATGCTGGCGTGGATGGACCAGGAGGCACTGCGTCGCACCCTTGCCACCGGGCGCGCCACCTACTGGTCCCGCAGCCGCGGCGAGTACTGGGTGAAGGGCGAGACCTCCGGGCACACCCAGGCCGTGGAGTCCGTCCACCTCGACTGCGACGGCGACACCATCCTGTTGCGCGTCCACCAGGAGGGCGCCGCCTGCCACACCGGCAACCGCACCTGCTTCTTCACCGAGCTCAGGGACGGTGACGTCGCGTGATCACCATCCACCCGACGCTGGAGGAGTTCGTCGAGCTCGCACAGACCCGACGCGTCATCAGCGTCCACGCGCGGATGCTGGCCGACGACATCACCCCCATTGGCATCTACGACGCCCTGTGCGATCGGCGGGAGGGCACCTACCTGTTCGAGTCGGCCGAGGCCGGGGTCTGGGCGCGCTACTCCTTCATTGGGGTACGGGCGGCCGCGACGCTCACGGAGGTCAACGGGCAGGCCACCTGGCAGGGGCGCGAACTCGTGGGGGTCGGCGACGGCGACCCGCTGGCGGTCCTGCAGGAGACCCTCGCCGAACTCGCCACCCCCGCCACGCCCGGGCTGCCGCCGTTCCACGCCGGGATGGTGGGCTACATGGGCTACGACGTGGTCCGCCGGCTGGAGAAGCTGCCGGACACGTGCGAGGACGACCTGCAGCTGCCCGAGATGGTGATGATGCTCAGCAGCCAGCTGGCCGTCTTCGACCACCACCGCTCCGAGGTGTGGCTGATCGCCAATGCCATCAACTTCGACGGCGGCGACGAGGGCGCCGAGCGCGCGCACGCCGACGCCGTCCGGGCCGTCCAGGACATGGCCGCCCAGCTGACCGCGCCGCGCCGGACCCTGGCGCAGCCCGTGGCCGAGCCCGTCGCACCCGTCGTGCGCCGCCAGCGCGACCCCGAGTCCTACCAGGGCGCGGTCAGGGCCGCCATCGAGGAGATCCGGGCGGGGGAGGCCTTCCAGGTGGTGGTGTCGCAGCGCTTCGACATGGACAGCACCGCCGACGCCCTGGACGTGTACCGCTGTCTCCGCCTGACCAACCCCAGCCCGTACCTGTACCTGCTCCGCCTGCCCGGCTTCGACATCGTCGGCTCCAGCCCCGAGGCGCTCGTCACCGTGAAGGGTGACGTGGCCGTCACCCACCCGATCGCCGGGTCCAAGCCTCGCGGCGGGTCGCCGGCCGAGGACGCAGCCCTCGAGGCCG
>JBDSRF010000083.1:0-10266 GCA_039929445.1 Arachnia sp. | reverse complement strand
GACGACTCCATGGCCATCATGGCGGGCAACGACGTCGATCGCGAGGCCAAGGGTGACGGCTCGAACGGCACCCTGGTGCTCAAGGGGTTCCTCTGGTGGGCCGGCCACGACGTCAAACTGGGCGCCTCCCGACGTCGCTGATCCCCTCAGGTCGGGTGTTCCCCTGATTCCACCCTGAGTTGAGCCGAGGACGCTCAACCCGTTTGCCCGCCGAACCCAGCTGTGGTTAACTTGAGTCAACCCCGCTCAAGGGAAGAATTGACATCTCGCGCGTCACAGCGCACCACATCTGAGGAGATTCACACATGGCTCGTGCAGTAGGCATCGACCTCGGTACCACCAACTCGGTGGTCGCCGTCCTCGAAGGTGGAGAACCCACCGTCATCCCCAACGCCGAAGGCGCCCGCACCACACCCTCGGTGGTCGCGTTCTCGCAGTCCGGCGAGGTCCTCGTCGGTGAGGTCGCCAAGCGGCAGGCCGTCACGAACGTCGACCGCACCATCCGTTCCGTCAAGCGCCACATGGGCACCGACTGGAAGATCGACCTGGACTCCAAGGAGTACAAGCCGCAGCAGATCTCGGCCTTCGTGCTGCAGAAGCTGAAGCGCGACGCCGAGGCGTACTTGGGTGAGTCCGTCACCAACGCCGTCATCACGGTGCCCGCCTACTTCGGCGACGCGGAGCGTCAGGCCACCAAGGAGGCGGGCGAGATCGCCGGCCTCGTCGTGGACCGCATCATCAACGAGCCCACGGCTGCCGCCCTCGCGTACGGCCTCGACAAGGCCGACCAGGAGCAGACCGTGCTTGTGTTCGACCTCGGCGGCGGCACGTTTGACGTCTCCCTGCTCGACATCGCCGACGGTGTGTTCGAGGTCAAGGCGTCCAAGGGCGACAGCCGCCTCGGTGGCGATGACTGGGACTCCATCGTTGTTGACTGGCTCGTCAAGCAGTTCAAGAACAAGCACGGCGTGGACCTGTCCAAGGACAAGATGGCCCGCCAGCGTCTGCAGGAGGCCGCGGAGCGCGCCAAGATCGAACTGTCGGCCACGTCCGAGTCCTCGATCAACCTGCCCTACATCACCGCCTCCTCCGAGGGCCCGCTGCACCTGGACGAGAAGATCACCCGCTCCGAGTTCCAGCGGATGACCCAGGTGCTGCTTGACCGGTGCCGCGCACCGTTCAACTCGGTCATCTCGGACGCCGGTACCTCGGTGGACAAGATCGATCAGATCCTGCTCGTGGGCGGCTCCACCCGCATGCCCGCCGTCGTCGACCTGGTCAAGGAACTGACCGGCGGCAAGGAGCCCAACAAGGGCGTCAACCCGGATGAGGTCGTCGCACTGGGAGCATCACTGCAGGCCGGCGTGCTCAAGGGCGAGGTGAAGGACGTGCTGCTGCTCGACGTCACCCCGCTGAGCCTCGGCATTGAGACCAAGGGTGGCGTGATGACCAAGATCATCGAACGCAACACCACCATCCCCACGAAGCGCTCCGAGGTGTTCACCACGGCTGAGGACAATCAGCCCGCCGTGATGATCCAGGTGTACCAGGGCGAGCGCGACTTCGCCCGCGACAACAAGTCGCTGGGCAACTTCGAGCTCACCGGCCTGCTGCCGGCGCCCCGCTCCATCCCGCAGATCGAGGTGACCTTCGACATCGACGCCAACGGCATCGTGCACGTCGGCGCCAAAGACCTGGCCACGGGCAAGGAGCAGTCCATGACCGTCACGGGCGGCTCCGCCCTGGGACGCGAGGACATCGACCGCATGGTCAAGGATGCCGAGGCGCACGCAGAGGAGGACCGCAAGCGTCGCGAGACTGTCGAGATGCGCAACGAGGCCGACTCCCTGGTGTTCCGCACCGAGAAGTTGCTGGCTGACAACGCCGAGCAGATCGGTGAGGACGTCAAGGCGCCCGTCGTCGAGGCGCTCGACGCGCTGAAGGAGGCCCTGAAGGGTGAGGACAACGACGTGGTCAAGACCGCCGTCGATGACCTCAACACCAAGGCCGCCGCCATGGGGCAGGCGATGTACGCTGCCGCCCAGGCTGCCCAGCAGTCGGAGAGCGCTTCGTCCGAGGACGCTGGCACCCCGGGTGACGCCTCCGATTCTGCCGACGATGTCGTGGACGCGGAGATCGTGGAAGAGGAAAAGAGTGACGACAAGTGAGTGAATTCGACGAGAACACCGAGGGTGAGGGCGGCCAGGCGCCGCCCCCGCCCGAGGGTGGGCCCACCGGCGCCCCCGTCGAGGGAACGCTGGAGGACGCTGTGGACGAGGCCTTCGCCGAGTCCACCGTGGACTGGGCCGCCCTCGCGGCGGAGCGCACCGGCGACCTGCAGCGGCTGCAGGCCGAGTACGTCAACTACAAGCGTCGCGTGGACCGGGACAGGTCGCTCTCGCGCCAGGCAGGTGTCGAGGCCGTCATCTCCGACCTCATGCCTGCGTTGGACAGCATCGCCCTGGCACGACAGCACGACGACCTTGCCGGCGGGTTCAAGATGGTGGCCGACGAACTGGAGAAGGTTGCTGCCAAGCACGGCCTGACCTCGTTCGGCGCAGTGGGAGAGGTCTTTGACCCGAACCGTCACGACGCACTCATGGAGATCCCCCTCGAGGGGGAAACGGTGCAGGTCACCACTGTCTCCCAGGTCATGCAGCAGGGCTACGCCCTGGGCGACCGCATCATCAGGCCGGCTCGCGTCGGCGTCGCCAACCCGAGCGCCTGATGCAGAACCGGGACCGCCCCGCGACCGAGCTGCGGGGCGGGCACCCGGATCAACCCGGATTTCAAGCTTGGACAAGTGAAGGAGGCGACGGGTGAGTACCAAGGACTGGTTGGAGAAGGACTACTACAAAATTCTCGGCGTCTCCAAGAAGTCGACGTCGGACGAGATCCGCAAGGCATTCCGCAAGATCGCGCGGGAGAACCACCCGGACCAGAACCCCGGCAACAACGCCGCCGAGGCACGCTTCAAGGAGGCGTCCGAGGCGAACTCCGTCCTCAGCCACAAGGACAAGCGCAAGGAGTACGACGAGGCCCGCAGCCTGTTCGGCAGCGGTGTCCGGTTCGGCACGCCGGGCGGAGGCGCGGGCGGGACGCCCGGCGGCTTCGAGGACCTGTTCCGCAACGCGGGCGCCGGCAACTCCGGTGCCGGCTTCGGGGACCTGTTCGGCAACCTGTTCAACCAGTCCGGCGCCGGCCGTCGGCCCTCCACCACGCGGGGGCCGCGTCGCGGTTCGGACATCGAGGGCGAGGTGAGCATCACCTTCGAGCAGGCCGTCTTCGGTGACACCGTCTCCATGCGCACGATCTCCGACCAGCCGTGCTCCTCCTGCCGTGGCACGGGGGCACGCGCCGGCACGCTGCCCAAGGTGTGCCCCACCTGCGAGGGCTCCGGCATGCAGAGCTCCACCGCAGGTGGCGTGTTCTCCATGAGCGAGCCCTGCGTCGACTGTCTCGGCCGTGGACTGCGTGTCGAGGACCCCTGCCCTGACTGTCAGGGCTCGGGGCGCGCCCGCTCCGCCAACACCATGAACGTGCGGATTCCTGCCGGCGTCAACGACGGCCAGCGCATCCGCATCAAGGGCAAGGGTGCGGCCGGCGAGAACGGCGGCGCACCTGGCGACCTGTACGTCACCGTGCACGTCCTCGCGCACAAACTGTTCGGCCGCAACGGCAACAACCTGACGCTCGAGGTGCCCGTCACCTTCGCCGAGGCCACGCTCGGGGCGGAGATCAGCGTCCCGACCCTGGGTGGGGCGACCGTCAAGCTGCGTGTGCCGTCCAACACCCCCAACGGCCGCACCATGCGGCTGCGGGGCAAGGGTGCCCGCAAGTCCGACGGCACCATGGGCGACCTGCTGGTCACCCTGCGGGTGGAGGTCCCGGAGCACCTCAGCGACGCGGCGCGCAGCGCGCTGGCCGAGTACGCGGAGAAGTCCGGCCAGTCCAACCCACGCACCGCGCTGTTCGGGAGCTGACATGTCCACGGCGAACCTGCCCCAGCAGTTCGACTACGACGCCCCCGTCTTCCCCGTCTCGGTGGCGTCGCAGCTGGCGGACATGCACCCACAGACGCTGCGCGGCTACGACCGGCTCGGCCTCGTGGTGCCGCAGCGCGCCCGTGGCCGGGGCCGTCGCTACTCGCTGCGCGACATCTCCAAGCTCCGCCACGTGCAGAGGCTCAGTCAGGACGAGGGCATCAACCTGGAGGGTATCCGTCGGATCATCGAGCTGGAGGCCCACATCGAGGGCCTCCAGCTGCAGGTCCATCGCCTGAACGAGACTCTGCAGCGCGTCCAGGCGAACCCCGTCGCCGCCCGCATCTTCACGGCGGAGTCGACGGGCGACGTGCACCACGGTCGCTACCGGAGCCGCGACCGCCTGGCCATCACCTCCCGCTGAGCGCACCACCCACACCACCCACACCACCCACGAACGCCACCGTCGGGTTGCAACGCCACCGTCGGGTTGCAACGCCACAGTCAGATGTGTGCGCCACCCTCGTCACAGAAAACCACCGATACATCGGTAGCCTTCTGCGTTTGCTGTGGCCGAAAGCTGGTAGCTGCCCGGCCCGGCTGTCAGGACTGCCAACGCAGCGCCCGGCGCAACAGCGCGCCGAGGCGAACGGGATTCGAGGCAGTCTCCCAATCCCAGCGAACCACCCAGAATCCCACCTGTCGAATCATCTCCTCGCGTTTTTTCTCGGCCATGATTGCGTCTTCTGGGGATTGTCCGGGGCGCAGTAGTTGGCCGTACTTCCACTTGCCATCCACTTCGCCGACGAGGTGGGCCTCCGGCCACGTGAAGTCGGGGCGCGCCACGAATTCTCCCTGAGAATTGAAGATCTCCGACTGGAGCACCGGAGGTGGAAGGCCAGCGCGCGCCATCGATACCCGGCTCAACGACTCCGCCGGCGATTCACTCCGTGGATCGGCGAACGTCAGCGCCGCACTGGCCCGTGGGATCCCGCGCAGCCGCGGGTGCCTGACCAAGGATGCCCGGATGACGTCCGGGTGGACACCGGATCGCAGCGCGGCATCGCACGCGATGACACCCCACTCATAGGGTTGCGTGCGGGCAAGGTCAGCGACAGTTCGGCCGGGGGTGGTCACCGTCAATCCATCCAGTTGCATGGTCTCGTCATCGTCAAGCGCAGTGTTCCTGACCGCGACGAGGCGGGTGGAACGGCCGTGGCCTGCTGAGCGTCGCGTCATCCAGACGCGCCCCAGGAGATGTGTCTGAACCGGGATGCCATGCATCACAGCGGCTGTGAGGTGACTCACGACGTTGGTCTCATGCACGGCAGGCACCGTCGCTCGCAGAAGGCGTACATGATCCTCCACGACACCCAGTTCGTTGGTCACGTCGTAGATGCCGCGCCGAACTCGCGTGAGTTCACCGGCGTGCACTTTCGCCCGGATGTCGTTTGGGGTGAGTCCGTTGGCCGCCAAGGTGGCGTGGGTGATCAGCGGGGCACTCTCGTTGTGCATTGCCTGATCCCATCGGATGGTTCCGCGGAAGGCAAGGATGAAAGTCGAACCTGTGGACAACTCGGTCGCCGCAACCTCGTGTCATACGGTGCGAAACAACCCGAAGTTACCGTCACCAATGCGATTCGCCACCGCCGACGTGGCAAGCCACCGATACATCGGTGGCTCTTGACGCTGACGGTGGCTTGCCGGCTTTTGGGTGGTTTCTGGACCAAACAGATCCGCACGGAAGCCATCATCGGTGTGTACGGCCAGGTCACGGGCTACAACTTCGTGCCGTTCGAGGGTTGGGTCTTCAACAACATCACGCGGTTCAGCACCTCCAAGACCCCGGCCGTCAATAGGATCCCGGCCGACGTTCTGGACCAGTCCCAGCTCACGTGGGACGGGTTCGGTCCGTTGAAGCCCGGCGCGCAGTATGCGCGCCTGAAGGACATGGGCTACATGACCACCGTTCAGGGTGCAGCAGACTGCGGCTGGCTTTCGCAGACGGATGCCCTTGTGCGTCGGGGGCTGAGGATCAATGCGGGTGCCGTCTCCCTGAAAAACAAGCTCTACGAGATGCACCTGATGACGCCCTTCGGCGTCACGATCGACGGCGCTCGCGTGGGGATGACCTTCGCACAGGTGAAGTCCCTCTACGGGGACCGGTTGACGGTCGTCGGAATCCCCAACACCTCTCGCAGTGCGCTGAATCCGCTGGCCGGCCAGGACATACAGGTGGGTAGGGTGACACAGGGTGAGGCGGAGCTCCTCTTCCTGTACCACCAGGACTCCGCCCAGCCCATCGTCGATTCGGACAAGGTGACCCGCATCATCCTGCGCAAACCCACCAGCTTCTTTCTGGATTATCTCTGCAACCCGGGCGACGCATGGGACCCGAGCGGGGACCCGGGATACGCAGAGAAATACAAGTGACCCGGGCTGGTCAGGGGCGGCGGGCCATGGCCTCGGCAATGAGCCAGAGCTCGTCGTCCATCTCCACCGGCACCTTGCTCCCCAGCGACCGCAGCCAGCGGCGGATGCGGGGCAGCTCGTCCGCCCATTCGGTGGGGAAGTAGCCGATGACGGCGGCGAGGTCAGCGTCGGCGATGTCCAAGCCGGAGACGTCCAGGTCGCCGGGCTGGGGCAGCATGCCGGCGGGGGTGTCGATGACGCCCACCCGGTCCTCGATGCGCTCCACAACCCACTTCAGCACCCGTGAGTTCTCCTTGAAGCCTGGCCACAGGAAGCGGCCGTCGGCGTCGCGCCGGAACCAGTTCACGTAGAAGATCTTCGGCAGCTTGTCGTGGGTGGTGGAGTTGCCCATCTCGATCCAGTGGGAGAGGTAGTCGCCCACGTGGTACCCGATGAACGGCAGCATCGCCATCGGGTCGCGCCGCAGCACCCCGACGGCGCCGGTGGCGGCCGCCGTCGTCTCGGAGCTGCAGGTGGCGCCCATGAACACCCCGTGCGCCCAACTGCGCGACTGCGCCACCAGCGGGATGGTGTTCTGCCGTCGGCCGCCGAAGATGATGGCGTCGATGGGGACCCCGGCGGGGTTGTGGTAGTCGCCGCTCAGGATGGGCGTCTGCTCGATGGGCGTGCAGAAGCGGCTGTTGGGGTGCGCGGCCTTCTCGCCGGGCCGACCACCCTCGGGCCCGCCCCTGGCAGTCCACGGACGACCCTTCCAGTCGGTGATGTTCGGGGGAGGCGTCTTCGACATGCCCTCCCACCACACATCCCCGTCGGCGGTGAGGGCGACGTTGGTGAAGATCGAGTTGCCGCCGTCGATGGCAGCGACCGCGTTGGGATTGGTGTCCATGCCGGTTCCCGGGGCGACGCCGAACAGGCCCGTCTCGGGGTTGACCGCGTACAGCCGTCCGTCGTCGCCGAAGCGTAGCCAGGCAATGTCATCGCCCAGGGTCTCCACGGTCCAGCCGGGGATGGTGGGCTCCAGCATTGCCAGGTTGGTCTTCCCGCACGCCGACGGGAACGCCGCGCACAGGTGGTATGACCGGCCCTCGGGGGAGGTCAGCTTCAGTATCAGCATGTGTTCGGCGAGCCAGCCCTCGTCCCTACCCATCGCGGAGGCGATCCGCAGCGCGTAGCACTTCTTGCCCAGCAGCGAGTTGCCGCCGTAGCCGGAACCGTAGGACCAGATCATGCGCTCCTCCGGGAAGTGCACGATGTACTTCACGTCGTTGCAGGGCCACGGCACGTCGTCGGCGGGATCCTCCAGCGGCATGCCCACCGAATGCAGGGCCGGCACGAAGGGTGCCCCGGTGGCCTCCATGGCCGTCAGCGCCTCCGACCCCATCCGCGTCATGATCCGCATGGAGATCGCCACGTACGCGGAGTCGGTGATCTCGACGCCGAACTTCGGCTCGGCCGCGTCGACGTGGCCCATGCAGAACGGGATGACGTACAGGGTGCGGCCCCGCATGCACCCGTCGTACAGCTTGGCCATCGTGGCCTTCATCTTCTCCGGCGCCATCCAGTTGTTCGTGGGACCGGCATCGTCCTCGCGGACGGAGCAGATGAACGTCGAGTCCTCGACGCGTGCGACGTCGTCGGGATCGGTGCGTGCGTACAGCGAGTTCGGACGGGTCTTCTCGTTGAGCCGAACGACGGTGCCCGACTTCACGAGGTGGTCGACGAGCCACTCCCTCTCTGCCTCTGACCCGTCGCAGTAGTGGATCGCGGCGGGGCGGGTGAGGGCGGCCACCTCCTCCACCCATGCCAGCAGGCCGGCGTGCTTCGGGATCCGGCCGGTGACGGCGATGGCTGGGGACTGGGCGACAGTGGCGTTCACTTCCACTCCTTCGGGGTGCGACGCGTTGTCCACACCACCCTAGCCCCACCCCGACCGGTCAGGGCCGACGGGACACGCTCCAAAATCCGGCATGGCGTCAGATCCTGCGTTGTGGACGGGATTTCACCTCTGTCGTCCGTTTGGCCTATCCATTGTGAATAGTGTCGGTTCAACTTAGTGTGAGCGAACGAACTCAATGAGGAGGACCGATGCACGTTTTCCGTAAGTTGTTTGCCGCCTCCGCCGCCGCCATCGTCGCGATGGCTTCTGGTGTGCTTGTCGCCCATGCCGACTCCGCCCCGTCGGTCTACACCACTCCGGGGGGTCAGATCTCGCAGGGTCGTCTGTGGAACACGACGTGTGAGAAGTACTCCCCGACGATTGTGCGGTGCCGCGCCGAGATCTGGGCCACGACCGTGACGTATGTGAACGGTCGCTACGTGAAGAGGACGGGGTGGACGTTCAACAACTTGTCGTACCTGCCGTCGCCGCGTGCGTCGTGGGCCAACAACAACCTGGGCCGCACGAACCCGAACTGGACCCAGTCTGGGCGTCAGTGGAGGACCGAGTGTGACACCCCGGCCACCGGCAACGGTGGTTGCCGCAGCTACATTTGGGTCAAGACGGTGCAGGCGGTGAAGTCGGGCTCGGGCTACACCTATGTGAACAAGTTCGCGTGGGTGTTCAACAACGTGGTGCTGTTCTCCACCTCATCGATCCCGCCCGTGACGAAGGTCCCGAAGTGGATCATCGACCAGTCGCGGCTGGACTTCACAGGACTCGGCCCGCTGCAGGTGGGCACGCCCATGAAGAGCCTCAGGACGCTGGGCTACCAGTACTACCCGGACGAGTGCGGGGGTTACGGGGAGAGCAAGGCCCTCACCAACCGGGGCATCGACGTCAGGGACCTCAACACCCCGCTGGTGGCGGACGTCAACGTCCGAGGCACCAGTGTCAGGACGGTCGACGGTGCACAGGTCGGCATGACGCTGGCCCAACTGAAGGCCATCTACGGCGCGAGGCTTCTCCTGCAGAAGAAGTACGACATCCCCGGCGACTCGCAGGTGTACACAGCCGTGGTGCAAAGCGGCGGCAGCGAACTGGTGTTCATCTTCGATTCACCCGCATACCCTCCCGTGGCGCTGAAGGACTCGGACGTCATCGCCATGATGGTGGCGCGAAAGATCAGCCCGGACCTCTTGTACGACGGCTGCTGAACCGGCCATCCCAGAGCGACACCGTGGGCCGGGATCACCACGATCCCGGCCCACGGTCTCGTCGACCTTTGCACGAACTCAATGAGGAGGAATGATGCACGTTTTCCGCAAGTTGTTTGCTGCCTCCGCCGCCGCCATCGTCGCGATGGCCTCTGGCGTCCTGGTCGCACATGCCGACTCCGCCCCGTCGGTCTACACCACTCCGGGGGGTCAGATCTCGCAGGGTCGTCTGTGGAACACGACGTGTGAGAAGTACTCGCCGACGATCGTGCGATGTCGCGCGGAGATCTGGGCCACGACCGTGACGTATGTGAACGGTCGCTACGTGAAGAGGACGGGGTGGACGTTCAACAACCTGTCGTACCTGCCGTCGCCGCGTGCGTCGTGGGCCAACAACAATCTGGGTCGCACCAACCCGAACTGGACCCAGTCGGGGCGTCAGTGGAGGACCGAGTGCGACACTCCGGCCACCGGCAACGGTGGCTGCCGCAGCTACATCTGGGTCAAGACGGTGCAGGCGGTGAAGTCGGGGTCGGGCTACACATATGTGAACAAGTACGCCTGGGTGTTCAACAACGTGGTGCTGTTCTCGTCGCCGTCGATCCCGCCCGTGACGATTGTCCCGAAGTGGATCATCGACCAGTCAGGCCTGGACTTCACAGGACTCGGCCCGCTGCAGGTGGGCACGCCCATGAAGAGCCTCAGGACGCTGGGCTACCAGTACTACCCGGACGAGTGCGGGGGTTACGGGGAGAGC
>JBDSRF010000082.1:0-53332 GCA_039929445.1 Arachnia sp. | reverse complement strand
GCCCAGCCGAACCACACGAAGGCGAAGAGGCCGAAGATGGCCGCCGTCATCAGGAGGTCTCGCGTGAGGTGGTGGTCCATGACTATCCCTTCTTCTTCCTGAGCCGTCCGTACCAGTGCGGCACCTCCCACTGGTCGTCAAACCACCGTGCCACAACCACGTCGGTGGAGGAATGGAGCAGGATGGAAAGCACCACGGTGCCGGCGATGAGGTCGAACACCTGCAGCCCGTTGCTGAGCCCGGACGTCAGGACGTAGAGGGCATACACCACCGACGCGAAGCCCTTGGGCCCGAACCACGCGGCCGCCACCTGTTCCCTGGTGCTGAGACCGGAGCCCAGGAAGGAGATGGCGAGCGCGATCGATCGGGGTAATAGGAGGGCCAGCACGGCGAACACGACGCCGGCCCAGCCGTTGTCCGCGATCACCGTGATGGTGATGAGCGCCCCGAACACCAGCAGCGCACCCAGCTTGAGGAGTTCGGCGATGAGTTCGCCGAACTGTTCGAAGCTCTCCCGCTGATGGGGCCCGGCCGTGGCGACGGTGATGCCCGCGGCGAAGGCAGCCAGGAACAGGTTGCCGTGGGTCACCTGCCCGATGGCCAGGACCAGCAGGCCGATGGCCAGCGCCGTCAACGGCTCGTAGTGGTGGGAGGCCTGGAAGAACGGCAGGCGTTCCAGCGCCAGCGCCACCAGCGGCACGACCACGCCGATGGCGATGCCCAGCCCCAGCTCGACGAGGACCTCGACGACGTCCACCTCGCCGGCCCGCTTGGCGACGGTCAGCAGGATGATGACGAACGGCAGGGCGAGGCCGTCGTTGATGCCGGACTCCACGTTGAGGAGGTGGCGCAACCGCTCCGGCACCTTCTTGTTGCCCACCAGGGCCGAAGCGAACACCGGGTCGGTGGGGGACAGGATGGCGCCGACGAGCAAGGAGGTGGGCCAGTCGAGGCCCACCACGAAGCGGGCCAGCAGGGCCGTGAGGATGAGTGTCATCGGCAGACCGAGCAGCAGCGCGCGCCCGGGGAGTTGCCATGCGGAGCGCAGGTCCCGCCATCCGGCCTTCATCCCGTCGGTGAAGAGCACCGCGAAAAGCGCCAGTTCCGCGAGGAGGCCGACCGTGGGGTCCTCCGGCGAGATCTCGATGACACCGAGCGCGCCGGAGCCCAGCACGATGCCGCCGACGAGGAACAGCACGGAGGTGGACAGGATCGTGCGGTCCGCCCGGTTGGACACCAGGGCGGCCACCAGCAGCAGGCCGGCAAAGCAGAGGAGCAGCACGCGCGGGTTCCTTTCGGTCGCGTGCTGCTCAACTTAGTGCGCCAGGCGGTGCACGTTGAACGGACGGTAGCGATCGCAATCGGACCCTGTCAGCGGAAGCCCGCCGGGAGTTTGACGTCCTCGATGGGGCCGGGGAACTGGGTGATCCGTTCCGTCTGCGGTTCGGCGCCCAGCAGCGTCGCGTGGATGATCGACTTCCCCGTTTCGGCTTCAATGACGTTGATGGTGCCCGTGGCCTCGTTTGCCGGACTGCCGACGGGTCCGCCGCGCATGACGGTGTTGTCCAGAGATGCCGACAGCGTGACCACGAGAACCTCGGTGTCGCCCGGCGGGGGGCCGGGCGGGTAGGGCACGTCGATGTTCCACAGAGCTTCGTACTGTTCGAAGGTGGCCTTCGTCATCTTCGCGGTGGCAGAGGTGCCGACCGCACCCTCGAGGTCGGAGGCGACGGACTCCTCGGCGCGTTGGCGATCGGCTGCCGTGATGACCAGGGGCGTGGCCGGTCCCGGCGGCATGGGGGTGGGAGTGTCCACTCGCGGTTCGAGAGCGGATGCTTCGACGGGGAAGAGGAGGGGGATGACCTTGGTGTACGGCCAGACCTCCGGGCCGACGGCCTCCTCCACCTTGGACCGGACGTCGTCGGTGTCATCCAGCACGGTGACCCTCAGGGAGGTGCCGACCGACTCCACCCACACGTCAGTCCCGACAAATGGCTCGAGCTGACCCGGTCCCCGGGGCCACAGCGCCGTGACGGCCTTCTCAGCGGTGCGGAGGGTGGCTGCATCAAGCCCGGGGACCGTCGCGACGCACAGCAGGACCCCGAACCTGTCCAGCAACGCCTTCTGCGCCTCCTCGACACCATGGGTGACGGCGACCCTGTAGTGGCTGGCAGACATGTCGCTGGTGAGCCACATTCCCTGGAACCCGGGAAGCGCATTGGCCGCAGCCATCAGATCGTTCTCGTCGGCCGTGCCGGTGCCGGTCTGCTCCTCGCAAACATCCGGGGGCTCGGGCGGCATCGTGTACAGGGGCGATCGGGGACCATTCTCCTCGCCCGGGCCGTAGAGGCGCGTGGCGTGGAACGTCGTGCCGTCGAAGGTGCCCACAAGAATGCCGAAGCTCTCGCTGTCTTTCGGCATCGCCAGCCCGCTGACTGGCACGAAGCCGCCACCGCACACGGGCGCACTGGGGGGGTACTGCTCCGAGATCAGCATCCCGCCGCCGTAACACAGACCCATCTCGCCGTCGACCTCCAGCAGTGTCCCCTCCAGTGCCACCGGCCCGTTGTGGACGACGGCGGGTGCGGTGGGTGGCGAGGACAACGTCGGGTCGGGGGTGCCGGCACTGAGGACGGGGTAGAAGAACGGGATGACGTCGGTGTAGGCCCAGACGTCAGGTCCGACCGCCGCCTCCACCTCCTGCAGAAGCTCCTGTGACTCCAGTACGACGTCCACACTGAGGCGATTCCCGAGCGGCGTGAGGGTGTAATTCGTTCCCCAGACGGAGGCACCATCATTCAGGTCATTGGGCGGAACATGCATCAACGGTCCAGGGATGAGGGGCTGCAACGCCTGCTGTGCAGCGCTCAGTGCCTGATCGGTGGGGCCGTCCACGGTGCCCACGCAGAACTCTCCACCAAAGGCACTCGCCACGGCAGATCGGGCTCCCTCGATGTCCTCGGTGACCGCAACGTTGAACGTGACCTGGTCCGGACTGACCCACAGGGCCTGGTAGCCGGGCAAGGTCTTGGCCATCGCCACCAGAGCGTCCGTTGACCTTGAGCCCGTGCCGCGGGTGGGGGACTCGCACAATGTTGGTAAGTCCCCATCCGTTTTCACACCGGGAGGCTGTGGCGCTTCCGGATCGTCGTCCCTGAAGACCTTCGTTGCTGCGAACGTCGTACCGTCAAAGGTCCCGACGACGGTGGCTTCACCCCAGGTGACACCACTGGCAGTCTCGGCCCACGGCACGTCCCCCCAGGTGATGCCTGTGATCGGAATTGTGCGGCACTGCGGGGGGCGGGACTCGGCCACACCTCCAAGGCAAACACCCACCTCGTTATTCGAACCGAGGAGCAGGCTCGCAACCGCCAGCAGCTCAGTACTTTCTGGGGTTGGTGTGGCGGATGCCGGCGTTGCGTACGGCTCGTCGCGGAGTTGCTGGGTCAACCCGCCGACGGCCACCACGGCCAGCGCTGCTGCTGCGACGCCGGCCACCCACCGCCACGTGCGGGACCGCCTTGATGCACTGGTCGCAAGGATGCCGTCAAGGATGCCCTGGCGCTTGTCATCCCAGTCGGGAACGACGGCTGCCGGGGTCGTGGGTGTGAGCTTGGAGAGGTCGTCAGACATGGGAACTCCCGAGGTGAACAGTGGTGGGGGCGGTGACGCCGAGGGCGGCGGCCATCTTTTGGCGGGCGCGATGAACGCGGACCCGGAGCGCGCCGTGGCTGCAACCCAGGGCGCGGGCGGCCTCGACGCCGGTCAGTCCGTCCCAGGAGACGAGCAGTATGGCTTCGCGCTCGTCGTCGGTCAGGGCCCTCAGCGCGGTGAGTAGGTCGGCGCGACGCTCGGCCGTGACGTCAGCGGGTTCCGCAGCCAAGTGGGTGATCTGCCGCAACCGGTCCTCCAGTGCCAGCGACCGGGCCTGCGTGCGGTAGCGGTTGCGGATGGTGTTGCGGGCGGTGACGATGAGCCAGCCGCGGGGCTCCGGCGGAATCTCGTCGAGCTTGCGCCAGGCCACGAGGAACGTGTCGCTGACGGCGTCCTCGGCCGTGGCCGGGGCGAGATGGCGGAGGCAGTGAGCCATGACGGCGTTGACGTGGCCCTCGTACAGGGCCGCGAATCGCGTCCGTCGCTGGTGCTCCATACCCCTAAGTGTCGCGTGCGGCCCGATTGTTACTGGCCCGATGACCCAAGTCAGGAGCCAGCGTCGGTGCACCGGTATCCATTCCTCACAGAGCCGGACATTCGCTTCCATCTCATCTGGCATCGGCCGCGACTACCGTGGGTGCACACGCAACGAAAGGGAACTCATCATGGCGGATCTGAGCGGCAAGAAGGTGGCCTTCCTCCTCACCAACGGGTACGAGGACAGCGAACTGACCTCCCCGTGGGACGCGATCATCGGCGCCGGCGCGCACGCGACGCTCGTGTCGCCGGCCGACGACGACCTGACCGGAAAGAAGGGCCACCGGGCGCCCGTCGACCTCGACGTGGCATCGGCGGATGCCGCGGACTTCGACGCCCTCATGCTGCCGGGCGGCGTGGTCAATGCCGACCACCTGCGCATGGATGAGCACTCCGTGAAGTTCACCAGGGCGTTCTTCGATGCAGGCAAGCCCGTCGGTGTGATCTGCCACGGGGCATGGATCCTCATCGAGGCCGGCGTGGTGGAGGGGCGGATGCTGACGTCGTACCCCAGCCTGCGCACGGACCTGAAGAATGCCGGTGCCAAGTGGGTGGACGAGGCGGTGGTAGTGGACCACGGACTGGTCTCCAGCCGCACCCCCGACGACCTTCCGGCGTTCAACGCCAAGCTCGTGGAGGAGATCAGCGAAGGCAGGCACCACGTTCAGGCGGAGTAATGGGGATGCGCCGAAAATCTTCGGGTCAATCGGCATGAGTTCGGATTATCGTGGGGAACGTGCGAAACGTGGGTTCTGACGTCACACCAGCGCCCGGGGGCGATGATCCGGCCCCGGTGAACGTCGCCGTCATCGGGGCCGGGCCCGCGGGGCTGGCGGCTGCCGCCGAACTCCAGCGGGCCGGGTTGTCGGTGGTTGTGCTGGAGCGCGGCGATGCCGTCGGTGCGAGTTGGCGGAACCGCTACGACCGGCTCCGCCTGCACACGGTCAGGTGGATGTCAGGCCTGCCCGGGTTCCCCATCCCACGCTCGAGCGGCCGCTGGGTTGCCCGCGACGACGTGGTCGCCTACCTCGAGGACTACGCCGTCGTCCACGGGATCGATGTGCGACTCGCGACCCCGGTGACGAGGATCGACCGACACGCGGCGGGATGGATCCTCCGCACGTCCCGCGGCGACGTCTCAGCGCGTGCCGTCGTGGTGGCCACCGGGTTCAACGACCGGCCGATCCTGCCCGACTGGCCCGGCATGGGCGGTTTCACCGGCGAACTCCTGCACGCCAGCGCGTACCGCACCGGGGCCGCGTACGCCGGCACGGACGCTCTGGTGGTGGGCGCCGGCAACAGCGGCGCCGAGATTGCCGTGGACCTCGTGGAGCAGGGCGCGTCGCGCGTTCGCATCTCGGTGCGGACGCCGCCCCACGTCATGCCCCGCAGCATGCTGGGAGTGCCCACGCAGCTGGTCGCGACGCTCATGCGCCACATCCCGACGGCCGCGGCCGACACCATCGCCGAGCCCGTGCGGCACGTGTTCGTCCCCATCGCCGAACTCTCCCGGTACGGGTGGCGGGATCCCGGCAGGGGGCTCTACACCAGGGGCAGGGCCGGCTCCATCCCCGTGCTGGACGTCGGGTTGATGGGGGCGCTGCGCGCCGGCTCCGTGGAACCGGTGGCCGCCGTAGTGGGCTTCGACGGAGCCCACGCGCTGCTCTCCGACGGCACCTCCGTCGAACCGGACGTGGTGGTCGTCGCCACCGGGTACGGCAGTTCACTGGAACCACTGGTGGGTCATCTCGGGGTACTGGACGGCACCGGGGCGCCGCTGGTCGGCGGGGCCGACACAGTGGCGGGGGCGCCGGGAATCCGCTTCATCGGCTTCACCAATCCCATGAGTGGTGCCCTGCGCGAGATGGGCATCGAGGCACGGAGGATCGCAGTGGCGGTGCGACGGGACGTCAGTCGACCGTGAGGCCCGGGCGCCACAACGACTGCCACTCCACGCCGAGGTCCACCATCATCTGGCGCAGCAGGGGCAGGGAGATGCCAATGACGTTGTGCGGGTCGCCCTCGACGCCCGTGACGAACGCGCCGCCGAAGCCGTCGAGGGTGAAACCGCCCGCCACCACGAGCGGCTCGCCAGTGGCCACGTAGGCCTCGATCTCCGAGTCGGTGAGGTCAGCGAACTTCACCACGGTGCTGGCCACGCGGCACTGCGTGACCTCGGGGCCGGCCTCGCGCACCCGGACGAAGTGTCCCGTGTGCAGCACGCCCTGCCCGCCCCGGATCCGTCGCCACTGCGCAATGGCCTGTTCCGGTCCGCCTGGCTTGCCGTGTGCCCGTCCCTCGAATTCCAGCACGGAATCGCAGGCCACGATGACGGCCTCGCCCTCCACCCGCGCGGCCACGGCCTCCCCCTTGGCCCCGGCCAGCGCGTGGGCCAGCAAGTCGGGCCGGGGGTGGGTGATGGCATCCTCGTCGACGCCGGAGACGATCACCTCGGGGTCCAGGCCGGCGTTGCGGAGCGACTGGAGTCGGGCGGGGGAGGCCGAGGCCAAAATCAGACGATGCGTCATGCCGTGGGGAACCAGACTCTAGAACCGGATGGAGGTGCGCCAGGCCTCGCGGCCCGGGGAGGCCTGCTGGCGGACGGTGCGGTAGTACGACTTCCAGCCGCCGGCCAGCGGCCGGTCGGTGCCGGCCTTCAGCGTCCCGTTGGCCGCGCGGGCCTGCAGGACCGCGAACACAGCCGCCAGTTCCTCGTCGGTGGCCTGCGTCCGCGACACGGAGTACAGGGGGGCCTCGTCGCTCACAGCGGGATGTTCCCGTGCTTCTTGGGCGGCAACTGCTCCCGCTTGGTGCGCAGCAGGCGCAGCGCCCGGATCACCTGGGCCCGGGTCTCGTGCGGGTAGATCACCTGGTCCACGTACCCGCGCTCGGCCGCCACGTACGGGTTGGTGAGCTCGTCGTCGTACTCGGTGATGAGTTGCTGGCGAAGCTCGTCTGGGTTCTCGGCGGTGGCCAGCGCCTTGCGGTGCAAGATGTTGACTGCCCCCTGGGCGCCCATCACGGCCACCTGCGCGGTGGGCCAGGCGAAGTTGATGTCGGCGCCCAGATGCTTGGACCCCATCACCAGGTATGCGCCCCCGTATGCCTTGCGGGTGACCACCGTCAGCAGCGGCACCGTGGCCTCCGAGTAGGCGTAGATCAGTTTCGCGCCCCGCCGGATGATGCCCTGGTGCTCCTGGTCCACGCCCGGCAGGAAGCCGGGCACGTCGACGAAGGTGAGGACGGGGATGTTGAAGGCGTCGCAGGTGCGAACGAATCGGGCGGCCTTTTCCGCGGCATCGATGTCGAGGCAGCCCGCCAACACCATGGGCTGGTTCGCGACGATGCCGATGGAGCGACCCTCGATACGACCGTAGCCGGTGATGATGTTGCCGGCGAAGAGCTCTGAGACCTCGAGGAACTCGTCGTCATCCAGGACGTTGCGGATGATCTCCCGCACGTCGTAGGGCTGGTTCGCGGAGTCGGGGATGAGGGCGTCCAGGAAGCGGTCGTGGTCGGTGATGGTGAGATCCACCTCCTCGTCGTCATAGACGGGCGGGTCCTCCAGGTTGTTCTGGGGCAGGTAGCTGAGGAGGTCGCGGACGTACTCCAGCGCGTCGGTCTCGTCCGCGGCCAGGTAGTGCGAGTTGCCCGACTTGGTGCTGTGGGTGCGCCCACCGCCCAGCTCCTCCATGGTCACGTCCTCGCCGGTGACGGTCTTGATGACCTCCGGTCCGGTGATGAACATCTGCGACGTCTTGTCCACCATGACCACGAAGTCGGTGAGTGCGGGACCGTACACGTGGCCTCCGGCGGCCGCGCCCATGACCAGCGAGATCTGGGGGATCACGCCGGAGGCGCGCGTGTGGAGGTGGAAGATCTCGCCGTAGAGGGCCAGCGACACCACACCCTCCTGGATGCGCGCCCCACCGCCCTCGTTGATACCGACGAGCGGGACGCCCGTCTTCATGGCGAAGTCGATGATCTTGACGATCTTCTCGCCATAGACCTGGCCGAGTGCACCACCGAAGATGGTCACGTCCTGGCTGAAGATGCAGACGGGGCGCCCGTGGATGGATCCGGTCCCGGTGACGACGCCGTCGCCGTAGGGGCGGCGGGCCTGCATGCCGAAGCTGGTGGAGCGGTGGCGGGCGAACTCGTCGAACTCGGCGAACGAGCCGTCGTCCAGCAGGGCCAGCACCCGCTCCCGGGCCGTCATCTTCCCCTTGGCGTGCTGCTTCTCCACGGCCTCCGCGGAACCGGCGTGCACCGCCTCGTCGATGCGGCGACCGAGGTCGGCAAGCTTTCCGGCAGTGGTGTGGATGTCGATCTCCATGGCCGTCACCCTATCCCCGCGAGCGGCACTACTGTGGCGCCGTGAGTAGCAATACCCCCGACCCCCACCGCATCACCGCACTTCTCGCTCCGGGCAGCCTGTGGCGGCAGGTGGAATGCGTGGCCTCGACGGGGTCCACCAACGCCGACCTCGCCGCCCTGGCGAGGATGGGGGAGCCCGAGGGGCGTGTGCTCGTGGCATCCGAGCAGACCGCCGGTCGCGGACGACTCGACCGCACCTGGGTGAGCCCGCCGGGCGCGTCGCTGTCGCTGTCGATGCTGCTGCGGCCCGTGCACGAGTTCCCGCGCTGGGGGTGGCTCTCCCTGCTGACGGGCATGGCCGTGGCGTCCGCCCTCGGCGACATCGCGCCCGACGCCTCACGCGTGCAGCTGAAGTGGCCCAACGACGTCCTCATCGACGGCGCCAAGGTGTGCGGCATCCTGTCCGAGCGGATCGAACACCCCACCGGGGCACGGGCCGTCGTGGGGCTGGGTCTCAACCTGGAACTGGGCGCCGACGAGTTGCCCGTCCCAACGGCCACCTCCCTCTCGCTGGAGGGTTTCCACGTGGACAGGGACGCAATCGTGGCGGGCGTGCTGGGGCACATGGAACGTTGTTACCGGCTGTGGCAGGCGTCCGGCTCGCTGGCGGGGGAGTACCGGGCCCGGTGCTCCTCGGTGGGCTCCGACCTCACCATCACGGTGGCGCCCGACGTTGTCGTCCGCGGCCGCGGGTACGGCGTCGACGAGTTCGGCCGGTTGCAGGTGGCCACGTCGACGGGCCTGGAGACGTTCGCCGTCGGGGATGTCGTGCACGCCCGCATGCACCGCTGAGCGGGGCAACCGTGTCCGCGCCCCGGCCCGTGCCACACTTCCCCCATGGCGATCAGCAAGGACACCCTCGGCGACGGCGAAGAGGTCGTGCTGCACATGCACACCCACGGCAAGGCCCTCATCTGGCCCGTGGCGGCCCTCATTATCTTCAGCGCCGCCCTCGGCGTGGGGATCGCGCTGCTGCCGCCCAGCACCCAGCCGTGGGGCACGTGGGTGGCGGTCGGTGTGTTCGTCCTGCTGGTGATCTGGGTGGTCCTCCTGCCGTTCCTGCGCTGGAGAACCTCCACCTACACGGTCACGGACCGGCGCATCATCACGCGCCGCGGCATCCTCAACAAGACCGGGCATGACCTGCCTCTGCGGCGCATCAACAACGTCAACTACGAGCGCAGCCTCATGGACCGCATGCTCGGGTGCGGCACGTTGGTGCTGGAGACGGCCGCGGCCCAGCCGCTGGTCCTGCACGACCTGCCCCACGTGGAGCGTGTGCACGTGGTCATCAACAACCTGCTGTTCCGGGGCGACGGCGACCGGGCTGACGACGGCTGGTCCGAGCGGAACGACGACTAGCTGCACCAGCCGGTACGCTGAGCGCCGTGGATCGTCGCTACAGCGTGGGAATTGTCGGGGGTGGGCAGCTTGCCCGCATGATGCACCAGGCGGGTGTGGGGCTCGGCATTGACGTGCACCTGCTGGCGGAGGCCGAGGGCACGTCCGCGGCCCAGGTCATCGCCAACACCGTCGTCGGTGACTACACCGAACTGGCGACGTTGGCCCGCTTCGCCGAGGACGTGGACGTTCTCACGTTTGACCACGAGCACGTCCCCACCCGCCACCTGCGCCTGCTGGGCGACGCCGTCGAGGTGCGCCCCGGCCCGGACGCGCTGGCCCACGCCCAGGACAAGGCCCTCATGCGTGAGCGGCTGACGGGCATGGGAATCCCCTGCCCCCAGTTCGCCATCTGCCGCACCCCCGCCGACCTGTCAGCTTTTGGCGACCGCATGGGATGGCCCATCATCGCCAAGACCTCCCGCGGCGGCTACGACGGGAAGGGCGTCTGGAAGCTCGATGGCCCCGGCCAGGTGCAGGAGCCGTTCGACGCCAAACCCGAGACCTCTGCCGGTGAGGAGGTGGTCATCGTGGCCGAGGAGTTCATCGACTTCACCCGGGAACTCTCCGCCATCGTCGTCCGCTCTCCCTTCGGCCAGGCCGTGGCCTACCCCATCAGCGAGACCACCCAGACCGACGGCGTCTGCGTCGAGACCATCACACCGGCACCCGGCCTCGATGACGACGAGGCCGCCGAGCTGCAGGCCATGGCACTGCGGATCGCCGGCGAACTGGGTGTGGTGGGGGTGCTGGCGGTGGAGCTCATGGCGGCCGCCGACGGCCGCGTCGTCGTCAACGAGTTGGCCATGCGGCCCCACAACACTGGGCACTGGAGCATAGACGGCGCGCTCACCAGCCAGTTCGAGAACCATCTACGCGCCGTGCTGGACCTACCGCTGGGCGCCCCCGACCTCCGCGCTCGGCACGTCGTGATGACCAACGTGCTGGGCGGCGCGGAGCCCGACCTGACTGGGGCGCTGCAGCATGTGTTCGCGCGCGACCGCGCCATTCGCGTCCATCTGTACGGCAAGGAGGTGCGCCCCGGCCGGAAGGTGGGCCACGTCACCGCCTGCGACGACGACCTCGAGGCAGCCCTGCGCCGCGCCCGGCACGCTGCCCGCTACCTGATGGGGGACCCCAATGCCTGATCCACTCGTGTCCATCGTGATGGGCTCCGACTCCGACTGGCCGATCATGCAGGCCGCCGCCGACGCCCTCGCCGAGTTCGACGTGCCCTTCGAGGCCGACGTCGTTTCCGCGCACCGCATGCCGCAGGAGATGGTGGACTTCGGCCACGGCGCCCACGCTCGCGGCATCAGGGTGATCATCGCCGGCGCCGGGGGGGCAGCCCACCTGCCCGGCATGCTGGCCGCCCTGACGCCCCTACCCGTGATCGGCGTCCCCGTGGCGCTGAAGCGGCTCGACGGCCTGGACTCGCTGCTGTCGATCGTGCAGATGCCGGCCGGCGTGCCCGTGGCCACCGTCGCCATCGACAACGCCCGCAACGCCGGCCTACTGGCCGTGAGGATCCTGGCCGCCTCCGACGAGAACCTGCGCGACCGCATGCTGGCGTTCCAGGACTCCCTGCGCGACGCCGCGCACGCCAAGGGCGCAGCCGTGCGGGACGCCTCAAGGCGGAACTGACGCGACAACCCCCACGACGACAACAGCTCCCCGCCCAACCGGGCGGGGAGCTGTTGTCTGTGGTGGGAGGGCTACTTGGTGCCCACCCGGATGAACGTCTCGGCGTAGTCGTCGCCGAGGATGGAGCTGGACATGCCGATGCCGCTGAGGGGTTCCATGTTCCGCATCATCTCCTGGTCGGTGTCCAGACCGAGCCCCGGGATGGCGAGGATGGCGGGGAGGTCCACCCACATCACGGCCTGCGCGTCGCCGCTGCCCTTCGTCAGCTTCTGGGTGGTCTCGTTCTCGGCCAGCGTCCCTCCCGGGTTGGTGAACCCGTCGATGGGCTGGCCGAACGTGGTGGTGACCACATCGCCATCGGCGACGTGCTCGAGTCCGCCAACGCCCATCTCGTTGCCGAGGGTGTCCAGGAACGACTCGTGCTTGGCCACGTCGTCTGTGCGCACCTTGATGCCGACGGTGGGCGAGTTGTTCTGGTCCATGCCCACGGCAATGGCCATCTCGGAACCGAGGATGGCTCTGAGGTCCTCCTTGGACGAGATGCCCAACTGCTCCCCGGCTTCGGGGCTCTCCGCGAGCAGCGGCTCGACCTGCTTCCACAGGGCGTCGTGCACCGAGTCGGACAGCGAGAAGCTCATGGCCCCCAGGGCGGCCGACGGCAGGGAGTTCAGGAACGTGGTGGCGGGGCCTTCGGTGACGTCCTGGTCGCTCCAGGAAACGGCACGGACGACGGCTGAGCCGTCCTCGATCTTCATGCCCATGGCCGCGCGGGCGTTGGGTGCCTCGGCGTTCATCCCCGTGCTCTCGGTGCCCGCGGCCACGATGGCCTTGAAGGCCTCGGCGCCACCCCAGCCGGTGAGGAGCCAGGACCCGCCAAGCTTGGCCATGTCGGCCTTGTAGTCGTCGTTGTCGGACAGGGGGGCGTTCTTGATGGCGTCGACGTCGGGGGCGGGCTTGTCCTTGTCGGTGACCAGCATGAGGTCATCCAGGAACGCCACCTGCGCGCCGTCGCCGTGCTCAGCCATGAACGCCTTCGCCTTGGCGGGGTCCGTGACCTGCACGACCATCAACACGTCCGGGTCGGATCCGAACACGTCGCCTGCGCCCGCGGCCGACTTCAGGACGGCCACGGCCAGCGAATCGCCAAGCCACGGCTCCACCTGGCTGTAGTCCGGCGCTTCGTCGATGTCCGCGAAGACGGCCTGGTAGATGGCCTTCTTGTAGTCACCGTCGACGTCGGTGACGTTCTCGGCCATGGCGGGGAACTTCTCGGCGAAGTCCTTGACGGCCAGCTTGTCGGCCACCGACGGGTTGAGGTTCACCTCGAGGATCGCGAGGGCGTCGGAGGGGATGCCCTCGGACGCCGCCGGGGTGGCGCCTCCGAGGAAGTTCATGGCGAACACGATGCCGCCCACCACCAGCGCGAACGCCAGGGCGCCCGCCACGATCATGGGGGCCCTGGACTTCTTCTTGGCGGGCGCACCCATCTGCTGCGTGGCTCCCTGCTGTCCCCAGCCCGGCGGGGGCTGCTGCTGGTAGCCCTGGTTGTTGGGTCCCTGCTGTGGGTAGCCCTGGTTGGGGGCTCCCTGCTGTGGGTAGCCCTGGTTGGGGGGTCCCTGCTGTGGGTGGCCCTGATTGGGGGGCCCTGCTGCGGGTAGCCCTGGTTGGGCTGTCCCGTTCCGGGACCCCATCCCTGCGGGCCCTGCGGCGGCTGCCCAGAATTGGGTGTCTGGTTGTTCTGGCTCACTGGCACTCCCGGAGAGTCGGCACGTCGAACGACAAGCCTAACGGCGCCCCGGGCCAGTGATTACCCCTGGAACTTCTCCAGGGTCTTGACGTCGCCCGTGGCGATGGCTGTGAACATCTCCTGGCTGGCCTTCTCGTCCCACAGCACGGCGGAGCCGACGTTGCTGTTGTAGTTCGCGTTCGCGATCGGGACGGTCAGGCTGAGACCCGTGCCCGTCGCTGTCTGGAAGAGGCCGGAGGCGATCGACGCCAGCGCTGCTGGGCCCGTCTGGTCGCTGCGGGCCACCGACTTGGCGACGGCCATGTTGAGTTTCCAGTACGTGACGGGATTGAGGATGCTGAGCGGGCTCGTGGCCTTTTTCATGACCTTGCCGATGACCTCGCGCTGCCGCTCGATCCGTCCGAGGTCGCCGCGCGGGTCCGCCTTGCGCATCCTGACGTAGCCCAGCGCTGTCACCCCGTCGAGGTTCTGGCACCCGGCGGGGATGTCGATATGGGCATCCTTGTCCTTCATGGGCTTGGCGGGACACACCTCGATCCCGCCGACGGCGTCCACCACGTCCACGAGCCCCAGGAAGCCGATCTCGAGGTAGCCGTCGATCCGCACCCCCGTGGTCTTCTCGACGGTCTCCACCAGCAGGGGTGCGCCCCCGAACGAGTAGGCGGCGTTGAGCTTGTTCTTGCCATGACCGGGGATGGACACCAGGGAGTCGCGGGGGAGCGACACCAGCGCGGAGCTGCCCGAGGGTGGGACGTACAGCAGCAGCATGGTGTCAGTGCGGCGACCTTCCGTGCTGCCCGTCCGGAGCTTGGAGCGTTCTTCGGGTGTCATGTCCTCGCGGGCATCGGAACCGACGAGCAGGATGGTGCGGCCCGGCTGCTCAGGCGGCCGGTCCCCGGTGGGGGACGCATCGACGACGGTGCCGCGCACCAGTGCGAAGACCGGCGTGCCCACCATGAACACCACCCAGGCGAGCAGGACCACCCCAACGATGTTGCGGACGGGGTGCCGGCGCTTGGGGCGACGGGTCCGGGGCGGAATGCCGTCGTCGCCACTGCTGGGCCTACCGGGCTTCCGCGGTGGCTGGGAGGGCGGCGGGGGAGGTGGCGCCGGGGTGGGGGATGGCCGGTTCGGGGGGGTGCGTCGGGGCGTCGGGGCTGGCTTCCCCCGCAACCTCTCGACCTCCTCGGCGGCGAGTACGCGCGTCTGTTCCGACGGCTCCTCCTCGCGTCGGTACAGCCATTCCAGGTCGTCGTCCCGGCGTCCGTTCGACATGTGCCTCCCTCAACGTGACCGGGTAATCGTACCCGGGAGCACCGCGTCGGCCTTCCTCGAGGCGCGGCCACAGGACGCCTTTCAGGGTGCAATCAGGGTTTCTCGGCGCGTCATCTCCGCTATTCGCGGCGAAGGGGGCACGCTGTAGAACCACCAAACCGTAGGAGATCTGCCCGTGAAGGTTGACCGTTCGACAGAGGCGCGCAGCGTCCGCACCCGGCGGGCGCTCGGTCTGCTGCTGATGTCGGCGGCCGTGCCGGGCTCCGCGCAGTTCGTGGCGGGCAACCGGTTCGTGGGGCGTGTCGCCCTGCGCGTCTGGGTGGCCGTGTGGGTACTGGCGCTCGTCACACTTCTGGGTCTGCTGCTCTGGCGCGGTCCCACGCTGGCCGTGCTGTTGAACGGCCCCGTCACGGCTGGCCTGCGCGTGGCCGCCTGGCTGGCCTTCGTGGGCTGGGCCCTGCTGCTGTTCGACGCGTGGCGGCTGGCACGCCCCACACTCCTGCGGCGCCCCACCCGACTCACGCTCACCGTCTCCACTGTCGTGCTCGTCGTCTGCGCCGGGTTCGCCACCAGCGTGGCCGCCAGCGCCTTCACCGCCGCCAACAACGTTTCCGAGGTCCTGCGGGGTGGGGGCGACACCAGCCAGAAGGACGGCCGCTACAACATCCTCCTCCTGGGGGTGGACGCGGCAGCCAGTCGCGACGGCATCCGACCCGACTCCATCAACGTGGCCTCCATTGACGCGTCGACGGGGCGCACCGTCGTGTTCGGGCTCCCCCGCAACCTGCAGGGGGCCCCGTTCCCGGCCTCCTCGCCACTGCACGAGTTGTACCCCGACGGGTTCCGCTGCGAGGACAACGCCTGCATGCTGAACGGCATCTACACGCTGGCATCGGAGCACCCCGAGCTCTTCCCCGGCCCTGACGGGGGGCTGGACGCCACCCGCCAGGTGGTCTCGGAGATCCTGGGGCTGGACATCAACTACTACGCCATGGTGGACATGGGCGGCTTCAAGTCCCTCATCGACGCCATGGGTGGCATCACCCTCAACGTGGGGCGCGACGTCCCCATCGGTGGCGGTGGCAGCCCCGTGAGCGGCTACATCGAGGCGGGTGAGAACGTCCACCTCGACGGATACCACGCGCTCTGGTTCGCGCGCTCCCGGCATGGCTCCAGCGACTACGAGCGGATGAACCGGCAGAAGTGCGTGATGTCGGCCATGGCAAAGCAGCTCGACCCGTCGGTGATGGCCCGGAAGTTCGTGGAGCTCTCAGAGGCGGGCAAGGACATCGTCGTCACCGACGTCGGTGCGGGTCACGTCGCCGAACTGGCAGAGCTGGCGCTGCGCGCCAAGTCGTTGGAGCTGACGAGCGTGGACTTCACACCGCCGCTCATCGTGACGGCCGACCCGGACCTGCCGCTGATCCGCTCCACGGTCGTCGACGCCATCGCCGCCGCCGAGGAACTGGACCGGCCGGGAAGCGCCACCGCGAACCCCTCGGGGGAGCCCGTCACCGCCCCGGCCACCACACCCGCCACGGAGGCGCCCCAGCCCAGCGCGGCCTCCCGTCAGGACACGGTCGCCTCCGTAGAGTCTGAAGCCCCATCAGCCGTCACACCTGACGCGCCGCCCATCTGCACCGTCAGCTAGGTTGGCGGCACAGTTCTCCAACCGAAAGGGGCCCCTGGTGCCAGGTCACCCGAGCGTGAGCGTCGTCATGCCCATCCGCGACGAGGAGCGGCACCTCCGCGCCGCCGTCGAGCGGGTGCTGGAGCAGCACTACCCCGGTGAGCTGGAAGTGGTCCTCAGCGTCGGCCCCAGCAGCGACGACACCCTCGCCGTCGCGCACGCACTGGCCAGCGAGGACCCCCGGATCACCGTGGTGGACAATCCCACGGGGTTCACGCCGGCCGGGCTCAACATCGCCATCGCCACGGCCAGCCACGACATCATCGTTCGCGTCGACGGGCACGGCGAACTCAGCCCCGGCTACATCACACACGCCGTCGACCTGCTGGAGAGCACGGGCGCCGCCAACGTCGGTGGGCTCATGGATGCGCAGGGTTCAACCGCGCTGGAGCAGGCCATCGCCACGGCCTACAACTCCCGCGTCGGTCTCGGTGGCGGGGGCTTCCATCTGGCCGACACCCCCGCCGGTCCCGCGAAGACCGTCTTCCTGGGGGTGTTCCGGCGCGAGGCGCTCGCGTCCGTCGGTGGCTTCGACGAGACCCTCCACAGGGCCCAGGACTGGGAACTCAACCACCGCCTGCGCCTGGCGGGGCACGTGGTCTGGTTCACCCCCGACCTGCGCGTGGTCTACCGGCCGCGGTCCTCGATCCGCGCGCTGGCCAGCCAGTTCTTCCTGACGGGGCGCTGGCGCCGGGAGGTTGCGCGCCGCCACCCCGAGACGCTGTCCCTGCGGTACTTGGCGCCGCCGGTGGCCGTGGCGGGTCTGGCTGTGGGCTCCGTGGGTGGTCTGCTGGGCCTCCTGCTGCGGAGCCGGCTGCTGAGCATCCTGCTGGTGGCACCGGCGGTGTACGTGGTGTTCCTGCTGGGCGCCGCAGCCAGCATGCGCGACCTGCCGCCCGCCGCCCGACTCCGGTTCCCGCTGGTGCTGGCCGTCATGCACGTCTGCTGGGGTGCAGGGTTCATCAAGGGCAGGCCCGAGGGCTGACCCCACATCGGGGGAGCGACTCAGCCGATCTCGACGCGCTCCTGGGTGCGGATGCGCGACACCTCGTCGCGCCCGGCACCCACCACCACCACGGTGGAGCCGTTGCCCAGCAGGGGCCCCACCAGGAGTTCCGCGATCGTGGCCCAGCCCGACGGCGGGTCGGTGGCGAGAAGGCGCTCCGCGCGTGGCGTGACCTGCCGGAGCTGGTCGAACGTCACGTCCGGGGCCACGGCCACGTGATCGGGCGTCACCGGTTCGGCTACATGGTCATCGGGTTGGGCCAGGACCTCGGCGTAGTCCGTGCAGCCCCCGGGCGTCACGGGGAACCCCAAGCCCAGCGGATGCAGGGAACAGGCCACCGTCAACCTTCCGTCGCTGACGGCGTCGGGGCCCTTGACCACCAGTACGGCTGACGGATCCTCATCGAGGGTGACGGTGCAGCCGCGCTGCCAGCAGGCAGCCACCCACACCATGGTGACCCAGTGGCCGGGGTGGGAGCGTGCCACATCCAGCTGCACCACCTCGGCGGGCTCCACCCCCATGTCCTCCAGTATGTTGCAGGTCTTGTCCACCCAGTTGGCGAACGTCACGGCAGAGAGTTCGATGCGCGCGTCGCCCTCGTAGTGCGTGTAGAAGGGCTGCGACGGAAGGGCGTTCAAGCGGCGGCGGAGCGCGGAGATGGCCATCACCCGATCGTAGGCGCCACAGGCCGCGCTGGGGCTACGGTGTCTGCCATGCGTTATGTCGTCATCATGGCCGGTGGGTCCGGCACCAGGCTGTGGCCGCTGTCCCGCCAGGGCACCCCCAAGCAGTTGCTTGAGATCTTCGGGGGACGCAGCCTGCTGCGGCTGGCCTACGAGCGGGTGGCCGGCATGGTCCCGGACGCCCAGATCCTGACGTGCACCTCGCGCGCCTACGCTGACGTCGTGGCCTCGCAGCTGCCGGAGCTGCCCCGGGAGAACATCCTGGGCGAGCCGGTGGGCCGCGACTCCCTCAACGCCGTGGCGTGGTCGGCGGGTGTGCTGGCTGATCGGGACCCCGATGCCGTCGTCGCCATGGTGACGGCGGACCAGGTCATCGAGCCCCTCGACGAGTTCCAGCGCAGCCTCGAGCGGGCATTCGCCGTGGTGGAGGCGCACCCCGAAGCGCTGGTGACGATGGGCGTGGTGCCCACATCGCCCCACACCGGCTACGGGTACCTGCACAGGGCCGAGCCGCTGGAAGGATTCGACGGCGTGCACGCGCTCGCCGAGTTCAAGGAGAAGCCGGCGCTGGAGGTGGCGGAGCGCTACCTGGCCAGCGGGGAGTACTGGTGGAACGCCGGAATGTTCGTGTGGCGGGCGCAGACACTGCTGGACCAGTTGGCCATCCTCCTCCCCGAGACCGCCGAGACGATCGCCCGGATCGTCGAGGATCCCAGCACGCTGGACGAACTGTTCCCCACGCTGGAGAAGACCTCGGTGGACTACGCCATCATGGAGCCCGTCTCGATGGGACGGACGGACGCCCGCGTCGTGTCCGTCGGGCTCGACGTCGACTGGCGGGACGTGGGCGGCTACCTCAGCCTGGCGGAGCAGTTCAGCACCGACGACGCGGGCAACGCCGTGGAAGGCCTCGCCATGGCGCTGGACTCGCAGGGCTGCATCCTCATCAACATGGTGGGCGACGGCCACCTCGTGGCGGGGCTGGGTCTCCGCGACACACTCGTGGTCCACACGGCCACCTCCACCCTGGTGGCCCCGCTGGATGCCGCCGAGCGGGTCAAGGAGCTCGTCGCGCTGGTGCGAGCCACCCATGGGGCAGAATTCGCCTGAGCACCCAGCCCGACGGGCTGGAAGCCGGACCTCGAGGGGAACACCGTGCGCAACGCCCGAACCGTGCAGCACCTGCTGCCGATCATCCTGCTGGCACTGGGCTTCGTGGAGCTGAGTGCGATCATCCCCGTCGCCTTCGACCCGCTCGACGTCGGCGGCACGGCCGCCATGCTCGGCCCCAGTGCATTCCTGCCCGTGTCGCTGGGGGTGGTGTGGGCCGCGCTCCTGCCGCCCACCGGGTTCGCCCTGGCCATCAAGGCCGTGACCGCGGTCGGCGCGGCCGCGTTCACCGCGATCCGCGGCGTGCTCATCGGTGTGTGGTGGCGCGACAGCGACGCGCTGGGGTGGAGCACCGGCGGACTGGTGCTGGCGGGTTTCCTGCTGGGGCTGACGCTCGCGGCGTGGGCGTTCGTCGACGCGCGGGCAACCCGCGAGTCGCTTCGAACCGCACCCGGGGTCCCCGTGCCTGCAGCGCCTGCCCGGCCTGCAGCGCCCCTGACCGTGCGGACCGCGGACGCGGTCCCGCCGTCCTCACCGACCACCCCCACACGGCCCACCTCGCCCGCGTCGGCACTCGTCGGCGGCGGTGCCCCGGTGCCCGTGCAGCAGCAAGCCGCCTGGCAGTCCGTGTCGACACCCTGGCCCCGCCGCGACGAGGCGGATCCGGACGGCACGGTCATCCGGCCGCCCCGCAGAAACCGGTAGCACCAGTGGCAATCCCATGCACATACCACTGACAATTCCCGTCCGACTCGCCGCAAAGGTTGACGGCAAGTGAATTGCACGTGTGTAATTCCCTGCAGAAGGGAGGCAGCATGGACAACAGCTTGACACTGATCTCGGAACTCGACGGCGCGTTCGCGTGGCAGGAAGAAGCGCTGTGCGCGCAGACCGACCCGGAGGCTTTCTTCCCCGAAAAGGGGGGCTCCACTCGCGAGGCCAAGCGTGTGTGCCAGGGGTGCACCGTGAGGACCGAGTGCCTGGAGTACGCGCTCGGCAACGACGAGCGGTTCGGCATCTGGGGCGGTTTGTCGGAGCGCGAACGGCGAAAGCTGCGGCGTTCCGCCGTCTGACGCCTTTTCGATATCGTCGGAGCTTGAACCGGCGAAGCACAGGAGGCCAGAGTTGACGGAGGAACCGCAGGAGGCGCGACCCGTCGACGATCTCTGGGACTGGCTTGATCCCCACGATGAGGCCAGCGACCACCGCCCCATTGACCCGTCGAGCGTGACGGCCGTCATGGTGGTCCACAACTCCCGACCGTGGCTGGCCCGGCAGTTGCTGTCGCTGGCCCGTCTCGACCCCAAACCGGGCCGCGTCGTGGCCGTCGACAACGCCTCCACCGACGACAGCCCGGCCCTGCTGGCCCGCGCCGCCGACGAGGGCGTCCTCGACGCCGTCGTCACCAGGACCCACAACAAGGGATTTGGCGCCGCCGTCGCGGCTGCCCTCCAGGACGAGTCCCCTGACTGGGTGTGGCTGCTGCACGACGACTCCGCACCCTTCCCGGGCACGCTGAAATCCCTCCTGGACGGGGCGGCGCAGACCGGGGCGGCCGTGGTGGTGCCCAAACTGCTGCAGCCCCGACGCCGCAACTATCCCGAGACGCTGGCGGAGGCCGGGGCGTCCATCACGCGCAGCGGGCGTCGCGTGTCGTTCGTTGACGAGGGGGACATCGACCAGCAGCAGCTGATGCCCGAACCTGTGCTCGGCGGCTCCACGGCGGGGATGCTGGTGTCCGGCCGCGTGTGGCGTGACCTGGGCGGGCTGTCACCCGAGATCCCCCTCCACCGCGACGGCGTCGATCTCGGGTGGCGGGCATGCGAGGCCGGCCACCTGGTCACCACGTGGCCGCACGCGGCGCTCACACATCGGCAGGCGGGGCGCAGCGGTGAGCGCGTGAGCGCGCCAGCCATGCCGTGGCACCGCGCCGACAGGCTCGCCGCGCTGCGCCTCGTGGCGGCCCGGGGACAGAGGCCACCCGGCAGGCTGGCCCTGCTCGGTGGCAGCGGACTGCGCGCCCTCGGATTCCTTCTGGGCAAGTCCCCGGCGCTGGCCGGGGCCGAGTTCGGCGCGGCACGCACCTTCGCCGCCACGCCGGAGGCCACCGCCGCGCTCGCGGCCCGCTCCACCCGGGGTCCGGATGCGGACACGCGGGTCAGCCCGCTGCTCCCGGCACGGTTCTGGTCCGTGCGCGACGGCGTGGACCGCTTCGGCGCGAGTGTTTCCGACCGCTACCGCGACCTTGTCGCCACCGACAGCACCACCAGCATCGACGACCTCACGGGCGACGATTTCGCAGGCGGAAAGGCGCGCCGCCGGAGCCTCCTGTCCCCGGCGCTGCTCCTGCTGCTGGGGCTCGTGGTCGTCGGCCTGGTGGCGGGTCGCTCCCTCCTGGGGACAGCCGCGGTGGCCGGGGGCGGCATGCTGCCTGCACCTGCATCGCTCGCGGCCGCCTGGCAGGCCTACCTGCAACCCACCGTCGGCGTGGGCGGGGCCAACGCACCCTGGCTGCTGCTGGCCGCGTTCCTCTCCACCCTCGCTCTCGCGTCCCCGGGATTGTTCGCCGTCGCCGCCCTCGTGCTGGTGCCGGCGCTGGCAGCCGCTGCCGCGCTCCTTCTCCTCCGACGGCTGGGCCTCGGCATCGCTGCCGCCGCCGCGGGCGGTGCGGTCTGGGCGGGCGCCGTGCTGCTGTTGGGGATCGTGGGGGCCGGCGACCTGTCCGGCATGGCCGTGGCCGTCACCGGTCCCATGCTGGCCCGCAGCGTTCACCGACTCGCCGTCGACGACTCCGTCGGTGCGGAGCGGCTGCGAAGCCCGGCGGGCGTCGCGTTCTGGCTCCTCCTCACCGCGGCCGCCTGGCCCGTGGTGCTCCCGTTGCTGAGCGTGGCGGGCATCGTCTGGATCATCGCCGAGCGTCGCCGCTGGAGCGACGTCGCCATCGGGGCCGGCCTGCCGTGGCTGTTCCTGGCCCCCTGGCTTCCCACGCTGGTGCGCTGGCCCGCCCGGACCCTGATGGGTGCGGACCCCCTGGCATGGCCCGACTTCCCACCGGCCACCTCCGCCCTGCTGGCCGGTCGCATTCTCCCCTCCGGCATCCCGCCGTGGGTCAACATGGTGTTCTTCGCCGCGCTGGCTGTCGCGGCGGCCGCGGGGCTGCTGTCCATGCCCCGCCAACGGCACCGCATGCTGGTGCTCACGGGAGTCGCCGTGCCGCTGCTGGCGGGCGTCCTGTCCTCGAAGGTGGCGCTGGCCACCCACGGCGGCCAGGCCCGGGCGCTTCTCTCCGGGTGGGCGCTCCTGGTGGTCGCCGCCCTGCTGGTCCCCGTGATCCTCGGCCTGCGCAGGACCGGCGAGGCTGAAGCAAGCGCCGGGCGCCGGGCCAGAGCCGTCACGGCGCTGCTGGCGCTGCTCGGCGTCCTGGCCGCAGGGGCGTGGGCCGTCGTCGGATTCCAGGGTCCGCTCGGGACATCGGTGAGCGTGTTGCCCGGCTACGTCCGCGACGTGATGGACTCGGACCGGCAGAGCCGCGTGTTGATGCTGCAGCAGCGGGCCGACGGCGGGCTGGACTGGAACGCCGTGGACGCCACCCAACCCCGCTGGGGCTCGGGCGAGCGTGACCCGGCCGGTACCTACGCAGAGGAATTCGGCGCGCTCGTGCAGTCGCTCGGCGCCTCCGTGGCACCGGAGGACCTCGCCGGCACCCTCACCGCCATGGGCGTGAGCCACATCTACATGGGCGGCTTCAGTGAGGAGTCGCTCGCCAGCGTCGGCAACGCCCAGGGCCTGACCCGGGCCGCCGTCTCCGACGACGCCGTCGTCTGGACCGTGGCGGGGTTGCCCAGCCGGATCCGGCTCGTGGCGTCCCAGACCGGCACGCCGGTGGTGGACGCCACCATCGCGCCGGCGGATGTCGCGCGCCACATCGTGCTGGCCGAGGACGACGACCCGCGCTGGCGGGCCAGCGTGGGCGGCACCCCACTGCAACGCAGCCCCGACCGGCCTCCCGTCACGTTCACGCTGCCGCCGGGCGTCTCCGGCGAGCTGCAATGGGACATGACACCGTCGTGGGCCGCCCTGGGCTGGCAGGGCGCCATCGCGCTGCTGGTCCTGATCCTGCTGGCCCCCACACTCGGCTCCGCCACCTCGGCGCGACGGGTGCGTGAGTGATGCGCAACGTCGTCACGATCATCACCCTCATCGCCCTCGTGGGCGCCGGGCTGGCCCTGTCGATGGTGCGCCCGACACCCCTGCCCCGCACCATCGAGGTCGCGCCCACGCTCACCCGCAAGCTGGTCTGCGCGCCCATGGTGGACTCCGGGGTGCTCTACGTCGACGGTGCCGCCACCGTCACGCCGCAGGATGCTGACGGCGCGGCCGCGGCCGGCCCCACCCAACTCGAGGACCAGAGCGCACCCACCGTGATCCGCGGTGGGGCCGCCCTTCTCGGGGGCACGCTCACAACTGGTGCCGTCACCGGCAGCTGGACCCCCTGCACCGCCCCCACATCCCAGGGCACCATCGTCCTGCCAGCCGCTGCCGACACCGACCTGTTGGTGGTCAACCCCGACTCCTCCGAGGCAGTCGTCGACCTCTCGCTCTTCGGCAGCGACGGGGAGATCGTCGCGCTCGGGGCCCGGGGCATCGCCGTGGGGCCCCACTCCAGCCGCAGCATCGCGCTGTCGGTGCTCGTGCGGCAGGAGGGGCCCGTGGGTGTCAGCTTCCGGGCCAGCCGCGGCCGTGCCACCGTCGTGGCCCGCACCACCGCCCCCGCTGTGATGGACACCGCCGGCGCGTCCAGCCCCGGCCGCACGCACTGGCTGGCGGGCGTGCCGGCGGGCGCCACCACCGCCACCCTGCTCGTGACCAACCCGGGCAACGAGCGCGCCACGATCGACGTCACGGCCCACGGCGCCACCACGGCCTACCAGCCCGAGGGCGCCACAGGCGTGTCGGTGCCCGCCCACAGCACTGTGGCGCTGGACCTGGCGCCGTCGCTGGCAGGAGAACCCACGGGCCTGCACGTGACCGCAGACGGGGACGTCGCCGTCGCCCTGTCCACCGGCACCGTGAACGACCTCGCGTTCTCCGCACCCGTGTCACCCTCGACCCGGCTGGGCGCCTACGCACCCGCCGGCGGGGTGCTGCAGCTCTCCAACCCCGCCGCCACGGACGTGGTGGCGTCGGTCACTGCGCAGGTCGTCGACGGCGAGGCCGTCACCACCTCGCACACCGTGCCCGCCCGCAGCACCCTGGCCCTGCCGCTTGAACCCACGGCACCGCGCGGGCAGGTCATCGACGTCGCCGCCGACACGCCCCTGGTGGGCGCCATCGTCGAGTCGGCCTCCGGCGTCAGCATCGTGCCGCTGACGTCCACGAGCAGCCCCGACGCGGAGCCCATCGACGCCGAGATCGTGCCCACCCTGCGATGAGGACCCACGAGGGCGCGTGTTCATAGGCTTCGGCACGCTCATCAACGTGCTCACAGTCCTGGCCGGCGCCTCCCTGGGGTTGATGATCGGCAACCGCCTGCCCGAGCGCACCCGCACCCTGGTCACCGACGCTCTGGGCCTCGTCACGATCGTCATCGGCATCTTCTCCTGCCTGTCCATGGCCAGCGACGCCGTCACCGCCCAACTGGGCACCGGGGTGGGTCTGCTCGTGGTCCTGGGCTCCCTGCTGCCGGGTGCGCTGCTGGGCTCCTGGCTGCGGCTCACGGAGCGACTCGAGGGGGGCGCCGAGAAGCTGCGGGACCGATTCGGCAGATCCGGGTCGCAGCACTTCGTGGAGGGCATCATCACGCCCGTGCTGGTGTTCTGCGTGGGCCCGCTCACCATCATGGGCTCCATCTCCGACGGCCTCGGCCTCGGCTCGCAGCAGTTGCTCGTGAAGTCCGTGCTGGACGGGTTCGCCTCCATCGCCTTCGCCGCCAGCCTCGGCATCGGCGTGCTGTTCTCCGCCGCCGCCGTCGGCATCATCCAGGGTGGGATGACGCTGGCCGCGTTCCTGCTCGGCGGCTTCCTGGCGCCCGTGCAGGTGGACCTGCTGGAGGCCACCGGCGGCGTGATGCTCATCGGGCTGGGGCTGCGGCTGCTGGACGTGCGGCAGATCCGGGTGGCGGACATGCTGCCGGCCCTGGCCGTGGCCCCCGTGCTGACGTGGGGGCTGGCCGCGGTCCTGGGATAGGACGGGGTGCGGGTCAGAGGTCCCAGTCGGCGTCGTCGATGCCGGTGATCTCCTCGGGACTGGCGCCGGTCAGGGCGCTCAACTGTTCCACGATCGTGCGGTACACGAGCCGTCGCAGCTGCGCCCGCGTGATGGCGCGGTGTTCCAGCGGGCGCTCGTAGAGCACCACCTGGGCCTTTGTGTCGCCCGTGCCCTCCAGCGCCGCGGACATCGGCACGCGGTCCGCCGACCACGTGGGGGACCACAGCGGCACGTCCTCCACACCCACGAGGATGCCGTCGAGTGCTGCCGGGTTCACGGCGGCGATGGCGCCCATGGCGTCGGTCACGCAGTCGGTGAAGAAGTCGGTGCGGCTGGGGCGGCGCAACGGCACCGGTCGCGGCGACCAGGTGTGGGGGAGCGCCAGGGGTCCACGGATACCGCGGCCGTGTCGATCCCTGCTGCGTGGCATGCCACAACTCTAGCCAAGAAGGGGGGTACCCTCGTCGCGTGCGTCGATGTACCCGGACAGCCTGCCTGTCACATGCCATGGCAACCCTGACCTACGACTACGCGGACTCCACCGCGGTGCTGGGTCCGCTCGCCATCGTCCGCATCCCCGGAGCCTTCGACCTGTGCATCGAGCACGCCCGACGCACCAGCGTTCCCCGCGGCTGGGAGGTCATCCGCCTCCCGCTGGAGGAGCAGGTGCCCGTGCGGATGCCATCGGATGACCTGCTGGCCCTGGCCGACGCCGTCCGCGAGATCGGGCTGCGCCACGACGATCCGGAGCCCTCGGCAGTCCAGTTGCCACACGAACCCGCGGTGCTGCGCACGGCCGGACACCTGCGCCTGCTCGGGACTGTCGACTAGGCTCACGCACGTGCTCACACCCGGAATTTTCAAGGCCAACGACATCCGCGGTGTCGTCACCGGCACCACCCCCGAGTGGGACCTCGACGGCGCCCGCCACCTCGGCGCGGCCTTCGTGGAACTGCTCGACCTGGCTGGCCACGAGTTCGTCATGGGACGCGACATGCGCTCCCTCGGCGAGGAGCTCTCCCACGCCTTCGCCGAGGGCGCACGCCGCGCAGGCGCTGACGTGGTGGACGTAGGCCTCACCTCCACCGACCAGTTGTGGTTCGCCTCCGGCTGGCTGTCCCTGCCCGGCGTGCAGTTCACGGCCAGCCACAACCCCACCGAGTACAACGGCATCAAGTTCTGCCTGGCGCAGGCCCGCCCCGTGGCGCCCGACTTCACGGCACGTATCCGCGACCTGGCCGGCACCATCACGCTGGGGGAGACCGCGACCGGGTCGCTGCGCACCCTCGACACCCTGGACGCCTACGCCACCAAGCTGAGCGAACTGGTCCCGGTGGGCGAGGGCCGCGAGCTCAAGGTGGTCATCGACGCCGGCAACGGCATGGCCGGCCACACCGCGGACCGTGCGTTGGCGGGCCGTGGGCTGGAGGTCATCGGCCTCTACATGGACCCCGACGGCACGTTCCCCAACCACCCCGCCAACCCGCTGGTGCCGGAGAACCTTCTGGACGCCCGTGCTGCCGTGATGGGCCACGACGCCGACCTCGGGCTGGTGTTCGACGGCGACGCCGACCGGTGCTTCATCATCGACGAGCGCGGCGAGGTGGTGGACCCCTCCGTCGTGACCGCCATGATCGCGCTGGCTGAACTGGCCAAGGAGCCGGGCGCCACGATCGTCATCAACAAGATCACGTCCTGGGGAGTGGCGGAGGCCGTCGGCGACGCCGGCGAGGTCATCACCTCACGCGTCGGGCACACGTTCGTGAAGGCACTCATGGCGCAGCACAACGCCATCTTCGGCGGCGAGCACTCCGCGCACTACTACTTTCGCGACTTCTGGTTCGCCGACACCGGCATGCTGGCGGCCCTGCACATCCTCGAGATGGTCCGCGCCGCCGGAGCGCCGCTGTCCCACCTCGCCAAGAAATTCGACACCTACCACCGCTCCGGTGAACTGAACTCCGAGGTGGCCGACGCCGCCGCCTGCCAGGAGGCCGTCGCCACCGCCTTCGAGGGTCGCGGCCTGCAGGACCGGCTGGACGGCCTCACCGTCGCCAACCGCGAACAGGACTGGTGGGTGAACCTGCGCGCCAGCAACACCGAGCCGCTGCTGCGGCTCAACGTGGAGGCCCGCGACGCCGACACCATGGCCGCCCTGCGCGACGAGGTGCTGGCGATCGTCGAGCAGACACGAGCAACCATCGACAACAGGAGCGCCAATGAGTGAAGACCAGATGGACCTGTCCCCGGAATTCCTGGCCATCGCGGCCTGCCCGGCGTGCCACGCCAAGTTCGCCGTCGACTACGACGCCGCGGAACTCGTGTGCACCAGCCAGGCTTGCGGCCTGGCGTACCCGGTGAAGGACCGCATCCCGGTCCTGCTCATCGACCAGGCCCGCAGCACCCTGTAAACCCACTCAACAGGAACGTCAAGGACGGATCGCCATGAGGAACCCGGAGTTCGACGACGCCCGACTCGACCACGCGGACGTGGTCAACGACGAGCAGCTGCGCAGGCTCGCCGAGACCGGGGCACGCATCCGCCGCGCCTGCCTCTCGGAGCCCGTCGGCACGCTGGAGCGCGCCGACCGGCCGCGCGGCGTCCTGGTGCTGGGCGCGGAGGCGCGCCTGGTGCGGGCCGTGCTGGAGCCGATCTGCCCCGTGCCGTTCCTGGCGTGGCCGGGCCCGGCCCTGCCCGCGTGGGTGGGTCCGCTGGACCTTGTGGTGTCGATGGGCGGGCACGACGCCCACGAGTGGGAGGTGGCGTGCACCCACGAGGCAGCGCGCCGCGGGGCCACTCTGGTGGTCGCGGCCCCCGAGGGCTCGCAGTTGGCAGCGGCGGGTTCGTCGCACACCACCACGCTGGTCCCGGTGCCACAGGGGGACTCCATGGCGGCGGCCGTGGCGGTGCTGGAACTGCTGGGGCGGCTCGAGCTGGGGCCCCAGGTGAACCCCGGCCACGTCGCCGATGCGGCGGACCTGGTGGCGGAGGCCTGCGCACCCTCCAGGAACATTGCGGAGAACCCGGCCAAGGACCTGGCCATCGGCCTCGCGGAAGCCGTGCCGCTCGTCTGGGGCGGCACCACGCTGGCCATGCGGGCGTCGCGGCGGATCGCCGAGGCGTTGCGACGGGCCAACGGCAGGCCCGCACTGGCCGCCGACGCCGACGAACTGGAGACCCTGCTGCGGGCCGTGACGCCGCGTGACCCGTTCAGCGATCCGTTCGAGTCCGACGGCGACGTCGTACCGGTACTGCTGCTGCTGGACGATGACAAGGTGCTGGACGCGCTCGCGGAAGTGCCACGCCGGCTGGCGAAGATCGCGGACGCCGTGGGTGTCCGGGTGTGCCGCATCAGCTCCGGGGAGAAGTCCCTGACCAGCAGCGACGTGGAACGCTACGTCACCCTCCTGCAGTACGGGCGCTACGCCGCCGCGTACCTGCGCCTGGGACTGGTCCAGTGAGCGCCGAGGGCGGGACCAGGGCCGTCATCGCGGCCGCTGCGGCCAACGGCTTCATCGCCATCACCAAGTTCGGCGCGTGGCTCCTGACCGGGTCGTCGTCGATGCTGGCAGAGGGCATCCACTCGGTGGCCGACACCGGCAACCAGGCGCTGCTCCTCATCGGCGGCAGGAACGCGGAGAAGGCCGCGGACCCGGAGCACCCGTTCGGCTACGGCCGCTCCCGCTACCTCGCCGGGTTCCTGGTCTCGGTGGTGCTGTTCTCGCTGGGCGGCCTGTTCGCACTGTACGAGGCCTGGCACAAATTCCAGGACCTCTCAGACCCGGCCAGCGCCGCCAACAGCATCCTCGATTCGCAGTGGTGGTGGGTACCGCTGGTGGTCCTCGTGTTCGCCATGGGCGCCGAGGGCATGAGCCTGCGGACCGCGCTCAAGGAGGTCAGCAAGGTCAAGGGGAAGCAGAGCTGGTTCGGCTTCGTGAAGACGTCGAAGGCGCCGGAGCTCCCCGTCATCATGCTGGAGGACGTCGCCGCCCTCATCGGGCTGACGTTCGCGCTGGCGGGTGTTGGTCTCACCCTGCTGACGGGCCAGCTGATCTTCGACGTGCTCGGGACGGCCATGATCGGTGTCCTGCTCGTGGTGGTGGCCATCATCCTCGCCATCGAGACCCGCTCCCTCCTGCTGGGGGAGTCCGCCTCCCCCGAGGACCGGCAACGGATCCGGGAGGCGCTGGAATCCACGGACGGTGTGGAGCGGGTCATCCACTTCCGCACCCTCCACCTGGGGCCCGAGCAGATCCTGCTGGCCGCCAAGGTAGGCGTCGACGTGGCCGACTCGGCCGCGGAGGTGGCCGACCTCATCGACCGTGCAGAGGCCGCGGTGCGCATGGCGGTGCCGCACGTCACGGTGTCCTACATCGAACCCGACATCTACGACCCGCACCACACGCCCCGCCAGCCCCCCACGCAGGAGAAGCCATGACCCGAGTCCTCGTCCTCAACGGCCCCAACCTGGGGCGCCTCGGCGTCCGGCAGCCGGAGATCTACGGCTCCACCACGCACGCCGAACTGGTGGAGCACCTCCGTTCCACGGGCCGCGCGCTGGGCCTCGAGGTCGATGTGCGGCAGACCAACCACGAGGGCGAGATGCTCGACTGGCTGGGGGAGGCCGCCGACGGTGGCATCCCCGTGGTGCTGAACCCGGCCGCCTGGTCCCACACGTCCGTGGCCATCGCCGACGCCGTAGCTCAGGTGGACCTGGTGGTGGAGGTGCACATCAGCAACGTCCACGCCCGCGAGGAGTTCCGCAAGCACCTGGTGGTGTCGCCGTACGCCACCGGCGTCATCGCAGGCCTCGGCCTCGGCGGCTACGACCTCGCACTGACCCACATCGCCGCCACCGCCGAACTCTGACCGGCCCCGGGTCCTGCCCCGACCCACCCGCCGACCCATCCGCCGACGCCGGCGTCGGCATCATTGGTCGGGCGTCGGACGGGGAGGTGACAGCGGGCGACGGAGCACTTTTTGGGCAGGTAGGCTGTCAGCGTGGATTTCCGTGTAGCAGACCTGTCCCTGGCCGAGTTCGGACGCAAGGAGATCACCCTTGCCGAACATGAGATGCCGGGCCTCATGGCCATGCGTGAGCGCTACGGCGCCACCAAGCCCCTCACCGGCGCCCGTATCGCCGGTTCCCTGCACATGACCGTGCAGACCGCCGTCCTCATCGAGACCCTCGTGGCGCTGGGCGCACAGGTCCGGTGGGCGTCGTGCAACATCTTCTCCACCCAGGACCACGCGGCCGCGGCCATGGCCGTGGGACCCGAGGGCACCCCCGAGAAGCCGGCCGGCGTGCCGGTGTTCGCGTGGAAGGGCGAGTCCCTTCAGGAGTACTGGTGGTGCACCCGTCAGATCCTGCAGTGGCCCGACGGCGAGTTCGCCACCACCATCCTCGACGACGGCGGCGACGCCACCCTGCTGGTGCACCAGGGCCTCGCTGCCCAGCGCGACGGGGCCGTGCCCGCCGACGACGCCTCGGACTCCGAGGAGTCCCTCGTGGTCAAGGCCGCCCTGCGCGAGGCGCATGGCAACGTCGACTGGCAGGCCATCGCTGACGCCCTCATCGGCGTCACCGAGGAGACCACCACGGGCGTGCACCGCCTCTACGAGATGGCCCGCGACGGCTCGCTGCTGTTCCCGGCCATCAACGTCAACGACGCGGTCACCAAATCCAAGTTCGACAACAAGTACGGCTGCCGCCACTCCCTCATCGACGGCATCAACCGCGCCACCGACGTACTCATCGGCGGCAAGGTGGCCGTGGTCTGCGGCTACGGCGACGTCGGCAAGGGCTGCGCGGAGTCCCTGCGCGGCCAGGGTGCTCGCGTCATCGTCACCGAGATCGATCCCATCTGTGCGCTGCAGGCAGCCATGGACGGCTACCAGGTCACCACGCTGGAGGACGTCGTCGCATCCGGCGACATCTTCATCACCGCCACCGGCTGCTTCAACGTCATCACGGCGCAGCACATGTCGCAGATGAAGCACCAGGCCATCGTCGGCAACATCGGCCACTTCGACAACGAGATCGACATGGCCGGCCTCATGGGCACCGACGGCATCGTCCGCAACAACATCAAGCCGCAGGTCGACGAGTGGAAGTTCGCGGACGGCCACTCCATCATCGTCCTCAGCGAGGGGCGCCTCCTGAACCTCGGCAACGCCACGGGCCACCCGTCGTTCGTCATGAGCAACTCGTTCACCAACCAGGTGCTGGCCCAGATCGAACTGGTCACCAAGCCGGGCGAGTACCCCATCGGCGTCCACACCCTGCCCAAGCACCTCGACGAGGAAGTGGCGCGACTGCACCTTTCCGCGCTGGGCGTGAACCTCACGCAGCTGACGCCCGTGCAGGCCGGCTACCTGGGCATCCCCGTCGAGGGCCCCTACAAGTCGGACCACTACCGCTACTGAGCTGCCGCGCGACCAGCGCGCGCCACCGGTACGTCACAGAGCCACCGCCAGCGGAGTCCGCCACAGATACATCGGTGGCGGACTCCACTGCCGGTGGCTCGTGCACGTTGCGGCGGGCCAGGCTCCGCGACGGTGGCGTCTCGGGGCCGTGGTCAGGAGGTAGTCTGACCGTCTACTTCTTGTCGCCGGGGTTCATGGACTGCCAGATCTCCTTGCACTCCGGGCACACCGGGAACTTCTCCGGGTTGCGCGTCGGCACCCAGACCTTCCCGCACAGGGCCACGACGGGGGTGCCGGTCACCATGGCCTTCATCAGCTTGTCCTTGGGGACGTAGTGGGAGAAACGTTCGTGATCGCCGTCCTCCACCTGGGACGTGCGCTCGTCAATGACTGTCTGGGAGCCCGGGGCAAGTTCGCTCATGGTTTGATTCTAACTTCGGAGGCACAGTGGGCACGACACGCCGCGTATCTGGACGGTCGTGGCTGCTCGTCGGCCTGGTTCTGAGCATCTTCGGGATCGCCTTCGAGAGCATCGGCGTCGCCACGGCCATGCCCACCGTCATGCGCGCGCTGGATGCCCCCCACCTGTATGCGTGGGCGTTCTCCACCATGGTGACCGGCATGCTGCTGGCCACCCTGCTGGCCGGCCGCGTCACGGACCGTGTGGGCCCGCTGCCCCCCATGGTCGCCGGCTACGTGCTGTTCACCGTGGGGCTGCTCGCGGGGTCGCTGGCCCCCAACGTCTGGGTGCTGCTGGCCGCCCGCTTCGTGCAGGGCCTGGGTGCCGGCGCGTTGAGCCTCGCACTGTTCGTCACCATCGCCCTGGTCTACGACGGGGCGCAGCGCGCCACTGTCCTGGGGGCCCTCAGTTTTGTGTGGCTGCTGCCGGCATTCGTGGGACCACCCATCGCCGCCTGGATGACCCTGCTGTCGTGGCGTCTCGTGTTCAGCGCCATGCTGCCGTTGCTCCTGGTGGCCGCGGCGCTCGCACTCCCGGCGATGCGGCAGGTCCAGGCCATCTTCGACCCGGCCAAGGAGCGTGAGCCGATCCGGTGGTGGGCCGTGGTGCTGGTGGCCCTGTCGCCCGCGCTCGTGCAGTTGGTGGGCGAGCCGCTGGGGGTGTGGAGCGCCGTGGCCGGGGTCCTCGGGATCGTGGCGCTCGTCGTCGGGTTGCCGCGCGTGATGCCGCGGGCCATCCGGCTGTTCGGCTCGGGGCTGGGGCCGGTGGTCCTGACCCGCGGTCTCATGGCGGGCTGCTTCTTCGCCGCCGAGGCCTTCGTGCTGCTGGTGCTGCAGAACCTTCGTGGCCTGACGGTGTTCGAGGCGGGGATCTCCCTGACCATCGGCAGCGTGGGCTGGTCCGCCGGGTCCTGGAGCCAGGCCAGGCCGTGGGTGCGGCTCCGTCGCGACCAGATCATCACTTTGGGCTCGGTGCTGTGCGCCGTCGGGCTGCTGACGATGGTCGGGTTCATCGCCTGGACTGGCTCGCCGCTGTGGCTGGGCGTGCTGGGATGGGTCATCGCCGGGCTCGGGATGGGTGTTATGATGCCCAGCACCGCCGTCGCCATCATGGGGCTCTCCAGCGCGCAGGAACAGGGCCGCAACAATTCCGCGCTGCAGGTGGCCGAAGGGCTCGGCAACGCCCTCATGACGGGGCTGGCCGGTGCCATCTATGCGGGCGTCGTGCGTCAGGCCTCAGCCCAGACGAGCTTCGTGTGGCTGTTCTCCGTGCTCACCGTGGTGTGCGTCGTGGCGTTCGTGGTGAGCAGGCGCATCGGTCACATCGAGAACGAGTCGCTGGTGACGGTCACGGGCTGAGGAAGTACACCGTGGCCCACATCGTGAGCCCCAGCAGTGCGGCCGCCGAGACGGCGAGCCACACCCACAACCACGGCGACTGCCGCTCGCGGATGGCGGCGGGCCGGTACCGGCCCGCGCCGATGTAGTTGTCCAGCATGCCCATGGGTGTCTGCCCGTCGGGGCGAAGGCTGTCGTCATGGCGGCCGCCGCTGGTGTGGATCACCGACGGTGCCGGGGCGGCCGGGGCGCTGGGGGCCATCGGTCCCGACGTGATGGGCGTGTGGTGCACCTGTCGCGGCTGGTACTGGTCGCCGCCCACCATCACGTCGGCGAGCCGGTCCAGCGCGGCCGCCAGTTGCAGCGCGGTCTGCGGGCGACGATTGGGATCCCACGCCAGGGCGGAGGCGAACACCTCGTCCAGCAGCAGCGGCGCGTCGACGAGGTGCGCGATGGGGGCGGGGCCGATGGCGGGGTTGCGTTCCACGAGTTCCGTGAGGGTCCGGGCGGGGAACGGGGGCCGCCCGGTCAGGAGCGAGTACGCCACGCACGCCATGGAGTAGACGTCGGAGCGCTGGTCGAGCTGGGTGGAGCGGCCCTGCTCCGGGGCCATGTAGGCGGGGGTCCCGGCCGTCATGGTGTCGCGCTGCTCGTCGAGCAGTGACTTTGCCACACCCAGGTCCGCGAGCATCACGCGGACCCCCGTGGAGCTGGTGGACAGCAGGATGTTTCCGGGCGTCACGTCCCGGTGGACCAACTGGTTGCGGTGGAGCACGTCCAGTGCGCGGCACGCCTCGGCGCAGAGTCGCAGCGCCAGGCCGGGGGCGACGGGGTGTTTGCGGAGGTGGTCCAGGGAGCCGCCGTCGGCCAGGTCCATCACGAAGTAGGGCTGACCGCGGTCGGTGGTGCCGATGTCGTAGACACGCACGATGCGCTCGTCGTTCATCCGGCGCAGGAGGCGCGCCTCGGCCAGGAAACGTGCGCGGACGTCGTCGTTGGCGGACCAGTTGTCGGCCAGCACCTTGATGGCCACGGGCACATCGAGGGAGTCGTCCTGACCGTGGTAGACCGTCGCGAAGGAGCCGGCGCCGATGCGTCCGGTAACCCTGTAGCGCCCCATCATTTCCATTGACGAACATTGTTGCCCATACGGTGCCGTGCGGGAAATCAGTTGCGCGTGAGCATGGCATGCTGTTCGGCATGAGTTTTTCGGCAGAATCCCCGCCCCCGGGCTGGTACCCCGACCCCGCCGGCTCCGGTGGCGAGCGCTACTGGGACGGTGGCAACTGGTCGCAGGTGACCCGCCCAGCCGGCGGCATGGCTGCCGGGCAGGCTCCGCAGCAGGCCCAGCCCGCGCAGTACGGTGCCACGTCCTACGGGCAGGCGCCCCAGGGCCAGGCCTCCTACGCTCAGGCCAGCTACGGACCCGGCGTGGTGCGGCAGCCCGTGCTGGCCGGCTTCTGGTGGCGCGTCCTGGCTGCCATCCTCGACAACATCATCCTCGCCATCCCGCTGGGCTTCGTGCAGCGACTGGTGGCGGGGGATGCCATCGACACCCTGACGCTGTGGTTCACCGACTGGGCCGTGGCCGTCAGCCAGAATCTGGCGCCGCCGCCGCTGCCCGAGGGTGTGACGTCGCCCCTCTACCTGTACCTGTTCGTCTCCATGGTGCTGCTCGTCGTCTACCGCACCGTGCTGGTGGCGCTGCAGGGCGGCACGCTCGGGCAGCTCATCACCGGGCTGAGGGTGGTGCCTGACGGCGGCCAACTCGGCACGAGGCCGAGCTGGGGAACCTCCGGGGTCCGGGGGGTCACCGCCGTCGTGTTCGGCCAGATTCCGTTGCTGAACCTCATCGATCCGCTGTCGATGCTGTTCAGCACCAAGAAGCAGACCCTGCACGACAGGATCGCCCACACCGTCGTCATCAAGAAGTAACCACAAGAAGGACGAGAGCCTGTGTCCCAGCTCCCCGACGACCTCACCAGGCTGGCCGAGTATTTCGGCATCGCACTGGAATTCCGTGACTGGAAGGATCGAGACCTGGAAATATCCCAGGAATCCGTCATTGCCGTCCTGCACGCCCTGGGGGTGGACGCCTCCACGGAGAACTCGAGGGCGGCGGCGCTGTCGGAGGTGTCCGAACGGGGCTGGCGACGCGTGCTGCCGCCGTGCACCGTCGTGGAGCACGGCCACGGCGTCAGCATCGACGTCCACGTACCGGCCGGCACCCGCGTGGAGCTGTCGCTGGTGCTGGAGTCGGGTGAACGGCGCGAGGGCCAGCAGATTGACAACTGGGAGCCCGACCGCTGGATCAGCGGCGCCCTGCGCGGCGAGGCCACGTTCTGGTTCGGCGGGGAGCTCCCGCTGGGGTACCACCACCTGCTGGCCCACTCAGAGGAGGGCAGATTCGAGGCGACCCTCGTCGTGACGCCGCCGCACCTCGGCTTTCCCGCCGCCATGCGCGACGGCAGGACCTGGGGGTACGCCACCCAGCTGTACAGCGTCACCTCGAAGAAGTCGTGGGGGGTGGGGGACCTCACGGACCTCGCCGACCTCGTGGCCTGGTCGGGCGCCGAACAGGGGGCCGGGCACGTCCTCATCAACCCGCTCCATGCGGCGCAGCCGACGCCACCCATGGAGCCGTCGCCGTACCTGCCGGCCAGTCGTCGGTTCGTGAACCCGCTCTACATCCGCCCGGAGTCCATCCAGGAGTTCGCAGGCCTTGACAGGCACACGCGCAGCCGCGTGGCGCGCCTGCGCAAGTCGCTGCGGCCCGTGGCCGGCGTGGCCCGCGCCATCGACCGGGACGGTGCCTGGCGCGTGAAGCGCGAGGCGCTGCGCCTGGTGTTCGCGGCCGGTCGCCGCCCCGCCCGCCAGATCGCCCTGGACCACTACGCCCGGCGTGAGGGCGCCTCCCTCCGCGACTTCGCCACCTGGTGCGCACTGTCGGAGGAGTTCGGCAACGACTGGCACGACTGGCCGCAGGACTACCAGCGGGTCGACGCGCCGGACGTCGCGGCGTTCGCCGAAGCGCACGCCGACGACGTGTCGTTCCACATCTGGCTGCAGTGGGTGGCGAGCCTGCAGGTGTCGGCGGCCCAGACCGTCGCAGAGGAGGTCGGGATGCCCGTGGGTGTGCTGACCGACCTGGCCGTCGGTGTGAGCGGCAGCAGCGCCGAGACGTGGACCATGCCCGACCTGTTCGCCGACGGCGTCACCGTGGGCGCCCCGCCGGACGACTACAACCAGGCCGGCCAGGACTGGGGCCAGCCCCCGTGGCGGCCCGACAAGCTGGAGGAGGTGGCCTACGCCCCGTTCCGGGAGATGGTGGCGGCCGCCATGCGACGCGTCGGTGGTGTGCGGATCGACCACATCATCGGTCTGTTCCGCCTGTGGTGGGTTCCGCAGGGGCTTGGCCCCCGCCACGGCACCTACGTCCGCAACAACCACGAGGCCCTCATCGGCATCCTGGCGCTGGAGGCGCACCGCGCCCACGCGCTGGTGGTGGGGGAGGACCTCGGCACCGTGGAGCCGTGGGTGCGGCAGTACCTGTCGCGCCGCGGCATCCTCGGCACCTCGGTGCTGTGGTTCGAGCACGACGACGGCCGCCCGCTGGAGGCGCACCGCTGGCGGGAGTACTGCCTGGCGTCGGTCACCACCCACGACCTGCCGCCCACACTCGGCTACCTGGCTGGCGACCACGTCCGGCTCCGCGACTCGCTGGGGCTGCTCACCGAGCCGCTGCAGGAGGAACTGGAGGCGGCCCGCGACGAGCAGTCGGGGTGGCTCAACAAGCTCGTCGACGACGGCGTGCTGGACGCCGACCACCGCGACAATCCCGCAGAGGTGATGCTGGCGCTGCACCGCTACCTGCTGCACACCCCGTCGCGGGTGCTGCTGGCGAGCCTCGGCGACGCCGTCGGCGAGAGGCGGACGCAGAACCAGCCCGGCACCATCAACGAGTACCCCAACTGGCGGGTTCCGCTGGGGGACGCCACTGGTCGCGCCGTGACGCTGGAGGACGTGTTCGATGCGGAGCTGCCGAAGCGGCTGGCCGCGGTCATGAACGACGTCGAGGGCCGCTGAGGGCCTAGAGCCCCAGATCCCGGGCGAGGGCCTCGAGGACGTCCTCGACGCCGTCGAGTTTCGACTCGATGGCCGACATCTTCTCGTCGAGCGACTCCAGGATGTCGTCGGTCTGCTCGTCCAGTGGCGTGGCGCCGTCCTGGCCCGTCTGCGCCGCCGCCAGCGCCAAGTTCGCGGCGCGCGGAACCCGTGCCACGGACGCGTCGTTGGTGTCGGGGAGGTGGATGCTGGTCACCGCCTGTGTTCGTCCCGAGACCGTGACCTGGACGTCGTCCTCCACACCCGTGAAGTCGCGGGCGAGTGTTGCGGGATCCACATGTGAGTCCGCCTCGCCGACGGGGACGTCCGACTCCCCTGTCAGCATGGCGCGCAGGGACGGGTCGAGCCCGGGAATGGCCAGGAAGGCGGCCCGGGAGCCCTGCCGTGCAGCGTCGAGGGCTGCGTTGACGGCCTCCGTCAGCCGCTGCCCCACGATGCCGGGCGCCGATGTGGTGTCCTGCACCTCCACGTGGGCCACCGTCAGGTCCCCCAGCACCACGGCCCGGGCGGTCCCGTCCCCGGAGGCACCGTCGAATTCGCTGGTGGCCACATCCACCATCCTGCGGGTAGTGGGATCCGCGACGGACATTGGGTCGAAGTGTGGTTCCATGGCACGAATTCAACCATGGAGCCGGTACGGGCGGTCACTGGCACAATCGTTGACATGTTGAACTACGCAAAAATCTATGCGGACGAACTGGGCGGCCTGTGCCAGCCCGGCGAAGAAATCGTGGACATCATCTCGGCCCTTTACAACCCGGGACGCGAGGTGGAGCCCGACGAGTCGAAGACCGCCTCGTTCGATCCGATCAACGGGCTGGACGTGAGCGCGTGGAACGACGCGGCCGAGAAGCTCGTCGGTGGCGTCACCCTTGACACGCGCCGCGGACATGAGGCAGCCGACATGGCCCGCTCGTTCCTGTCGGGATCCAACCTGGTACTCACGACGCGCAACCTCATGGTGGTAGGGAACGTGTCCTCCGACACGACGCCCGATGTCTCCTGGGAGGGCACCTTGGAAAGCATCGCTGCCATCACCCACGACCCGCGGTTCCCGCTCGAGCTGGGGCGCCTCCGCGTCGACTTCGCTGACGGATCCATGGTCCGGCTCTGGGGCGGGCTGGTGCTGCCATTCGCGGCCCGTCGTTTCGTCACGTCGTTCGGCCGGACCACCCGCCGCTGACCCCACCGGACCGTATCGTCTGTGTGGTTCCCGACGTCGACGCACGAGGAGTGCCCTGTGGATTTCAAGGTGAGCTACCCGGAGCTGCGAAGTGCCGGTGACCAGTTCGAGGGCATGGAGTCCACAGGGGACGGCCTGCTGGCCCAACTCCAGGGTGTACCGCTGGTCCAGTCGGATTTCGGTCGCATCCCCTGGCTGCAGACCCGGGTCTGGGAGGCCTACTCCGAACACACCACGGACTGTGCCGACGCGTTGCAGGAGCTGGCCGACACGCTCGGCAAGATCCACGAGGGGCTGGACGCCACGGCCGACGCCTACGAGGACTACGAGACGAATGCGGCGCAGGCCTGCACCGAGTTCTTCGGGCAGGTGATCTGAGTGGCCGAGTACAACAACACCCTCGACACCTGGTACCAGTCCTGCCCCTCCCCGGTGCGAAGCGTGCTGCAGAGCCCTTACAACACGGTCTCCGGATGGCTTCACTGGGTCACGGGTGAACCCAACACCGTGGCGGGGCAGTGCGGCACCTACCAATCCCTCGGCCAGCAGGTGCTCCAGGTGGGTCAGCAGTTGAGCGACACCGCCAACGGCATCTCGTTGTGGGAGGGGGAAGCCCACGACGCCTACATGGCCAAGATGGGCCTGGTCCGCGGCAACTTCGACAAGCTGGGGCCGGCCATCCAGCAGACGCAGGAAATCCTGCGGGCAGCCGCAGAGACGTCGGTCGAGGCCGCGAACATGATTTTGTCGGTCATCCGGTCCGTGATCGAGTTCCTGATGACCTCCTTGGCCATCGCCGGGGCGCTGGCGGTCTTCACCCTCGGTGCCTCCATGGGGGCGTGGGTCGCGGCCAACCTGGCCAAGGGCGCCCATGCACTCGCCAAGATCTCACAGGGGCTGGCGCGCGTGGCGCAGGTCCTGACCCGCATTGCGAACCTCCTGGAGAAGCTTGCGACCATCATGAAGAAGGTCGCAGAAATTCTGAAGGAGTTGCGTGCCCTGTTGAAGCTTCTGGCCGAACTCAAGAAGGACGTCGGCCTCGTTGGCAAGGGTGTCATATCTGTTGCCACGGGGCTCGCGCGCACCCCCATCAAGCTGGCGGCGGACGCGGGGCTGGGTGGTGTGAGCGACGCCACCGGTGTGCCCGGCCTTTCCATGCCTGGTGGCGCTGGTGAGGCCAAGCAGGCCGCCGAGGATGCCTGGGACGCGGTGAGCGCGTCCAACCGCGCCACCCGCGCCAACACGGGCGTCCAACTGGACTGACGACGGCGCTTCGCCCCAGCCCGCGGCCCTCAGATGTTGGCGGGGCTGGGGGCTGCTTGATAGGGGTTCGTCGTCTCCAGGCCGCCGGCATCGAGAATGATGGTCTCGATGGCCGGGTCGCCCTTGCTGATGCGGAGGGCGGACTGCGGCAGTTCCGCCAGCGAGTCAAGGTGCCGCTGTCGCGCGTCCTGCAGGGTCGAGTGGTCCACCACCTCACCGTCCTTGATGATGTCCACCAGCAGGTAGCGGTCGTTGCCGTCGGTGGCGGGGGCGGCGCCCAGCCCGATGACCTCGGCCTCGGCCCGGCCGTGCTCGTCGAGTCGACGCATGGCGAACTTGCGGCCGCCGAGCGTGTTCTTGCCCTTCGACTTCTTCCCCACCGGCGTCATGGGGGCTGTGCGGTCCGCCGACTCTGCCCGGGCCACGAGCTTGTACACGAAACCGCAGGTGGGGTGGCCGGACCCGGTCACCAGTGAGGTGCCCACGCCGTAGCCGTCCACGGGGGTGCCGCGCAGCGCGGCGATCTGCCATTCGTCGAGGTCGGAGGTGACGACGATGCGGGTCTCGGTGGCGCCCAGGTCGTCCAGGAGGTCGCGGGCGCGGCGGGCGGCGCTGGCGAGGTCGCCGGAGTCGAGGCGGATGGCGCCCAGTTTCCCGTTCGTGAGCTCGACACCCTTGCGGATGGCGGCCTCCTCGTCGTAGGTGTCCACCAGCAGCGTCGTGCCGTCGCCGAGGGCGGCGAGCTGCGCCCTGAAGGCGTCCTCCTCGGTGTCGTGCAGGAGAGTGAAGGAGTGGGCGGCGGTCCCCATCGTGGGGATGCCCCAGCTGCGCCCGGCCTCCAGGTTGGACGTGGCCGCGAACCCGGCCACGAACGCGGCACGCGCGGCCCCGACGGCGGCCCACTCGTGCGTGCGGCGGGAACCCATCTCCGAGCAGGGCCTGCCCTCGGCCATGGAAGTCATGCGGGATGCGGCCGAGGCGATGGCGCAGTCGTGGTTGAACACGCTCAGCAGCAACGTCTCCAGGACACAACACTCCGCGAACGAGCCCTCTACCGACAGCACGGGGGAGCCGGGGAAGAAGACCTCGCCCTCCGGGTAGCCCCAGATGTCGCCGGAGAAGCGGTAGTCGGCCAGCCAGGTGGCCAAGTTGTCCTTGATGATCCCGGCCCGTGCCAGGTACTCCACCTCGGCCTCGTCGAAGCGGAACGCCTCGATGCCGCGCAGCGCCCGGCCCAGACCGGCCAGCACGCCGTAGCGTCGACCCTCCGGCAGGCGGCGGGTGAACAGGTCGAACAGGCTGTGTCGATCCGCCGTGCCGGCATCCATGGCAGCCTGCACCATGGTGAGTTCGTAATGGTCCGTGAGGAGCGCCGTCGTCATGGTGCGCAAGCCTAGTGGGCAGGGGACCGGGAGCGGGGGTGTGCACATTGTTGGCTGACTTTGGAACAATGGGGGCATGAGCGAGCAGGGCAGGCCGTCGACAGGGACGGGCACGGCGGTGATGGATGCACCGCAGCAGGCCCCCGACCTCGCGTCGCAGTGGGTGACGATCGTGTGGGACGACCCCGTGAACCTCATGAGTTATGTGGCCTACGTGTTCATGGAGTACTTCAAGTACCCGCGCACCAAGGCGGAGAAGCTGATGCTGGAGGTGCACACCCACGGCAAGGCGGTGGTGTCCACCGGAAACCGGGAGTCCATGGAACGCGACGTGATGGCCATGCAGAACTACACGCTGTGGGCCACCATGGAGCGCGCATGAGCGACGAGGACGTCATCTGGGAGTTCGACGGCGGCGACGGCCGCACCGACGTGCTCATGGCGCTGGTGGTGCAGCAACTCCAGGGCCTGGACTCCCTCCTGCCCGAGGACCACGACGACGACGACCCGATGGCCCGTCTGGCCGCGGAACTCTCCGAGCGCCCCGTCGAACTGCTGGATTCCAACCCGACGCTGGCCCGGCTGTTCCCGCCGGCCATGGCGGATGCCGGCGAGGCCGACCGGTTCCGTCGCGACGCCATCGGGCAGCAGGCACGAGCCCGTCGGGAGGCTGGACGCACAGTACTGGCCGACTGCGCCGTGGACGACGGGGACATGGTCGCCGTCGGGAAGGACCACCTGGACGCGTGGATCACGACGCTGGCCGGGCTCCGCGCGGCGTGGAACGTGGAACTGACGGGCAGCGCCGAGCGGCAGGCTTCGGTGTCGAGGGCCAATGTGCGCGCCAACCCCACGGCTGCCACGGTTTGCGACTGGCTGGGCTGGGTGCTCGAGGACGCGCTCCAGTCGCACATGTTCCTGCCCTGATCGGCATCGATTCGTCCCGGCGGCCGGGCCCATGGGGAACTACGCTGGATGCATCCGCACCGTGCGGGCCGTGACCGGAGGTGGATCGTGTCGAACGACCTTGAATTCGAGACGCAGCCGGAAGTGCGCAACGAGTGGGGCATGCACAACGGTGTGGTCGTGCTCGCTGCCATGGGCCTCGTCGCGCTGGCCCTCCTCCTGGGATGGGTCACGAGCACGGACCTGTTCGCTGGGGCCCCACTCGGGGTACTCGGGGTCCTCAGCTCGCTGGGCTTCGTCCTCATGCTGGCGGCGGGCAGCGTGATCGGCATGCTGGTGGGTACCCGGATGCTCCAGGCGCATGTGAGCTCACGGGGCGCGAAGGCGCTGGCCCTCTGGGGGACCGGGGCGCTTGCCGTGTCCCTCGTGCTCCAGGCCGGACTGGTCGCGCTCACGCTCATGTGGCAGGCGCAACAGCAGATGCCGGCGTCAACTCTCGTGCAGGGCCTCTCGAACCTCGTGACGGGCACCATGGCGGTGGGTGCTGCCATGGTCGCCCTGGCATTCGTGGGGCGACTGAGGCGATGACCCCGCGTAGACTCGCGCCCCGTGGAGGACATCGTCAACAGGCCCATCGGCATCTTCGACTCCGGTTTCGGGGGTCTCACCGTCATGCGCTCGCTCGTCGACCAACTCCCCAACGAGGACTTCATCTACCTGGGTGACACGGCCCGAGCGCCCTACGGTCCGCTGCCCATCGCCCAGGTGAGGGAGTACGCACTGCAGGGGCTCGACCACCTGGCCGGGCTGGGTGTCAAGGCGCTGGTGATCGCCTGCAACTCCGCCTCCGCCGCGGTGCTGCACGATGCGCGCGAGCGGTACTCCATCCCCATCCACGAAGTCATCCTGCCGGCCGCCAAGCGGGCCGTCTCCGCCACCCGCAACGGCCGCGTCGGCGTCGTCTGCACGCAGGCCACGGCCACGTCGAGGTCCTACAACGACGCCTTCGCCGTGGCCGGCGACCTGTCGTTGAGCACGCGGGCGTGTCCCCGGTTCGTCGAGTTCGTCGAGCAGGGCATCACGGGCGGCAGGGAGCTGCTGGGCGTGGCGGAGGACTACCTGCGGCCGCTCATCGACGCGGACATCGACACCCTCATACTGGGCTGCACGCACTACCCGCTGCTGACCGGTGTCATCAACTACGTCATGGGCGACGAGGTGACGCTGGTCTCGAGCGCGGAGACCTGCGCCCAGGCGGTCTACACCGGCATGACCACCCGCGGCCTCCTGCACGACGAGCCCCGCCAGTCCACCCGCACCTTCCTCACCACCGGGGACTCCCGGGACTTCCACGGCATCGGCCGTCGTCTGCTGGGCGAGTTCGTCACGGGCGCCACTACAGTTGTCCTCGACTGACTTCGACCCCCAAGGAGAACCGATCATGTGCCACAAGGTCACCTGCGACGTCTGCGGCAAGCCCACCTGGGAGGGCTGCGGCGACCACATCGAGCACGCGCTGGAGGGCGTCGCCGTCGACGACCGCTGCCACTGCAAGGCATTCCAGGGCACCGACACACCGTCGAACGCCTTCGGCACGTCATCCAAGGGAGCCGGCGTCTCCTCCTGGTGAGCGCCCCGGGGTGAACGCCCGCCCGGCCCGACCCACCCGCCTGACCGGACACGCCGCATTCACTGGTAGCCGTGGAGCTCAGCTCCATGGTGAGCACTGGTCGTGGCGAGTCGGGTCGTTCGTCCGGCCCGCGGCCCCACGGTTGGCCGTGAACGGCGGGGCGCTAAGTTGTTCGCCATGACGACCCCCTCCACGCCACTCACCCGGATCGACGGCCGCACGGCCGACCAACTGCGCCCCATTGGCATCACCCGCCACTGGCTGGACCATGCGGAGGGTTCCGTTCTCGTTGAGTACGGCAAGACCCGCGTTCTGGTGGCCGCCAGCGTCACCACCGGCGTGCCGCGGTGGCGCAAGGACTCCGGGCTCGGCTGGGTGACGGCGGAGTACTCGATGCTGCCGCGCGCCACCCACACGCGGTCCGACCGGGAATCAGTCCGCGGCCGCATCGGCGGTCGCACCCACGAGATCTCCCGCCTCATCGGCCGGTCCCTGCGCGCCGTCATCGACTACAAGGCCCTGGGGGAGAACACCATCGTGCTGGACTGCGACGTCCTGCAGGCCGACGGCGGCACCCGCACCGCAGCCATCACGGGCGCCTATGTTGCCCTGGCCGACGCCGTCTCCCACCTCCGGGGACTCGGACGCCTGAAGGGTGAGCCGCTCATCGACTCCGTCTCCGCCGTCTCGGTGGGGTTCGTCGGCGGCGTCCCGCTCCTGGACCTCGCCTACGAGGAGGACTCGACGGCGGGTACGGACATGAACATCGTCATGACGGGTTCCGGTGAGTACATCGAGGTGCAGGGCACCGCCGAGGGCAAGCCGTTCAGCCGCGCGGACCTCGACGTGCTCCTCGACCTGGGCGCGCAGGGCTGCCGCGACCTCACCGACATCCAGAAGAAGGCTCTCCTGTCATGACGCGACGCATCGTGCTCGCCACCCGCAACCCCAAGAAGCTCGTGGAACTGCGCCGCGTCGTCCAGGCCGCCGGGGTGGACGTCGAGATCCTGGGTCTGGGGGACTTCCCGCCCCAGCCGGAGCCCGCAGAGACGGAGAAGACGTTCGAGGGCAACGCCTTCATCAAGGCGACCGCGGCGGCCACCCACACGGGACTTGAGGCCATCGCGGACGACTCGGGTGTCGCCGTCGACGAACTCAACGGCATGCCCGGCGTGCGCTCGGCCCGCTGGGCGGGTCCTGCCTGCGACGACGACGCCAACCTGGAGCTGCTCGTGGCCCAACTCGACGGCGTGCCCGCGGACCGCCGCGGCGCGCAGTTCATCTGCGCCCTCGCCCACGTCACGCCCGGCGGCAAGCGTCGGGTGTTCCGCGGTGAAATGCCCGGTCACATCGCCACCGGGCCGCGCGGCGCCAACGGATTTGGCTACGACCCCGTGTTCGTCCCCGACGGGCACGACCAGACCACCGCGGAGATGGCCGCCGAGGACAAGGACGCCATCAGCCACCGCGGCCAGGCGGTCCGGGCCTTCGTCGAGTGGTTGAAGGAGGGCTGAGGTGCAGCAGTACCTTGACCTGCTCCACCGCATCCTCGACGAGGGCGTGGACAAGTCCGACCGCACCGGGACGGGCACGCGCAGCATCTTCGGCCACCAGATGCGCTTCGACCTGCGCGACGGCTTCCCGCTGCTGACCACCAAGAAGGTCCACACCCGCAGCGTCTTCGGTGAGCTGCTGTGGTTTCTGCGTGGGGACACCAACATTGCATGGCTGCACCAGAACAGGATCTCCATCTGGGACGAGTGGGCAGACACCAACGGCGACCTCGGGCCCGTCTACGGAAGGCAGTGGCGCTCCTGGCCCACCCCCGACGGGCGCCACGTCGACCAGCTCGCCGACGTCATTGAGGCCCTGCGCACCAACCCGGATTCCCGCCGCCACATCGTGTCGGCCTGGAACGTGGCGGACATCGACGACATGGCGTTGCCCCCATGCCACACCCTTTTCCAGTTCTACGTCACCCCCGTCGCCGGCGGCAGGGGGCGGCTCAGCTGCCAGCTGTACCAGCGCTCGGCCGATGTGTTCCTGGGCGTGCCGTTCAACATCGCCAGCTACGCGCTGCTGACGCATCTCGTGGCCCAGGTCTGTGACCTCGACGTGGGCGATTTCGTGCACACGCTGGGGGACGCCCACATCTACTCCAACCACCACACGCAGGTGGCCGAGCAGTTGTCGCGGACGCCCGGCGCCCTGCCCACCCTCTGGGTGAACCCGGATGTCACAGCCATCGACGCCTTCACGCTCGACGACATCGCGGTGCGGGACTACCACCCCGCCCCGCCCATCAAGGCCCCCGTGGCCGTCTGAACTGGAGGATGGGATGAGGATCGTCGCCATCGCTGGCGTGGCTGACAACGGGGTCATCGGGGATGCCGATGACATGGTGTGGCACATTCCCGAGGACTTCAAGCGGTTCAAGGCGGTCACCACGGGCAACACGCTGGTCCTCGGCCGGCGCACCCACGAAGGGATCGGGCGAGTGCTGCCGAACCGGCGCGTCATCGTCGTGACCCGCGACCAGGCGTGGAGCGACGAGGGCGTCGAGGTGGCGCACTCCATCGAGGAGGCCCTGGAACTTGCCGGACGGACACCGGAGAAGGTGTGTTACGTCGGTGGCGGCGGGGAGATCTACCGCGCCGCGTGGCCCTACCTCACGGAGCTGGACATCACGCACGTGCACCAGTCCCCGGAGGGCGACACCACTTTCCCACTGGTCCGGGTGCGGGAATGGACCGAAATCTCCCGGGAACCGCATGGCGGTTTCGACTTCGTCCAGTACCGGCCCACGCCGCAGTGATCCGGGCTGACCACGTGTCGCGGGAGATCGAGACCCTCGCCCAGTTCGACGCCGCCGTCGCACTGGGCCACGACCTCGCCCGCGCCGTGGTGCAGTCTGTCGACCTGCGGGCACGAGAGCATGTGCTGGCCCTGTGCCGGGTGGACGCGGCAATGTTCATGGGCTGCTACCTCACGGCCGCAGCCGAGGAGGACCTTCGCTCCCGGGGCGCGCTGCTGTTCCCCAGGATTCCCGACTCGCCGCTCAACCCCTACCGGGCGTCGCTGTACCGCGCCATCAACCTCTATGACACGCTGCCCGATGGCACCTACGCCGACAGCTTCGACGCCCGTGCCTACGCCTGGACCCGAACCGACGGTGGCATGCCGTCGCTGGAGAGGACCCTGGCGGCCGCGCTGCACGACCACGCCATCTCCGACGCGCTGCAGGATTACCTGTCGCGTCCGGACCGGCCGCGCGTCGTTGGCATCATGGGAGGCCACGCCGTGGAGCGCGGATCGCATGCGTACGCGACCACGGCCGCCCTGGGCATGGCTCTGGCCCGCGGCGGCTTCCTCGTGGCCTCGGGCGGCGGCCCCGGCGCCATGGAGGCGGCCAACCTGGGCGCCCGCCTTTCGCCCCACGGTGAGGGTGCGCTCGGCGAGGCGCTGGAGATGCTGGGCGCCGTGCCCAGCTTCCGGCCCTCCATCGACGCCTGGGTACGGGTGGCCTTCGAGGTGAAGGCACGGTTCGCGGGCGGCGCGGACACCCTCGGGGTCCCCACCTGGTTCTACGGCCATGAACCGCCGAACGTCTTCGCCACCCGGATCGCGAAATATTGTTCCAACGCCGTGCGGGAAGCCACCCTCCTGGAGCTCTGCAGGGGTGGCCTGATCTTCCTGCCGGGTGCCGCGGGCACCGTGCAGGAACTGTTTCAGGCGGTTACCGCCAACTACTACGCAACTGACCCCGCCGCCATCACCCCGCTGGTGCTTGTCGGCAGTGAGCAGTGGGGTCGGATGCTGCCGGCGTGGCCGCTTCTCCAATCGCTGGCCCGGGACAGGCCCATGGGCAAGGCCATCGCCCTCGTTGACACCGTCGAGGAGGCGGGTGCCTGGTTGGCGTCGAGGTAGCCTCGGCAGCATGCGTTCCGCGGCCACCATTTTGCACCTGGACCTGGACGCGTTCTTCGCCGCCGTTGAGCAACGCGACAAACCCAGCCTTCGGGGCAAGCCCGTGGTGGTCGGCGGCGCCGGACCCCGCGGCGTCGTGGCCACCGCCAGCTACGAGGCACGCGTCTTCGGCGTGCGCTCCGCCATGCCCGGAACCGAAGCCCGCCGAAAATGCCCCCACGCCGCGTTCCTGGGTGGACGCTTCGAGGCGTACAGGCAGTCCTCGAAAGTGGTGATGCAACTCCTGTCGGAGGTGTCGCCGGCCGTCGAGCCCCTCAGCCTGGACGAGGCGTTCGTGGACCTGGCTCTCAGCCCCTGGGACCCTGCGCTGATCGATCAGAATGTCGCGGAGCTCCGGGCGGAACTCACCCGCAGGACCGGGGGACTGACGGCATCCGTCGGGGTGGCGTCCAGTAAGTTTGTGGCCAAGGTGGCCTCCGAGGCGGCCAAACCCGACGGCGCCAGGATCATCGCACCCGGCGACGAGTTGGGATTCATCGTGGATCTGCCCGTGCGTGCGATCCCGGGCGTGGGGCCCGTGACGGAGGCCCGCCTGCAGGCCATCGGCATGCACAGCGTGGCGGATCTTCGCCGTGCCAGCCGCGACGAGCTCGTCCGCGAGTTGGGGCGGGCGTCGGGGGAGGCGTTGGCGGGGCTGGCGTTCGCGCGGGATGAACGTCGGGTGCAGGGGGAGCGCGAGGCCAAGTCCATCTCCACGGAGGACACCTTCCCCACCGACCTCAAGGACCGGACAGCGCTGGAGGGCATCCTCCGCCGGGACGCCGCACACGTAGCCAAACGGATCCGGGCCACGGGTGTCTTTGCGCGCACGATCGGCATCAAGGTGAGGATGGCTGACTTCACGACGGTGTCCAAGGCGCGTTCGCTGGGTGGGGCCACCGACAGGGAGGAGGCGATCGCCGCGATCGCCATCGAACTTCTCTCCGAGGTGGACGTGCGGCCCGGGGTCAGACTGTTGGGGGTGGGTGCGTCGAATTTCGTGCAATCGGCGCAGGAACAGCTTTTCGAGGATGCAGCACCCGCGCCGGAGCAGACGTTGACCACGAGTGAGGTGGATTCCTCGGGGGTGCGCGGCAGCGGGTGGTTTCCCGGCGCAGACGTTGAGCATCCTGACTTCGGGCGGGGGTGGGTGTGGGGCTCGGGGCTGGGGCGCGTTACCGTCCGCTTCGAGACGCGGGAGTCCGGACCGGGTCCGGTACGCACGTTTTCCACCGAGGACCCCGACCTGCAGCCCCAACCGGAGCTGCCGCCGTTGCCCTAGTTTCCGGTGTGGGGCAGTCCGGGGCTGGGGGAGGAGGCGCACACCTGCACCGAGGCGTCGTCGGACGCCACCACCTTGCCCTCGTCGCCCGCCACCACAGCGGTGGTGTTGTAGGGCGTGCAGGTCCCCGGCCGTCCCTCAAGCTGCGCCGTGTAGGCGAAACGGGCGGTCCGGCCCTGCAGGGTTCCCGATTCCGGCGTCATGAGTTTTAGGGCGCCGTCGGAGGTCACGCGCAGGGACCCGAGGACGGAGAGTTCATCGCCGTCCATGTCGTAGACGTCCACCGTGTTGTGCAGGTACAGGCCGTCCCAGCCGATTTCCTCGGCGGTCGTGGAAGCTGTGCGCTGGGTTTCGTCATCCGACCAGGTCACCGCTGCGACGTTGCTGTCGGTGTCGCTGGCCTGAAAGCCGTCGCTGGGCTCGCAGGTGAAGGCGAAGTCCACGCTGCCCGTAGCGGGGATGGTCCTTTCCAGACCGTCGGCCACCACGCAGGTAATACCGGCGAAGGTGTCGCTCACGGTGGCCACGCGTGACGCTGGCCCCGGGTTGGTCACGGTGATGGTGCCCCGGACGTCGGAGGAGGTGAGGATACGACCGCGGTGGGTGACCTCCACCACGTACTCGGCGCTCGTCGGTCCTGCAGCGCGCAGGCTGACTCGGGCATTCTTCGGCGTGGAAACAATGGACCAGGCATTTGTGGTCACATGGGAGCCGGTAATGGTGCTGAATATTGTCAGTGAATTGCCGTCGCTGGCATTGTTCCCTGCACTCACGGGTGCCGTCGGGGCCGGCTCTTCAGCCAGCCCCGACGGCGTTCCGCTCACCGTGATGAGCATCGTCCCAGCTGCGACCAAAGCCGCACGACAACGCATTTTGTGCGCTGCCCCGGATACGTGAGCCAGTAGCTCCATGTCGACCTTCCCCCCAGAAGGACCGACCTGGCCGGCCGGAACGATTCGTTTCAAGACTGCTCGGCAATTCGCCGAAGTGATCCTGTAGCCGAAACCATAGCGGGGAATCAACCGCGATGCCAACAGTTGACGAATAAACCTCCAAAGTTGATTGGCGGGCGCCAGGCGGGGCCCCATCGGAGCCCCGGCGTGGCCTCGGTTTGGCCCCAGCGGGGCAGCGGAGGCGGCCACCAGCGGGCCGCTGTTAGACTCCTTGCGCTAGCCAGCCGAAGTGGTGGAATTGGTAGACACGCAGGATTTAGGATCCTGTGCCTTCGGGCGTGAGGGTTCAAGTCCCTTCTTCGGCACCTCCCAATATGGCTCTGACTACGTATTGTTTCCGCACGTCCATTAACTTTCACCTCGTCGTGCGTCTTGCGTGCAACAGTGCGGTACTTACGTCGATGACCACACCGAGCACCTTCTTGTCGGGTGGGGCCCAGGCGTGCACCGCGATCATGAGTCCGATCATCGCTGGCATGGTGAGAATGATGTTGATTTCCATCATCGCGAACCACCGCTCGTCGATGGGTGCGTCCGGGGATGGTAGTGACAGCAACCCAGCCGTGAGTGGGATGGCGTAGGCCGGGCTCAGAACCACCGTTACGGACGCGGACACAGTCCCGAGCTTGCGAGAGCTGGCACTTAGTCCTGGCACATCGCCTGCTCTCACCTGCGGTGTAACGGCCAGCCCTCGGCCGGTTGCTGCTGCGGCTCCTGGCGTCACATTGGGCATTGGGGGGGCGGTTGTCGTTGAGCCGGAGGCGCGTTGGATGCGGTCTTGTGTCCGATACGGACTGGTCTGGTCATCGGCTGTTGACAGACGTTGGCGATGGCACTGCGGCGGTCTTGCTTATTGTCTGGGTCCGGCGTGGCATCAGGGGCTGTTTTCGGGGCAGCCATTGCGCTATTCCTAGCAGTGCGAAGACCAGGACGAGCTGGAGCAGTCCGGAGACGACGTAGATCGTCTGTGCGTAGGTGAGCGCGTGGATGAGTCCGATCTCGGAGATGGTCCAGATCAGGATCCCGAAACCGGCCACCGCCGACCACAGCAACGCTGACGCACGCCTTTTCACGAGCAGCACGGCGGACGCCAGCTGTGTGCCGCCAACGACGACCAACAGGATCAGACCTGGAATGGTGAAGGTCGTGAACGGTGTGTCGGCCAGCAAGGACTTGGGCATGGACAGGCCATCGGCCACGATCATGCCGATCCCGCCGCCGATTGCCGACAACGCGTTGAAGGCGGCCACGGAAAACAGCAACCAGTAGATGATCGCTCGGAAACGTTGGGTGGACATCGCGTGCTCCTTCGTAGATGGATTGGAGCGAACAGTGACCTCGTACAGGTCCTGCCCGCCTGGCGGTGCGCCTTCCAGCGCGCCGCCAGTGAGGGTCGTTTGTCTGCTGCGGGCGTCAGGGTCAGCCCCCATGGCTCACCAGTTCCGGGATGCGCACCTCGGAATCGTCGGTGGCCGCGTCCGTGGGCGGCAGTGTCGGTCCTGTCGGAACCATGGGGCGAACGGGTTCGGATCCTCCTTGGTCGAGGCGGAACGGGGGGTAGTGGTCGGTCATCAGAGCTGCGTAGGCGATGACGCGGTAGATCCATCGGTTGCAGCCGATGATGAGCGCGAACAATCCCCTCGGGTAGGCGCCGGTGATCAGCAACAGGACACCGGCTACCACCACGAGGAGGCCGAGGAGGCCGCCTGTGGTCAGCACACCGCTGAGATGGTTGCCGCCGAACCAGTAATCGCGGAGCGCGGTTTGGTATGCCACGCTTCCGATGAGCAATGCGACGACGAGGTAGTGCGGGAGGGCCAGGAGCCACCATTTGACCAGGACCAGGCCGCGGGACAGCCGCTCCGGGTAGGCGATGTTCAGCGTCGCCGGATAGTCCGGGACCGGGCCACCGCTGAAGGGCGGGTACCGATCAGTACCGATGCCGCCGTGAGTCGCGTAGTAGGACACTCGCCACGAGTACCGCAGGATCGAGAGGTTGACATCGAACAGGGCTCGCGGGTATCGGCCGGTGAACAGGATCGCGACTCCGGCGATCATGGTCAGTACGACGAAGACGGGCCAGAGCACCACCAGGACGAGCAGGTGCGGGATGGCGAGGAACCACTTGATCAGCCACTGCCACCTCGACAACTGCGGATCAAGGTGCGCTGTCAGGGCGACCGGGTAGCCGGCGGTGAACGGGTTGACCGCGCCTGCGGGGGCAGCGTCAAGGGCGGTGGAGCTGGTGTCGTAGAGACCTGGCCGGCGTCGGCTGGCCCAGGCGATCAGCACGACTCCACCGGCAGTCATCAGCAGACCGACGCCGAGCAGGGTCAGGGCGAGCGGCAGCACGATCCCGGCGCGCAGACCGGCTGTTGCGGTGGCGTTGACGCCGGGTGAGCCGTCTGCGTTCATGACCACGATGGAGTCAGAGCCGTCGGTGACGGTCCAGTTCAGTTCTTGGGCGCCGACGCCGGTGGCTTGGGTGCTCCAGATGTCTTGCGTGGCGGGCGGCGGGGCTGTGGCGTTGCCGGGCTTGGTCGTGGTGATCGGCGTGCCGTCGCGGTACCCGACGATCTGTTCGTGTGCGATGGAGGCAAGGTAGGCGTTGACGTCGCCCGATTCTCCGATGCCGACGAAGATGGGCCCGTTATCGGGTGCGGGCGTCACGGTTAGCCGGATGTCAGCTTTCAGTGCGTCGACCAGCCACGATGGTGACTGCATGTCGTTGATGACCACGAGGTCACCGGCGGTGAGTGCGGCCGTTCGGGTGTTCAGTCCTATGGGACTTTCTTGGATGTAGCCGCCGCCGGTGCCCATTCCGTAGGCGATGGCCAAGCTGCCACCGCCGACCAGGAGGCCCAGGCCGGGGATGAGCATGAGGCAGCCCAGGACCAGTGCGATGACGTGGCCCGGCAGCATTGTCCGTGTCGGGGGCGGCGCCGATCCGCCCGGGGTGGGGCCGCGAGGCGGGCTGCCTGTGGGAGGGAATGTGTGGGGAATGGTGGAGCTCATGATCTTTACCTTTCGAATGAGGTGGAGAGTGTGGCGGGTGGGGCATCAGGGGGCGGACCCCTGCAGTCACCG